>NZ_JACJEO010000016.1:0-127146 GCF_014164115.1 Pseudoalteromonas sp. SG45-2
AGTTGCTATTATTGCCTGTATAAGAAAGCTTATAGTAATCATAAATTCTATGGTGAGGGATGGTGTCATGTGGGATCCTAAAATGGTTTGAAATTAGGAATTGACACCATAGTCACTTGTTATATTTACTAAGTTTAGTTCTTTAAATATTAACATTTTAATCCTTTAATTTTTATCCTTTAGTAACTATACCACTCACTATGTGGCCCCTTCAAGGGAACATTAGCTGAATTTTATTCCATTTATATTATTCCTTTTCTATCAATATTTGTCAGTAAGCATTGGCAACTGTGTAAGTTTGATCGTCACAGTGCTTATATTTATTTTAAAAAGTAATTACCTGACTATAAATTAATTAAGCGAATTTATATAAAATAGAAGTGATATTTCATCCTATAATATCTTGTTGTTTTAAGTAGGTCTCAGCCTCATTAGTATGGGGCTTAAATGCTTTCCAACGGCCAATTGCTTTATTGTTGAGTGGTTGGCGTACTTGCACCTTGCTTGCGGTAGAAACCGGAGCGGTATTTAAGTGAAAATCTATACATTGTTCTTGCCACTCTAAGTTACAAAAGCTGACTAACTCTTTTATTTGTTGCTCGGGCTGTGCGACTAACTCTTCGTATTTTACTAATTTTATATTGTTGTGTTGCATGCTGAAGTGCTGCATTAGCTTGTAAAAACGGCTGTAAAATTTTGCAGTGTCGAGTAAATCGAGCGAGTACGCGTAGTAGGGGTTATTAATGGTAAATAACTGGCGATAGTTACCAATACACGTGTCCATAGGGTTGCGCAGCATGCAAATAATCTTAGCGTTTGGTAGTGCTTTGGTTATTAAGTCGATATAAAAAAAGTTAAACGGGAGCTTATCAATAAAGTGCTTATGGCTGCCTGTTATTACGCGTGTTGCGTTTAAATAGGTTGACCCAAGCTGATTAAAATCAAGCTCGTAGGCTTTACTGAGTGTTTGAGTGTCGAGTACATGCGGTGTTTGCGTTTGGCTTAGCTTTTTAACACTTAGGCCAAAGTCTTGTAATTCACCGGCTGATTGCACGTCGCTGTGGCTCGATAAAATACGCTCAACCAATGTGGTGCCAGAGCGGGGCATGCCTAATACAAAAATAGGCTCTGCCGTTGGGTTACCTTGTACTCGCGCTTGTGTGTGCTGTTCACTTAAGAGTTTAATATGTTCAAATAACTCAGTTGAGCTTTTATGATCAAACGGCTGTACAGCACGTTTTGCTACTTTACCTTGCTCTAACGCGGTAAAAGCGTCTGAAAACTCACCAATATCTTGATACTCTTTAGCTAAAGCATGGCCAATATGCAGTTTTGCATCGGGGTGTGTTACTTGCTCAAACACGTTTTTTAAGCGTTCAATATGATTGTTTTGTGTACTTACTTTAGTTAAATCACTTAATGCAAAATGACTTTGATGGTGCAGCTGGTTAAGCGCTATGGCATTTTCAAAAGCGTGTTGGGCTTTATCAAATAGCCCTAAAAACTTAGCACTTACACCGTAGTTATAATAAAACTGAGGTTGAGCTTTGTTAGCTGCTGTAGACAGTGTAATAGCGCGCTCAAAGTAGTTAAGTGCTTGCTCGTGAATACCTGCTTGAGTAAGTGCAACGCCGAGTGTGTCGGCATCAAGTGCTTTAGTTATTTGCTTTAATGGCACCGATAGTGCGGTGTTTTTTGCTTTTTGTAATTCGCCAGTAAGTGCGTAACATTTAGCAAGTTGCGCGGTATATTCAATACTTTTGCCAAGGGTGAGGGCTTTTTCGATGAGCTTTATTGCTTTGTGTATTTGCCCAACAGTTAAATTAACCATTGCCAGCAAAAAATACCCATCAGCAAAGTCTGGTTTGAGTGTAACTAACTCCACTAGGGCTTTGTGTGCTTGCTCTATTTTACCTTGGTTTAGGGAGTGTATTGCGCTTTGATGAAGTTGCTTTAAATTTGGCTGCATGGTTTTTGGTAATTATTTTGTGAAAGAAAATAAAAAGGCTCAAATAAATTTGAGCCTTAAAACATTGTTTAAAAATTACTATAAATTATATTTCAAATTTGTAGTTAAATTTAACACCTACCGTAAGCGGGCGATTAATGTAATGGCCGTAGTTACGTTGTATGTCGGCACCATTTGCTGATGTTATATCGGCATCTGAACGACGAACGGATGTAACCGCGTATTTGTTGAATAGGTTATCAACATATAGGGTAGTTGACCATGCATCAGCTGTTAATTTAGCTGATATATTACTTAAGCTGTAACCTGGTAGTGTTTCGCCGTTATCACGAAGCCCTACTCTTGAAAGCACGTCGCTTTGCGCAGTTAAACCGTAGTTAATATCAAGCGTTTTGTCGTTAAACACGTCTGTTTGATAGTTTACACCCATCGAAAATTGATTTTCAGGTGAGCCTGGTAAACGGTCGCCGTCTTCTGCGCCATCGGTACCATCGGCATTAAACAAAAATGGTGCGTCTGATGTTAGCTCTGCTTTTGTGTAGGCATAAGTTGCGTAAACTGAAAACGAGTCAGATAAAATGGCACGGGTCGAAATTTCTACCCCTTTTGCATTAGCGCTGCCTGCGTTTGAAAGGTACGTTAATTGACCTATATCTGTAGCGCCAGTGATTTGCGCATCATCCCAATCTACGTTAAATAACGCGGCGTTAAAGTGTAGCTGGCTTCTAAACCATGTACTTTTAAAGCCTAGCTCGTAGTTTGTTGTGGTGTCGGCTTCATATAATAATTCGTCAGGTTTACCACAACCTGTTTGTTGATCCTCAACAATTGGATCAGGACAAGACACTAAACCGTTTGAACCACCAATTCTAAAGCCTTCACTTACTGTTACATAACCCATTACTGAATCAGTAAATTGATATTTAGCATTAAATTTAAATAAGTTACCGTTATCGCCAGCGTCATCTTTTTCGTATGCAACGGTGATTTTGTCAGGATCTACTCCACCATACAATGTATTGGCTAGCGGGAAGTCAAAAGCTGCTTGCGACTCTACATCGTATTCGTAAAAACGGGCACCAATGGTAATATCTAATTTGTCGGTTACTTGATAACCAACTTCACCAAATAGTGCAGACTCAGTGACTTTACTTTTTGTAAGCTCTAAGTATTCTAATGAGTCAGGTCTTAGCTGCTCGCCACCAAAGTTATCAATAGCGAATTGGTCAAACCCAGGGGTAAACTCTCGGCTTGACGCTTCGGTTTCTGTTTTGTTGTAAAAGCCACCCACAATCCAGTTAAAGTCGCTGTCGCCTTGCGACACTAAGCGAATTTCTTGAGTGAAGGTATCTTCTTCGTCTATTTCACGGGTAAACGTTGAAAACGAAGGGAATTCTTCATAGCCGTAATCAAGACGAATAAGTAAGTCTGTTTGATCGCGTTGACCGTCGGCATCAAAGCTCGAAATACCGGTTGCCGATACTAGCTCTGCAAAACCTAAATCGGCTTTTAGTTCAAGGCTTAGTAATTGATCTTTTTTCTCGCGCGGCTCTTCAAAGCGATAAGCCGATTCGTATTTACCTATTACGTCGCTTAAACCGTTGTTTGCATTAAGGCTATTGTAATGAACAATCGAGCGGCCTTCACTGTCTTGGTTTTGATAAAAGTAGTTAAGCGTACCTTCAAACGATTCATTTGGTTTAAAGCGAACAGAAATACGACCTGTAGTGGTGGTTTCGCCGTTGGCGTCTTTTACATTTTTAAGGTTGTTATTAACTGCTGAGCTATCGCTCCAATCTGGATCTGGCAGTGATACGCCAGATTCACGCACTACATAACCGTAATCGATAAAACCGGGGTCTTCATATACGTTTAAGCTGGCGCGTACTGCTAATTTATCTTCAATAATAGGAAGGTTAAATATAAAACCGCCTTCGCCACCTAAAGAGTCACTTTCTTTTGTTTGAAACAGGTCGCCGTAAACTTCAAGAGATGTAAAATCAAGCTCAGGCTGTTTAAGCATGTAGCGAATTGCACCGCCTAATGTGCCTGCACCATAAAGGGTGCCTTGTGGCCCAATTAATACTTCAACACGCTCAATATCTACTAGGCGCATATCTACCGAAACAGGAATTTCGTTAATGTAAGTAGATACTGTGCCGCCATCTGATGATGGACCAGACGAGTTTGTATTTAAACCACGAACAATAATAGGCGAGCCTGAGCGCCCACCTTGATCGGTAATTGTTAAACCAGGTACCCAGCGCGCTACATCCGCAAGCTCACTGATATTTTGATCTTTCATTATATCAGCATCAAGGGCTGTAATATTTAGCGGTGCATTTTGCACCGAGCCGCTGCGCCTTGTTGCTGTAACTTCAATTACTTCGAGTGATTTGTTTTTAGCTGCAACTTCTTCTTGAGCAAGTGCGGCATTAGGCAATAAAAATACGCTAGAAACAGCGCTCGAAATAGCCAAGGTTAACAAGCTTGGTTTAAACATAAAAAGTGATCCCCAGTTCAAATGTTTTACATTAGTAAATTAAGTTAAGCAGTTTATCAGGGAGTGAAGTAGCTGGGAATATTTAAATTGAATTTTAATTCACTTTTATAGAATAAATATAGCTTGTTTTCGGGGTTTTTATTTGGTTAATAGGCAATACAAGCAATAGCTTAGTGGAATTAGGTACAGTTAGGTTAAAAATTACACCCTTGTTTAAAGGTAAATAGTCATTCATGTTTTAAAGCAGGTGTTATGACGTGCTCGTTAAACAAATTATTACATTAAAATTAATATTTCATAATGTCATTACTTATACTTTTATTAGCACTATTAAAGTGTATTTTGATCCCCATTAAGGATGTTAAGTCGCCATTATTAGTGACAGTTTAAGTTATTGAGTGAGCGTGTTTGATTGCCGCTTCGTATTCTCTTTTTTATTTTGTCCGCACTTTTTTGTGCGTGTTTTTAAGGATTAACAATGAGCCAACTATTTTCGCCTTTATCACTTGGGCAAGTAACGTTAGATAACCGTATTATTATTGCACCCATGTGCCAGTATTCAGCAAACAATGGCGCTGCTAGCGATTGGCATACTATTCATTTAGGCCAATTGAGTTTAAGCGGTGCTGGGTTACTTATTTTAGAAGCAACAGCAGTAAACCCTGAAGGGCGTATTAGCTACGGCGATTTGGGGCTTTGGAATAACGAAACCCAACAAGCACTAGGCAAAAGCCTAAAAGCAGTAAGGCAATACAGCCCTATGCCTATTG
Source organism: Pseudoalteromonas sp. SG45-2 (assembly GCF_014164115.1). Classification (NCBI taxonomy): domain Bacteria; kingdom Pseudomonadati; phylum Pseudomonadota; class Gammaproteobacteria; order Alteromonadales; family Pseudoalteromonadaceae; genus Pseudoalteromonas; species Pseudoalteromonas sp. SG45-2. Next base: position 5,243 of record NZ_JACJEO010000016.1, read on the forward strand.
GTATTCAGTTAGCGCATGCTGGACGCAAAGCATCAACTGAAAAACCATGGGACGGTGGCGATGCCATTGCACCTGATGATGTAAATGGCTGGCAAACGCTCGCACCTTCGGCAATTGCGTACGACGCTAACAGCCCAGTGCCAAAAGCAATGAGCCAATCTGACATAGATTCACTAATTAAAGATTTTGTAAGTGCAGCTAAACGCGCTGATGAACTCGGCCTTGATTTAATCGAGCTTCATGGTGCGCACGGTTACCTGTTACATCAATTTTTGTCGCCACTTTCAAACAAGCGAGATGACAACTACGGTGGCAGCCTAGAAAACAGAATGCGCTTATTACTTGATGTGTTTAAAGCGGTAAGAGCGGTATTCCCCAGTAATAAAGCAGTGGGTGTGCGTATTTCGGCAACCGATTGGGTTGAAGGTGGCTGGGATTTAGATCAATCGATAGTGCTTAGTAAAGCGCTTGATGAACTAGGTTGTGATTTTATTCATGTAAGTACGGCGGGCCTAAGCCCAGAGCAACAAATACCAGTTAAACCTAATTTCCAGGTACCGTTTGCAACAGCCATAAAAGAAGCGGTTAAAATGCCTGTTATAGCGGTGGGTTTAATTACACAGGCGCAACAAGCCGAAGATATTATTAGTGAGCAGCAAGCCGATGGCGTAGCACTAGCGCGTGGCATTTTATATAACCCGCACTGGCCGTGGCATGCAGCTGCAGAGCTTGGCGCTACAGTAACTGCACCTAAACAGTATTTACGCTCAAGCCCACATGGGCAGCCATCACCAATAAAATAAAGTTTAGTTTTTTGTAGAAACCCAACCCGCGTTTGCGGGTTGGGTTTTATTATTTTTATAAAGTAGAGACACACATGACCCAAACAGGCGTTTCAGCGCAACCTCTTAGCAATACACTCGTTACTATTATTGCTTTGTGTTGCGGTCTTATTGTTGCCAATATTTATTACGCTCAACCTATTATTGAGTTACTTGCCCCAGAAGTTGGATTAAGTGCGCACAGTGCTAGCCTTATCGTATCGCTTACACAAATAGGCTACGCTTTGGGGTTGTTTTTTTTAGTACCACTAGCTGATTTAGTTGAAAATAAAAAGCTTATGTTGGTCACTCTTGGTGTGTCGTTTTTGAGTTTAGTGGGTACGGCACTTGCTAATTCACCTAATGTAATGCTTATTTTGTGTTTGATGATAGGTATAAGTTCGGTTTCTGTTCAGGTGCTTATTCCACTTGCTGCGCATTTATCGTCTGACGAAAAACGCGGACAAGTTCTTGGTAATATTATGGCGGGTTTGTTGTTAGGTATTTTGCTAGCAAGACCTATATCGAGCTTAATAGCCGATCACTTTGGTTGGCGCGCTGTATTTTACTTTGCAGCAGGGTGTATGGTGTTTATTGCTGGTGTAATTTATTTTGCTATTCCAAGTAGGCAACCAACCCATAAAACAACGTATTTTAAGTTATTAAAATCGCTGAAACAATTAATGATAAGCCAGCCAGTGCTGCGCCAACGTTCACTTTTTCAAGCGTTAATGTTTGCATCGTTCAGCTTATTTTGGACGAGCGTACCGGTTGTGCTTGCCCGTGAGTATGGTTTATCCCAATCAGAAATAGCATTGTTTGCACTAGTGGGCGCCGCAGGTGCTGTAGCAGCTCCTATTGTTGGGCGTTTGGCTGATAAGGGCTATACGCATCAGTTATCGTTACTGGCCAAACTCATTGCAGCACTGTGCTTTTTACCAAGCTTATTTGAGTTACCTTACGGCATTATAGTATTGGCATTAACCGGTGTGTTTATTGATTTTTCTGTGCAGGCCAATATGGTATTGGGTCAACGTGCAGTGTACGCACTAGAACCACAAAGCCGTGCGCGTTTAAACGCTATTTATATGACTAGCATATTTGTAGGTGGCGCAGTAGGCTCGCTTATTGCCAGCCCATTATATGAAGTGGGTGGTTGGACTGGTATTGCACTGGTGGCTACGGGTATGCCGCTTATTTCGTTGATTGGTTATTTGGTTACAACTAAAAAGCAAAGTAAGGCTGTGAGTTAAAAAATTACCGGATACAACACAATAAAGTCACCATGTTGTATGGTGATTTTATTGTGTTGTTTAGGTTAGTTTGGTAGTTAACTAAGTAGCCTGTTTTTTTGCGTTTGAAAACGAGCTACCAACAGATGCAATAATTACAAGCAAAATAGCGAGCCACTGCCATAAAGTAAGCAATTCACCCAGTATAATAAACCCTGCGAGCGAAGCTATTGCAGGCTCTAAACTCATCATTACGCTAAACCCTTGTGAAGGCATGTTACGCAGTGCAACCATTTCAAGTGTGTAAGGCAGTGCGCTTGATAAAATAGCAATACCAATACCCAGTGGGATAATTTCCCATGTAAACGCGGGGCTTTGCATAATGCCACCGTAAGGCACTAGCACTATAGCGGCAACAGTCATGCCCAATGCGACAGTGGCTCCACCAGAGCTTTGTGTGCCGGTTTTTTTACCAAATAATATATAACCTGCCCAACATGCACCGGCACCAAGCGCAAGCGCTACACCTAATGGATCAAGGCTATCTTGCCCGCTCATATCAGGAAGCAGAAGCAAAATACCAGCAATAGCACAGGCAACCCAAAATAAATCACGTTTGCGGCGTGATGAAAATAAGGCAACAGCAAGCGGGCCTGTAAATTCAAGTGCTACACCAATGCCTAGTGGAATGCGTTCAATAGCGTAATAAAACAAAATGTTCATGCCGCCTAAACTTAAACCATACACAATTATAGGAATACGATTACCCGTAGTGGGTAAGTGTTTCCAAGGTTTAAACACTAAGCAAAGTATAAAGGCAGAAAAACCAAGCCTAAGGGCCGTCGTACCCTCAGGGCCAACAATTGGAAAAAGCTGTTTTGCAAACGACGCGCCCGTTTGAATGGTCATCATGGCAAGCAATACACACACGATAGCCAGTAAATAACTTTTTGAAGATGCTTGCATTTTTATCCTTGAGTTGAGTAACTCTATCAATTAGTTATGTAATGCAGGGAGTATAAAAGCTAAACCCACCCGATATTAATGGCGGCATAGTATCTTTTTTTAAATTTATAGGTAAGTGTTTGCGACCAAAAATAACGTAATAAAAAGTATATTAAATAGGGAAGGTAAATAAAGTAAGAGGTAAAGTTAGCAAACAGGCGTTTGCTAACTTTAATCAGTTGATTAAAAGGCCTTAGTGGGCACTTTTATTAACTAAGCCATCAAGCGAGTAGAGGCCTCGTTTTTCATCATTTTTGCGTTTAATTTCTTCAAGTGCACGCGATTCTACAGCGTCAAATAAAGCATTAATTAAGCGGTTAAAATGTTTGTGCATTGCACTGCGCGCTGCATTTGCATCATGCGACTTTAGGGCTGTATAAATAGCGGTGTGTTCATCCATAACGCACTCGTTATTGTTTTTACACACACTGCCATAGTCAGCAACAATTTGTGGATTTGTTAAACGTAAATCCCACAAGTTAGACACTGCAAATTCAAGTGCTTTATTACGCGTTGCTCTAGCTATAATTTCGTGGAACTCACGATCGGCTTGCTCAACATACAGGCCTTTTTCCATAGCAATTAATGTTTTATTTAGTTGCTCTAGTTCTTCTTCTGTAATGCTTTGAGCAGCTAGAGCGGCAATTTCGCCTTCAATTAATGCGCGAGCTTGAGTAAGTTCAAATGCACTGATCTCTTTTGATTTTATAGATGCATTTTTTTGTTCTACTACGTAAACACCAGAGCCAGTTTTAACTTCAACTCGGCCACGTACTTCTAATGCGATAATAGCTTCTCTAATGGTAGGGCGGCTTACATCAAACATTTCTGCAAGTTCACGTTCAGGTGGTAAACGACTCCCAGCAGAAAATTCGCCTTGATTTATTAAAGACTCAATTTTATCAACTATGCGCCAAAATAAGCGACGATTACCCATACTTTACCTTCATTACCTTAAGGAATAATGGCCTCTGGGGCCTATAAGTCAAAACCAACTGTTAATATCAGAGGTTACCTTAAAATTCACTATTATGTCAAAATTCTAACGCGATGTTAGGGTTAAAAACCACTATACACCAACGGTTGCATTCTTGTATTACCAATTTAGTTTAAAATAATGTAATTGGCCAGCTTGATTGGTAATGTTTTTATGTGTTAGGTTAGATTTAAGGTTATTGAGTAATAAATATTGGTAATAAACCGAGTTGGGTTGTCAGTGTTAAGTTTGTTGTAGAAGTATTTGATTGCCCATGGATGGGGATCGCTATTTTAAAGTGTTTTGTAAAATGTGTCGTTGTACGAGAGCTATTTAAGCTTTCTTCTGGGCGTTAGCTGTCGTTGGTTAACGCCCATATTTTATTTAATTAGTCGTTAGGGTACACAACCCCAAGCTGTTTGCGCGCTTCATCAAGAACGCTCATTACGTTACTGGCTAAAATGTGCGTATTAACAGGTGACTCAAGGATATTTTGCTTCACTAATGACATGAAATGCTCAACTTCGTATTTCATAAAGTGCTCATCAAACGGCTGGGATATAATCTCTACATCACCATTATTAGCAATAAATTCCACTTTTTTAAGTTGCGATACGGCTTCTATACGTATGCGCCCAAGCTCGCCTTGTATTTCGGTTATGTTGTCGCCTTGCGATATTTTGGAGTAACTAATAACGGCTTGTTTATCTGCATAGTTTAGTAATACATCGCCCGCACCATCTACACCAGTATCGAGCAATACGCCACTGGCACTCACGCTTTTTGGTGCCCCCCAAAGTGCAATTAATAAATACAGCGGGTAAATCCCTAAATCAACTAAAGCACCATTTGCAAACTCGGGTAAAAATGTGTTTGGGCGTTCTCCATTTTTATACTTATCGTAACGCGATGAGTATTGACTGTACTGGCCAATATATTTACGTGGTGTGCCAATTTTTACCATTGCCTGTTGTAGCTGTTCATAGTTAGGCAAGTGAGAGGTCATCATGGCTTCCATGTAAAGGCGCTGATGCTTTTTTGCTGTAGCTATAATGCTTGCAAGCTCTTTAGAATTGGCAGCTGATGGTTTTTCGCCAAGGACATGTTTACCCGCTTCTAGACACATAACGGCATATTGTTTGTGTAAGCTATTAGGGGCGGCTATGTAGACAGCATCGACATTTTGATCTTGGCAAACTTGCTCGATTGAGGTGAAAATTTTTGCTTGTGCATTTTGTGGGTGTTTGGCTAAAAATGCTTCGCCGCTAGATACTGCGCGCGAGCACACCCCATATAAATTAAAATCGTTTAACGTATTTGCAGCGGCTAACAATGTGTCGCTAATAAAATTGGTGCCAACAATAACAAAGTTCATGCTCACTCCTTAGCTTAAATAAAAATAATAAGAGTATTTAGTTTAACATTTTTTTAGTTCTATATGCTCGAGGAGAACATCCAAACCAGCGTTTAACATTAACACTTAGTGTTGCTTGTTCCTGATATCCTAAAAGCTCAGATATGGTTGAGATTGTAAATTGGTTTTGCGCTAAATAGTGTGCAGCTAAAGCGCGGCGAGTGGCATCTTTTAGTTTTACAAAACTCGTATTATGTTTGATAAGTTCTCGATGCAGAGTACGCGGGTGCATACCCAGCGCAGCTGAAATAGTTTGGTTACTACATTGATAAATAGGAAGCATAGGCCTAATTAGCGCACTAACTTGGTTGGGCAACGGTTGTGTGTGTTCTTTGTTTTTTGCCAAGAAGTTTAGCGCTGCTTGTACTTTATTTAGTTTAGGGTGATCAAGCTCAAGAGTTAAATCACTTTTTGAGATTACAATGCCAGCGCTGTTGCGATGCTCTATAACGTTACAACCAAAGTAAGTGTTATAGGCACGAGTATTAGTACTTAACTTTTTTGGCAAAAATATATTAATTGGTTTACAGCGGTTATTACTCAGCTTTTTAATAACAGCTAATGCTAAACCAATGGTTAGCTCAATGACTTGGTTTATGTGCGGTAATGGTTTTAAATTAATTTCGAATGATAAAAACAAGCTTTTATCATTCTCTAAAGGGTGCGAGTTTAAGCTAAGTGCAGGGCTGTGTAAGTGAAGGTATTTAATAACCCAATTAAGTGCATCACCTAAATTAGTACTACTTTTGGCAGCTATTGCAATATGTCCTAAAATATCAAAATTTTGTCTACTTGCGAGCTTAAGGCCAAAACTAGAGCAATTGAACTTACAAGCACAGTACTCTAAAAGCTCAGCGTAATCTCGATAAGATAAATATTGGTTATCGAGATTTTTAAAGTCAACGTTATTAATATTACAGCTTTGCATTATTTCATGCGGATCGCCGCCAAATTCGCTAATTAGCGTGTCTATACCTTGTAATGACGTGGCTCTGATTAGGCTGCTCATGGTTAACCCCAAATAAGTGATGTCTAAAAATATCAAGTTTTATTGGGTTTTTCTATGCACTATTACTGTTAAGGCCATTTAAAACTTTTATGAAGGTACACCATGAACAATATAACATTTGATTACATTGTGATTGGCGCAGGCAGTGGCGGCTGCGTTATGGCATCGCGATTGTCTGAGGATAAAAATGTCAGTGTGTGTTTAATTGAAGCTGGCGGCAGCGATAAAAATGCATTTGTGCAAATGCCAGCTGGCATAGCAGCGAGTGTGCCTTATGGCATAAATAGCTGGCATTACAATACGGTGCCACAAAAAGAGCTTAATAACCGCTGTGGTTTTGTGCCGCGCGGCAAAGTATTGGGTGGGTCAAGCTCTACCAATGCAATGGTTTATATTCGCGGTAACAAATACGATTACGATAATTGGGCACAGCTTGGTAATGAAGGCTGGGATTTTAAGAGTTTACTCCCGTACTTTATTAAATCTGAGAACAATAAAGCGTTTATAAATAATGAGCTGCACGGAACAAAAGGCCCGCTACATGTACAAGAGCTAAGTAACCCAAGCAATGTAAACCAATATTTTTTAAATGCCTGTGCTGAGCAGAGCGTTAATTTAAGCGACGATATAAATGGCAAAGAGCAAAGCGGCGCGCGTTTATCGCAGGTAACTCAGCACAATGGCGAGCGTTGTAGTGCAGCAAAAGCATATTTAACACCGTATTTAAACCGCCCGAATTTAACGGTATTAACCCATAGCCACGTTAATAAAATAAATGTAACCAATAAGATAGCGCAAGGTGTGCAAATAGAGCGCAATAAAGAGGCTATTAATTTACGTGCTAAAAAAGAGGTAATACTCAGTGCTGGCGCTATTAATTCGCCGCAAATATTAATGCTTTCGGGTATTGGCCCAAAAGAGCAGTTAAGTGCACATAACATTAAGGTTCAGCACGTACTTGAAGGTGTTGGCGCTAATTTACAAGATCACTTAACGGTAGTGCCACTTTATAAATCAAAAACAAGTAAAGGCACATTTGGTATAAGCCCGCATGGCATTGCCAGCATTTTAAAAGGATGCGTTAACTGGTTTAGTAAACGAGAAGGGCGATTAACCAGTAATTTTGCAGAGTCGCACGCGTTTATTAAATTATTTGAAGGCTCGCCAGCGCCCGATGTGCAGCTAGAATTTGTAATTGGGCTGGTGGACGATCATAGTCGTAAATTACACACTGGGCATGGTTACAGTATACACAGCAGTATTATGCGCCCTAAAAGCCGAGGCACGATTACATTAGCAGATAACAACCCGCGTAGTGCACCACTTATTGACCCTAATTACTTAAGCCACCCAGATGATTTAACTGTAATGCTTGCAGGCCTTAAAAAAACACTCGCTATTATGCAAAGCAACGCTTTTGATAACATACGCGGTAAAATGCTCTACCCGCTTGATATAAATAATGATGAGCAGCTAATTGAGTTTATACGCCAAACTGCAGATACCGAATATCACCCGGTCGGGACATGTAAAATGGGGCAAGACTCAATGGCAGTGGTAGATACTAATTTACGAGTACACGGGGTAAGTAACTTACGCGTAGTTGATGCGTCGATTATGCCTACTATTATTACCGGCAACACAAATGCGCCGGTAATTGCGATTGCTGAAAAAGCGGCTGATTTAATTAAACACGAAAACGTATAATTGAATTAACAATAGCAGGGCTATTAATTAGCGATAAAACTCATTTAGCCATTGTTGCCAATCGCTTTCAAGATGTAGCATTTGCTGATGCTTTTTAGCGTTTAGATGCTTGGCTTCGTCCTCGCTTGCCACATAAGGCCCAACGCGGCATAGGGGGCAATGGTTAGATGTTAAGTATGCAGGCTTTGTAAGGCGTGAGCTTAATTCGCTAGTATGTTTATCGAGACTTTTTGGGCTGAAAACGTAAGTTATGCCGCTTGTGTCTTTAACGTGTTTATCGCGGTCAACATTACGAATTTTATAACCTTCAAAATGGCTAATATCAAATGGGATTTGGCCTAAGTAATCTGCGGTTAAACCGTTATTTAAACTCCCCTCTATATTCCATTCTCGATAAGGTTTTACATCCTTTGAGGTGATGTAACAAAGCATTGGCCCATTTTTATCAAGCGCGTATTCGTTAGCGTATTTAATAAATTGGTGCAGTAAAGCGCGGTTTAATACGTTCATACTGGTTTGGCGCGTGTTGTTTTCAAACGCTTCTCGGCCAACAAATGCAGGTATAAGCGGAAACTGAAAAATAACCACATCAAAGCTGTGCTGGTTTTCACTTAGAGCTTGCCAACATGCATGGTTTGTTACATCAAAACTATTAAGTACCTCAACGTTATGCGCTTTTAAGTTGCTAAGTGCATTGTGCTGGTATTTTTGCTCAATAGTAGTTTGGTCATCGTAAGTGGATGCAACCAAAGCTTTTGGCGATAGATGAGTGTAAATAGCGTTCGAAAACGATAAATCGCCATCGCCTACGGTGAGTATTCGCCATTGAGGATTTAAATACATATTTTATTTAGCGTTTATGTTTGTAGCAGTATTATTTATATCGCTATTTGTTTGTGAGTCTTTTGCTAGTAAACGATGAAACGCAAGTCTGGTTTTTAACCCTTCAATAGCGATTTGTTTAATAATAAGATTAAAGGTAATTAAAATGGCAAAGGCAATATGAATAGGGCCGTGAGTAAATCCTGCATCTGTATCGTACAGTGTTAAACCGAATAGCAAAAATAAGACGACTAAAAATATTTCGAGTAATTGACTTGAATAAAAGCTTAAACGACCTTCGCTTTTATGATCTTTTTTAATGCGAATAGCACAAAAAAATGGGATCACTTTGATTTTAAATGCAGCGTTTTTTTCTACGTAGTTTTCGCCAAGTTCGTCGAGTTGTTGGCGTAGTTGGTCAATCATGGTGTGTCCTCAAATAGCAGTGCGCGGATATTACCTTATTACCACGCAATATTTAAGTTTACAGCTGTTATTTAGGGTAAATACTCATACCAATAGTAAGGATATGACACACAAACACAACAGAGGTAAGTACAAAGCGCATTTTTTGATAATCTTTATGATAGGTTTGCCATTGCGGCGTGGCTTTTTCAAATAAAAGTACTAACCAAAAACTAGCACCTAACCAAGCGAGTGCCCACTCAACAGGTAAAAATGATAAAAATGGTATAGGTATTACAGGCGCAACAGCTTTTATCGCATTGTTATAAGTTTGCTCTCCGGCGCGCCATAAGTTACCCGCCATAAATGCTAAAATGGCGATACTGTAAAAAGTAAAAAACTCCAAGTTAAGACTATTACTGCCAAACATGAGAGGCCAACCTACACACCCTAAAAACGGGATTAAGCCTAGGTAACCTAGCTGTATATGGTTAACAAATTTTTCCATTACGGTGTGCCTTATATTTAATAACTTATTTGAAGCGCGGCTATTGTAGCAGTATTGCGATTAGCGGTCTTAATAATTCGCCAGCGTTTACAATTCACATAATGCATACGATAACAATGATTACATAGTTCAATCCAAAAAACCGATTGTTTTAATCTAAACAATCAATTTTATTTAATTTCCCATTGGCCTTATTGTATTAACCAAGCCAACGCAGAAGGTCGTTTAAAACGAAAGCGTTGATTACTTTTAAAATACATAAACACAGATGAGGAAATACCATGAGCACTTCATTAATCAATACAAAATTACAACCATTCAATGCAACCGCTTACCACAACGGTGACTTTGTAGAATTGTCTGAAAAAGATGTTCTAGGTAAATGGTCTATCTTCTTCTTTTACCCAGCAGACTTTACATTTGTATGTCCTACCGAATTAGGTGACCTTGCAGATTACTATGCACAACTTCAAGAAATGGGCGTAGAAGTTTACTCAGTATCTACTGACACTCATTTTACTCACAAAGCATGGCATGACACGTCAGACACTATCGGTAAAATTACTTACCCAATGATTGGCGACCCAACAGGGCGTATTACACGTAGCTTTGGTGTAATGATTGAAGAAGAAGGTTTAGCACTTCGCGGTACATTTGTAATGAACCCAGAAGGCGAAATTAAAGTAATCGAAACTCACGATTTAGGAATTGGCCGAAGCGCTAAAGAACTAGTTCGTAAAGTACAAGCTGCACAATACATTGCAACTCACGATGGTGAAGTTTGCCCTGCATCTTGGCAGCCAGGTGAAGACACACTTGCACCTTCACTAGATTTAGTTGGTAAAATCTAAATATAGGTTTACCCACTTTTATAAGGGCAGGTAACTGCCCTTAAATCAACGAACATTCGTTTGTTGGTGCCTCCTATATCAATATACTTGTTTAAGCACATGCATTATTTGGCATGGGAGGCTTGCTGTTTAAATTTTCCTAAAAGGGTTAAGCCATGTTAGATAACAACATAAAAAATCAATTAAAAAGCCATTTCGAATCGCTTACTCAACCTGTTGAGCTGCTTATTGCCTTGGATGACAGCAAAAAATCAGCAGAAGTAGAAAGCTTAGCAAACGATTTAGCCTCACTAAGCGATAAATTTACTGTAATAAGCAATCCTGATACAAGCGCACGTCGCCCGTCAATGGTTGTACATTCGCCTATTAAAAAAACTCATGTTACGTTTGCAGGCGTACCTATGGGTCATGAATTCACAAGTTTAGTGTTAGCACTTTTGCATACTGGCGGACACGCAAGTAAAGCTAAAAGCGAAGACATTGAGCAAATACAATCGCTTACTCAAGAGCTGAACTTTGAAGTATACATAAGTTTAAGTTGCCAAACGTGCCCGCAAGTAGTGCAAGCACTTAACACTATGGCAGCGACAAACAGTAATATTAAAGCCACCATGATTGACGGTGCATTATTTCAAGATGAAGTAGAAGAACGAAATATTTTAGCTGTTCCGGCTGTATATTTAAATGGCGAACCATTTAGCCAAGGTGCACTAAGCCTTACTGACATACTTAATAAAGTAGATAGCAAAGGGGCTGCTAAACAAGCAGCAGCGCTAAGCGAAAAAGACGAGTTTGATGTACTGGTAGTTGGTGGCGGCCCAGCGGGCGCGTCGGCTGCAATTTACTCAGCACGAAAAGGGTTAAATACAGGCATTGTTGCTGATAGATTTGGTGGACAAGTTGCCGATACACTAGCAATAGAGAACTTTATTTCGATTAAAGCGACTGAAGGGCCTAAATTGGTTGCCCAGCTTGAAGAGCACGTTAAAGAATACGATGTAGATGTAATGCATAATCAGCGTGCAGCGGCACTTGGTTATAACAATGGTTACGAAATTACACTAGAAAATGGCGCAGTACTTAAAGCTAAGTCGCTCGTACTTGCAACTGGTGCACGCTGGCGCGAAATGAACGTACCAGGTGAGCAAGAGTATCGTGGCCACGGTGTGGCATATTGCCCACATTGCGACGGCCCTTTATTTAAAGGCAAACCTGTTGCTGTAATTGGTGGTGGTAATTCAGGTATAGAAGCGGCAATCGATTTAGCTAATATTGTGCAAAGCGTTACGGTACTTGAATTTGCAGACACACTACGAGCCGATGAAGTGCTTATTCGTAAAGCTAAAAGCATGGCTAATATTACTATTATAAAAAGTGCACAAACAACCGAAGTACTTGGTGATGGTAAAAAAGTAACTGGCTTAATGTACACAGATAGAGTGTCGGGGGAGAGCAAAGAGCTTGAACTTGCCGGTATATTTGTACAAATAGGCTTAATACCAAATACCGAGTGGTTAAAAGACAGCGACCTTGAATTAAGCAAATTTGGTGAAATACTAATTGATGCTAAAGGCGCAACTTCATTACCAGGCATTTATGGCGCGGGGGATGCAACCAATACTCCGTTTAAACAAATTATTATTGCAATGGGCAGCGGTGCAACAGCAAGCTTAGGCGCATTTGATTATTTAATTCGTCACTCTGAAGAAGCTGATCAAAGCGCTGCTTAATGTAATTAGTAAAAACTCTCTTGATATAACAGCAAGGCTACACCCATAGCTGTTTGTTAACCCAAGCCGCCCTTCTCCAAAGGCGGCTTTTTTAATGCTTAAGAATTAGCACACGATTTAATCGCACCCACCACCAGAATCGCCGCCGCAATTTGTATAAGAATGTGATGAGTTACTGCTAGAGGAAGCTGTTGAGTCACTGCCAGTATAAGCAGATGATCCACGTGATGACTTAGCACTGATAAATGTAACTAACAGCAATACGCCTGATACGATAACTATTGTTATTGATGAGCTCCATTGCCCAGTGGAAACGCCTTTAAATACTGCAACAATAAGGACAGTTAGTAATATAGTTCTAATTATGTTTTTCATTGTTAATGCCTTATCTAACTATATTTAGCACGCGGTTAAGTGTGCAAAGCTAATATTTTTAAAGCTTTAGTAATTGCGCCGCTGACGCAATAGCGACTTCTAAAGAATGCATTTTAAACGGTTTTGAAATAAACATATCCATACCAGCTTGTTTGCACGCTAATTTATCTTGCGATGAAGTATTGGCTGTAAGGGCAACAATATAGGTTGAATCGTGCGGACAGATACTTTTTGAACGCAGTTGTTTTGTAGCCTCAAAACCATCGAGTATAGGCATAATACAATCCATAAAAATAAGGTCGTAATGCTTTTGCTCGCATTTAAATATGGCATCTTGCCCATCTACTGCAAAGTCTGGCTTTATATTGAGTTTATTAAGCGACGCATCAAGAACGAGTCTGTTTATGTCGTTGTCATCCACCACTAAAACAGAAAGCTTAGAAGCGTTAATGTTTATTTTTGATAGTGGATTTAGCTCTACTTTTTGCTCTTTACCTAGCTCTATAGGGATACTTAGCGAAAAAGTAGTTCCTTGATTTACTTTACTACTTACCTTGATTGTTCCGCCCATGTACTCAACAAGTTCTTTAACTATTGCGAGGCCAAGTCCTGTGCCTCCTTTACTGTTTTTAGCATCTACTTCTTGAGTAAAAGGGGAGAATAAAGATTCAAGAAATTGGCTAGTCATGCCTCTTCCCGTATCGGCGACTTTAATGTTTAGCGTTAATTTATTATTGTTATTAATCACAGACGTGTGCAGTTTTACACAACCACGCTCAGTAAACTTTAACGCATTACTTAATAAGTTGGAGGTAATTTGACTTAGGCGTGTGTTATCGCAATATGCCCAGCAGCTATCAGAAATTTCATTTTTTACTTCTAGTTCTACATTGCTGTTTTTAAATAACGGGGTGTACAAAGAAATGAGATCAGTAAATGTTGTATTTAATAAAACATCCGTGGGTTCTAGTTTTAACTCACCGTGGTTAATTTTAGAAAAATCGAGTACTTCGTTTATTATGCTCAAGAGTATATCTGCGCTACGCAGCGCGACTTTTATTTTTTCGGTTCTCTTTTGTTCGTTATGTTCATCTATTAACGTAGTAAGCATGCCCGTAATGCCATTTAGCGGTGTTCTAAGTTCGTGGCTTATTTTTGCAAAAAGCATGCTTCTATCTTCGAGTAATCGCTCGGCTTGTTCTTGTTTATTTTTAAGCTCTTCTCTTAAAGCCACTGCTTCGGTAATATTTTGAAAGGTACCAAACAAACGTACACAGGTATCACCGTCAAATTCGGCTTCACCAAATGTAGATACCCAAATGGTCTGATTTTTGGCTGTAATAATTTCAAGCTCTAGATGCCACTTTTCGCCGTGTTGTATAGCAAGCTCAACTGCTTTACTTATTTCGTCTCTGCTTGTACCTTCTTTATAAAAGTTAACTGCAGATTCAATTTCAGGCTGATAGTTTTCATCAACTTGATGGATTTGTTTAGTTTGCTGACTCCAATAAATTTTATTATTAGCAAGGTCAACTTCCCACGTGCCTATATTTGCTATGCTTTCTAGTTTTAATAAGCTATTGCTGTTTTTTATTAATTTTTCTTTAGTGATGCTGCGAGCTAGTTCTGCCCCTAACCACTGCGCAAATAGCTCAATATAGTCGTAGGCGGCATCTGTAAATACTGGAGATTGATTGGCAGAAGAAAAATTTACAGTTCCAAATATATCGGTACCTATTTTAATAGGTGCCCCAATATATGACTCAAGTTTAAAGTTTGCATAGCAAGGATGGTCAGCAATTGCGCTTTGTGAGACGTTATGAAATGCAAGTGCAGAACCCGCACTAAGAGTGTGTACACAATAGGTGCCATCTAAATCAAATTGAGTACCTATTTCTAATGCATTATCTGGCGTAATGGCATGTAGCACGGTATAGCAGTTTTTCTCGACCTTACTAATAATAGCTAAATCAAGGTTAAACACTTTAAGTCCAAATGCTAGTAGCTGATGGGTTTTTTCATCAAAGTCTAAGCTTTGGTTAGATACTATGTCGTGAAATTGCCTAAGAAAATTCAATAGTAAATATCCTGTTGGTTTTAGAACTGAGTCTATAGCTTGATAAAGCACTAGTTTAACAAAAAAATTAAATATATTTAGTTAATTATTACTTTATATAAACTTTCTCTAATTAAGCACAACTGATTTAAACACAAACTGCGAGTAAGTTGCTCGCAGCTTATTGTGTATATTAGTAGGTTGAGTTTGGTGTGTACTCAGGGTTGATATCGCCGTCTACTTCCTCTGGGTCAACATCGTTAATAAGCAGTGTTTCACGTACAGCTTCAATGTGATCAAGTACGCTTTGGTAGCGCTCGCCATATTCATACTTTGTCACTTCAATCGCTTTAGGCATGTAAGTAAAAGCTATTTTTAGGGCGTGGAGTGCTTCTTCGTTTATTTTTTCGGTCATAATGTTCTCTTATGTGTAGGCTATAGCTAACCTGAGTTCTGGATAATAAATCTATCTCAAGCAGCTATTTTTAGCGCTAACTGCGTTGAATTTCCTTGCAATAGACCAGCTATTGACGCGTAAATTCGCCTTGTTTTCACCAAAAATTTCTAGCTAGAGAGAAACAGACTTAAATATCGTTATTATTTATAGTGTTTTTAAATCTCTTAACCAGAATTCAGGTTAGTTAGTAAAATAACACCAAATACGATTCGGTAAAGACCAAAACTAACAAAAGTGAAATTTTCTAGAAAGCGTATGAATAGTTTAATAGTAAAATAAGCGACTATAAAAGACGTTAAAAAACCCACAGCAAGGGCAGTTAGGTCATCTAAGCTAAACAGTTGGTAATGTTTAAGTAAGTCATATCCTGAGGCTGCTGAAAGTACAGGTAAACCAAGTAAAAATGAAAATTCAGCGCTGGCTTTTCGGTTTAAACCACACAGCATGGCACCAACAATAGAACTTCCAGCACGACTAGTCCCTGGAATTAACGCAAATACTTGTGCTACGCCAATCCAAAGAGCTTGTTTATAAGTAACTTGGGTTACATCGGTAGTTGTGCATTGAGCCTCTTTATAATTGCGCTCTAATAGTAAAAAAATCACACCGCCTACAATAAACATAACACCTACTACTGGTACGCTAAACAGTGTTTTTATTACATCACTAAATATAAAACCAATAATACCCAAAGGAATAAATGCAATGGCAACTTTCACCCATAAATTGAAATGTTTAGGGCTAAACTTATCTTTATAGTTGGCTAGTACCGCTAAAATGGCGGCAAGTTGGATAATGACTTCGAAGGCGAGGTTAGCGTCTGTTGATTCAATGCCTAACCACTTTGACGCTACAATTAAGTGCCCAGTTGATGATATGGGTAAAAATTCTGTTATACCTTCAATAATACCTAAAATAATCGCGTTAATTATATCCACGGTTTACTGCTTCCTGAAAAATTAAAAACCCCGAACTCGGCTTAACTGAAATGACGCATTACTGCGTACCTAAATTGCGAGGCGTAGCATAAAAGCTCTTAAGGCAAACCAACAGTGTTATTGGACTTAATTTGTTTAATAAATTGCATTAAGTGATAAATGCGCAATATAATGGCAATAGTTATCATTTGCATATGCTGGTTTTGTATATGTTTGGGCAAATTTATTGAGCGAATAATGAATAATAAAAAAACGTTTACAGCTACACGGAGAAGGCACTTAATTGCGTGTGTATTAGCGCTAGTTACTGCGGTAATAATGATTCCGGGTATGACAACCTATTTACCGTTTCAAATGAATGAACAAATATTACTACCTATTTTACTCTTTCCTGTTATTTGGACTGCGTTGTTTATTTATGCGTATTTGGCGCAAAAAGTATGGCAACCTTTTGTAGTCATGATTGCATTGTGTGTATTACATGGTTTATTGAGTTTTTGGGCGTTAACGCAGGGGCAGGGATGAAGTCGATTACTTTAAAAAAGCTATTTTTATTACATAGCTGGGTAGGAATTATTACTGCGGTACTGCTATTTATTGTTGCATTTAGCGGCGCATTAGCAGTTCTGTCGCGACCTGAGTTAAAAATATGGGCTAATCCAGAACTACAATCTAGCCAACACGTTGCCAGCGCGCAAATTAACCGACTAGTAAACGAATATCATAAACAGGTGCCTAGTGAATTTGGTGAAAACATTCATGTGTTTTTACCAAGTGGGCATAACTTTCATTTATTAACGTTGGTATTTGAATCTCACCATGGCGATGAAAATTACGACCAAGAGGTGGCTAGGGTATTTCAATTTCATCCCAATACACTGGTGCTGGAAAATACTTACTATGGGCCTAGTAAAGAGTTTTACGCCAATAAAAAAACCGATGCGCCAACTTATATAGGTGAGTTTCATGCAGATTTGCATTTAGGGCGACCAATTGGGTTAATACTCACTGGGTTTTTAGGTTTAACGCTTTTAGTAAGTGCAGTGACAGGCTTGTTTATTCATCGCAAATTGATAAAAGAGCTCTTTACGTTTAGGCGAGATAAAGGGTTAGATATTGCAATAAGCGATGCTCATAAGGTTATAGGTATTTGGGGTAGCGTATTTAATATTGTAATTGGTTTTACAGGATCATTTTTAGGGCTCGCGACCATTATTTTACTACCAGCAGCTGCGTTTGTGAGCTTTGGTGGCGATCAAGATAAGTTAATAGAAACGTTTACCGCCATTCCTGAGCCTGTAGTTAGCCATATTAAGCAACCTACAAAAATAGACACTATTTTAGAGCATGCTCATAGTCGTTACCCTGAAGCAATAATTAGAGACGTCACAATAATGGCGCATAACGATGCGAATGCGCAGGTATATTTGCGTTTGTTAGGTGGCGAGGCTGTTGCTTCTCAATTACTGCATTATAAAGGCAATGGTGAGTTTGTGCAGTCGATGAGTAGTTTTGGTGATATTTCAGGTGTTTCGATAAAAGTAATTGAGTTGATGTTTCCGCTGCACTTTGGGAACTTTGCAGGGGTGTTTGTAAAATTACTTTGGGTATTGCTTGGCTTAAGTACTGCGCTTTTACCTATTTCGGGCATGATGATGTGGCTAGCAAAGCGTACACGTGGCAGTAGCCCGTCGCTGAGTGTGCAGGCATATGCACGCTGGAATCGTTTTATTATTGGTAGTTGTGGAGGCTTGGTATTAGCAAGCTTTGTGTTATTTCCTTTGCAAGTTGTACTTAATTATACCGTTATTGGTGTGGCGCAAAATAGCTTTTTTGGACCCGTGTTTTTTTATACGTGGTTGGCATGGTTACTCTTAAGTGTATTGCCTATAGGTTATAAAAACTATTTTAAGCTGACTCTTTTGCTATGCGGCGCTTCGCTTGCTTTGGTGCTGCCGCTCAATATTATATTTGGCGTGAGCAATGTTATTAACCTTAATAGCTCGCTTGTCGCGATAGTAGATATAAGTTTTATGGTGGTGGGTATCGCGTGTATTTTTGGTGCCTTAAAAATAAAAAACACACAAAAATTACAAGCAGAGGTACAACCCGCATGAACGAACTACTAATTATAATTGCCATGGTAAGTCTATTATTAATGATGCTCAATATACGCAAAAACACACTCACAATACCCACTAAAGCTTTTTTATGTACACTGCTATTTAGTTTAGCGCTGATATGCTTTATGAGTGTTTATGGTATTTTAGGCGGTGCAATATGCACCGTTGTAGGAGCTATGTTAGCAGGGTTACTAACTGCAGTTATTGCGGGTAAAGCGCCGCAATTATTAGGGTAAATAATGCATTTATTTAGCCAAAAAAGCCTTAGCAGTATCAACTCCCATATTGTAACCGCTATTAAGTACTTCAAACTTTTTAGTGGTTCGGCCAACTTTAAAATTAGTCGGTGGAGCAATAATATTGATTTTGCAGTCACTAGGTGGATTCATAATAAAATCGATAGACTTATTATAAAAATTAGCCCTGTTTAAGGTCGTTTGAATTAATGCTGGATAGTTTTTATACATTTTTTTAGTAAACCAAGGTGCCTTACTTGGTTTTTTACGATAGCCTAAACATTGAGACAAAATAACGGTAATTTCGCGTGCACCCATTTCGTAAGCTTTTATAACCGGAATTGAATCAGCAACACCGCCATCGGTCATCGCTATGTCATTAATAATAGGGTAGTCACGATATGCAATGGGTATAGCGCATGATGCTTTTAATTGATGCACCATATCGGCGCTGGTGGCTTTTAAATAGTGTGCTTTGCCTGATTCGATTGCCGTAGATACAATATAAAACTCTTGTGGAGTTTGTTCGAATACCTCTGTATGAAGGCGTATTTCGCGAATTGTTTCTTGCCATAACCAATCTAAATCAAATAAATGACCACCTTTAATAAAGCGCGCTAAATTAATGAATTCAGGACGACATGAATAGTCGGTAATTACTTTATAATTTCGCATTGGTTGTTTGCATAAAAATGCGGCTATATTAGTTGCTCCAGCTGAAACACCAAAATAGCGTTCAAATGGTTGGTATTGCTGTTTTAAAAACTCATCAAGCACACCTGCGGCAAATATACCGCGCATTGCACCGCCTTCAACGACGAGTGTGTTTTTATTATTGTTGTTCATGGCCAATCCTTTTTATGAAATTTGATGTTATCAACTCAGTCTAAAAAATGCGATAGAGATTACTAAATGTGTTGATAAATTAAAGCCGGGTACACATCGCGAAATTCACTGTTTTCTGGTAAGGTTTAGTATTACAAGGCTTTGTTAATAATAAAGAATAATTACTTATGTTTGATCCTAGCGTAACCATTTTTGAAAGCACACAGAGTCAGCTTGCAGAAAGTCCTCTTTGGCATCCTATGCTGAACACTTTTTTTTGGGTCGATATAAATAAAAAATTACTTTTAAGCAAAAATATACACAGCAAAAGCCAACTAAAAACCGTGAATATGCCCGATACGCTCAGTGCAATAGCGTGGATTGATGAGCAGCACTTATTGCTAGGTACAAGTACTGGTATATACAAATACCATATTAATTCAAGCACTCGCCATCTTATCCTTAGTATTGAAAATACACAGCTAAATCGACGTTCAAACGACGGCCGTGCTGATCCATGGGGTGGCTTTTGGTTAAGTACAATGGATGTAAATGCTAAAAAAGGGGATGGTATAATATACCGTTATTATAAAAACCAGCTTAAAGCCGTTGTAAGTGGTTTGAGTATCCCAAATGGATTGTGTTTTGATAAGTCCCGTTTACGCGGTTATTACTGCGACTCTTTAACTAGTTGCATTTATGTATTAGATTTGGATGAGAAAACTGGTGAGCCTTGCGCTGAGCCACGTGTTTTTTATCAATTTAATAATACTGATGTTGACCCCGATGGCTGCGTAACCGATAAATTAGGCAATTTGTGGCTAGCTGTTTGGGGAATGGGATGTGTTATGTGTTTATCCCCAAGCGGTGAGCTAATTAAAACAATAGAGCTTTGTGCATTAAAACCGACGTGCACCGCCTTCGGTGGTGAAAATGCTGAGTTGCTACTTGTAACATCGGCATTTGATGAAGCGATTAATAATACTGTTGGTGAACAAGGCGCTGTATTTCAGATCTCCGGTATAAAAAAAGGGCAGTTTGAGCCGCCCGTTTTACTGTAACTTGTAATTTTCAGTGATGATTAGCTTTTAGGCGTAACCCACATAATACCACTTCTTTTTTAGTTACTAAAACCTCAGTACTGGCGATAATTGGTTGCTCACTTTCAACGCCTTACTTAGCTTACTACGCGTAAATCACTGAGTAGTATTGTTTATAATTTCAGGTGTATGGATTATCACTACAGCAAACTTTAAACCACTAAAACTCACTGCAGTGAGCCACCTTAGTCGGTTTTTAAAAACTAGCTATTTTATTTCTACCCGTTTCTTTTGCGTTATAAAGGGGTATGTCGGCGTTAGTTATAACCTCTTTGGGTTTTGTTTTGTGATTGGGTATGAAACTATAAAACCCAATGCTTAAAGTGAGGTATTTACTGACAGTTGAAAAGTTATGTTCAATTGCGAGTTCTGCGATTTTTTCCTGAATAAGAACAGCAAACCTTTGACAGTGTTCTGTGTCGACTGCAGGTAAAACTATCGCAAATTCTTCACCCCCGAAACGAGCTGCTAGATCACCTTCGCGTTTACAAATATTGTGTAGCGCTTTGGCCACTCGCTTTAGCACTTCATCGCCAAGCTGATGCCCATAGTTATCGTTATAACGCTTAAAAAAATCAATATCACACATAATTAAACTAATGGGTTCCTTATTACGTGCACAACGCTTAATTTCGCATTTTAAAGTCTGATCAAAACAACGTCTATTAGCAATGTTTGTAAGGCCATCCGTATTGACTTGTTTATTGAGTTTTTGGTTGGCGTTAATGAGTTGCTGCTGAGTTTGTTGAAGCTCTTGCTTATAATTTAAATTTTTGAAAGCATTAGCAAGCATTTCACCTACTAACCTTAGGCGAATAAGGTCTAAATCTGTCCAGTCTTGCTTTTGAATTACACAATCACAGCCAATAAAGCCAACCAGTTCTTTGTCATAGCGTAAACCAATGCAAAGTACCGATTTTATTTCTTGTCGCTGGAAAATCGTTTTTTCGCTCATTGCTTGAATGGGGAGCAAAGATACATCATTCACTCTGAATAAATGGGTACGGGCCATCGAACTAAAAAAATAAGGGAGGTCGCTTTTTAAAAGGTTTTGTAAGTCGTCTTTAAAAGCTTTGATACCATCATTGACCCATTCGTGAGTGTTATTAATAGTTTTACCATCTTCGGCAAACTTAAAAAGATAACTCCTATCGGCATTGCAAACCGTACCGACTGCTTTTAATGCATAGTTAATATGCTTATCAACATCGTCATTTTGAATATCAATTAAGTCAGTTGAGATGTTCGATATAATATTATCAAAATCATATTGTTCATCCACGTTGTTATTTAATATATCGATAATAATAATGGAGTTTGAATTAGGTAAATTTGCAAATTTTACGTTGAGTAGCAATTTGGATGATTGTTTCGATAAAATAAACTGGCATTGGTTATTTGCCGTAAAATAATCAAAGAATAGCTCCTCGATCAACAGATTTTTTTTACTGTGATGATTGGTTAAAGTGATGTGTGAAAAATCAGTTTTATAAAAATGTGATTGGTCTTTTAAGTCAAACAAGTCCTGTGCCTGGCTGTTAACTTTAAATATATCTTCATTGGCATCATAAAGTAATACACAAAACGGCAATAACTCCAAGTTTTGCCATGCTTCTTCTGATAGGTTATTACTCACTCAACTCTCCATGTGTCCAAGCCATAATTAAATTCTTTTTCTTTACTAACTATTAGCACATTTTTTTTGATTTACTAAGTTTTTAGTGCGTTTGCGGGCAGTACGTATTATAATTGATACTGTATATCATTACCCATTTCTACTCTAAGCCATCTTTGGCTTATTTGCACTTTAAGTATAGGTTATTCAAGCATTTCATGACAGAAATCACTACACACCAAGCTTCTCGTCGTCGGTTACTCATTGCGCTAGCAATTACGTGTTCGTTCATGGTAATTCAGGTTATAGGTGCTTATTATTCTAATTCGCTTGCTGTTCTTGCTGATGCGGGGCATTTGTTTGTTCACAATAGCTCGTTATTCATCGCACTGATAGCATCAAGTCTCGCTATTCATTTTGCCAAAACCTATAACGATGGCCATCAACGAGCAGAGCTTTTTGGTGGCCTAGTGAACGGGTTTTTATACCTAGCAATCAGTTTAATTATTTTGTACGAAGGTGGTGAGCGCTATATACACCAACATGAAGGAAATGAGCTGGCTATCAATAGTTATTTAATGTCGGTTATTGCTGCTATTGGTTTTTTATTTCATGGGGCTGCTGCATGGGTTTTATATAAAGGCCGCAAAGCGAGTATTAATGTGTACGCGGTATTTTTACATTCATTCTTTGATCTGATTTCTACCGTATCGACATTTGTTGCCGGTATTCTTATATATTTTACAGGCTGGGTTGTAATCGATATTTTATCGAGTATGTTAATTGCTTCTTTCGTATTATTCACCGGTATTAAGGTCATAATTAGTTGTATAAAAGGTTTACGCCTAAATAAAGCGAAACTTCCTAAAGTTACTGATATTGAAAGTAAAATTACAGATATGGAACATGTTCATAATGTCCATAATGTCACTGTAACGCGCAAATATAATGGTATTGTAGTAGGCGCACACGTTGTCCTTAAACAACATTGTACTATTGAAAAACATGATGAAGCGTGTCGTATGAAAGTAGAGCAATTATTAGCCGAAAAATTTAATGTACGTAATAGTGTATTACAAATCGAAAGCCATGAATGCCATCATATCCATTAATAGCATCTAATTAATATAAAAGCGTGTAATAATGATTAGCACGCTTTTAATGTTTCAAATCAAATCAATGATATTGCTAAAACAATCGCTTTTACGTAAGTCTTTAGCATTCATTGGTTTTGCAAAGTAATAACCCTGTAATACATGGCAGCCAACCTCGGCTAAAAAGAGCATCTGTTCGCGCGTTTCTACTCCTTCTGCAATGCAGTATAGATCTAAGTTTTCTGCCAATGAAAAAATAGTTTTAATAATTGATTCATCTCCCTTATCTATACCAATACTATTTACAAAGCTTTGATCTATCTTAATAACATTAATAGGGAATTGGCTTAAGTAGGTGAGTGATGAGTATCCTGTACCAAAATCGTCAAGCAGTAATTTAAACCCAGCAGCTTTTAGGTTTTGCAGCTGTTTGGCTGCTTTAAGCTTATCTTCTAATAAAATACTCTCTGTTATTTCGAGCCTTAATTGTCTTGGATGAACTTGAGAGTCCGCTAATATAGCCATTAACCGCTGTGTTATGTTTGTTTTTAAAATGTGTTTAGGCGATAAGTTTAAAGATATATAAAACAACGGGTTTTCGCTGAGTATAGGCGCAAGTTCAATTAGTGAACGGTGCAAGGCTTGCTCAGTAAGAAGTTCTATTAAACCGGTTTCCTCAGCTACAGGAATAAAAAGAGCTGGAGATATTAACTGGCCTTCATTTTTCCAGCGCATGAGTAACTCCACGCCATTTATTGTTTTTTCTTCTATGTCGATAATAGGCTGGTAGTGATTAAAAAATCGGTTGTCTTTTACTGCATCTTTTAAATCATTTTCAAGCAGTAACTTTTGTTTTATTAGCTCATTCATTTCATCGCTAAAAAACTTAAAGTCGTTTCTCCCGCCTTGCTTAGCGTGCATCATTGCAACATCGGCATTACGGATGAGTATATCTGTGGTTATAGCATCGAATGGGTATAGAGCTACGCCAATACTTGCTGAGATATTAATAGAGAAGTCTTCAATAATTACTTTATTAGCTAATTCATTACTAATTTTTCTTACGTTATCGCGAAGAGATTGGAGTGATTTTATATTTTGAATCAGCACTAAAAATTCATCACCACTTTGGCGGCCAAGTATAGCGTTTTCGCTAAGCATACCGCTTACTCTTTGGGTAATATTACATAACAACTTGTCACCCACTGCATGGCCAAAAGAGTCATTAACAGGTTTGAACTTATCTAAATCAATAAATAATAATGCGCATTGGGTATTGTTTTTATCGGCATATTTAATCGCCTTTTCAATGTTTTGATACATTAAACTACGATTAGGTAGGTGCGTTAGAGGGTCAAAATTAGCCAAATAGCGCAGTTCGTTTTCAGAACGTTTTTGTTCAGTTAAATCTGTAATAACAATCACATAGTAACTTGCAGTGTCTTTTGTTACAGCTGTGGCACTTATATGTATTGGGTGTTCATTATTTCTTGCTGTTTTTATATAAACATCACTTTGCCAGTTTTCAGTTGGTTTTAATTTTTTTAAAATACTAGCAAACTCTCTGCACTTATCTTTACCAATTGCTTTAATAAACAATTTAGGGCTAATTTTGGTGGCCGTTTGCTCGTTTGAAAATGTTTCAATAAAACTATTGTTCGCAGAAAATGGCATTAAACGCTTATCGAGTATAAGTAACCAATCGTTTATTTGGCTAAACGCTTCACCTAAAATTTTTGCTTGTTGCTCATTAGCTCGTTGCTCGGTGATATTGGTATATATGCCAGAAACATATAGAGGCTCATTTGTTTGAGGATCGTATATAACTTGCCCTGTATCTTGATACCAGAGCCAATGGCCATTTTTATGCTGTAAACGGTAAGTTGCTTGCCAGTTTTGTTGTTTTTTGTACTTGAAGTAGTTTTCCCATTGGTTTTCAAAACGACGTCGATCGTCAGGGTGTATCAACGCTAAAAATTGATCTATATGCACGCGTTCTGGTAAGTCTGTATAGCCCAATTCACTTCCTCTGAGCGTATTTACGGAAGCGTCTTTAAAGTTATAATCCCATACGCCGCTTTTATTATTTTTAAGCGCGAGTTCTGTTTGCTTTTGCGAATGAATAGTCGCTCTATGGGCTTGTTCAATTGCTACTCGGCGGCTGCGATACTGCCAAAAAATAAAAAATAACACCCCAAGTATTAAAATAATGTAGGCGGCTATAGCAATGGGCGATCTCCAAGGAGCATACGCCACGTTGATATTAAGTGTTGTAGGCTCGCTTGTAATAATACCATCACGATTATGTGCTGATATTTTTAGTGAGTAATTACCAGGTTGAAGCTTTGTGAAAAACACTTGATTAGATTGTAAATCTTCATATGTAAGAGACGTAGGCCCTGAAAGGATTACTTTATAATATGCTTTATCAATATTAGGGTAAGAGAAGTTAGAAAAGCTAACCGTCAATCCCATGTCTTCATAATTTAATTCAAGTGGTTTGCTAAGGTATTTATGAGGGTTGTAATTGAGTTCCCTAGTAAGGAGGCTAATATCAGTAATGGCTAGATTACTTTTTTGTAGTTGTTCTTCTTCATCTTCATTAAAGTCTAAGGGATTAAAAAGTAAGGCTCCAGCATTGCTACCGAATATAAGCCTACCATCGCTTAGTGTTGCTGCCGCTATTGGTGTAAATTGGTTTATATTCAAACCGTCTTTTACTGAAAAACTCACTACATTGAGTGTATCTAGGTCTATTTGATAAAGACCATTGTCGGTACTTGCCCATAAAAAGCCGTTTTCATCAGGAAGTAGTGAATAGATAGAATCAGTATTAAACGAATTTTTTAATCCTATATAGTGCTTTCTTTCGTAAGTAAAGGGGTCAACGCCGAGCAAACCTTCGTGAGTGGTTGCTAACCATAAAATGTTTCGTTTTGAGTCTAAGTAAAAGTTTTCTACAGTGTAAAAAATATCTTCTTTAGGATTAAAAGACTGAAATATAGTCGTTAAAGTTTTCGTTTTTTCGTTGTACCTAAGGAAGCTTTTTGATGTGCCAAGTACAAACTCTTCAGGATGTGTGTCGAGTTGTTTATAAAAAGCGTAAGAAAATAAAGGATCGACTTGCTCTTTGAGCCCCTTAATAATTCTTGTTTTTCCTGTTGTTTCATTAAAAACATAAAAATTATCATCAGACATAAATGCATATGTGTCTGCAGATAACTGGGCAAAGCCAAATAAGTTGGATTGGTTAATTACATCTTTTTCTGTGTCTTTATTTTCAATAATTTTACCCGTTTGTTTATCAAACAGTTTAAAACCATCGAAAGTAACAAGCCAAAGGAATTGATTATCACCAATTGAAGACGCAAAAATATCATAAACGGCAGATGCCCCGTATATTGCTTTTGAGTCGGTTGAGCTTAGATATACATCACTTTTATTTGTTGCTTTGTCGTACCGTGCAATTCCATCTTCTGTTCCTAACCAAATAATATTATTTTTGTCTTGGTAGGTGGCATGAACAGTATTGTTACCGGGTAAAGTAATGTGTTTAAACCGTCGGGTTTTAATTGGCCATGTAAACACGCCCTGGGTCCTAGATGCGAGCCAAAGTACGCCGGACTTATCAACCATTAAATCGTTTATTGAGTTTTCATTAATATTAAACTTACTTTTTTCATAATTTAATACGAATTCTAGTTCTTTGGTTTCGCGGTGATAACTGAACAATCCACTTTCGGTTGCTACAAACTCCCCGTAAACAGTATTGGCATAATCCCATATATTATAATCAGGGATTAAAGTTGTAATATTTGCTGCAGATATATTTTTGGTATTATCGAATGCTAATTGATACATGCCTTCAACAGTACCAACAAGTAATCCTAATTCATTATCAACACTTAAGAATTTGACGTTTACATTATCTATCGTATTTTTTTCAGGGGGATGAAGAGGTATTTTTACCAGTTCTGAATTATCTATATTTGCAGTGTATAAACCATCATTTGTACCAATATATAAAGTGTTTTTATATATTGTTAATGACCGAATGTAGTCACCTTTATTTGGCAGGATTAGCTTAAATGTGAAGCGTTTACTCGTCTCATCAAATGTATATATTTGGGCATCTATGGCGAAGTAAAAAGTACCTTGTTGCTGAGTCATTGCAGAGATCGGAGAGAACATTTTTTGTTCTTTATCTATTTGACCAGAATAGATTTTTTCGGTTTTTAAAGTGAGGGGATCTATTATATAGGCACCAGAAAGATCTGTTGAGACAATGATTTTTCCGTCTTCGGCTTTAAATAATGCATAAATATAGTGTTTATCCAGGCCAAAGCCGCCACTAAAAGTTTTTACATTATATCCATCAAAACGGTTTAAACCCTGTTGGGTTGCTATCCAAATATAACCAATATCATCCTCTTGAGTCTGCAAAACGTAACTTTGTGATAGGCCTTCGTCAGTAGAAATTCGTTGTAATTGCTGAGCATAGTTTTGTGATGCAAAAGTGCTTTGGATGCATAGTAAAAAAGTAATGGTGATATGAAAAAAAAATTTGCTCAAACGCACTTATAAACACTCTCAGTGGAAGATAGGATGATGCTTAGCTAGATAGTAAATATAGCATAAGTTTTTATTTTTTAATTACAAATAATATACATAACGCTAAAAGTTCTATTTTTAAATAGTGAGCTACTCTATACAGATAATAGTAAATGCTTATAAGGAGAGTATAGTGCTTTTCTCTAATATTGATGCAAAAAACAGCGTGTTATTAGTTATAGACTTACAAGAGTTGCTTGCTCCTGCAATTAAAGATTTTCCGAATATTTTAAAAAGCACATTGCAGTTAGCTCAAGCGGGTATTATTCATGGCGTTCCATGTTTAGTAACGGAGCAATATGTGAAAGGTTTGGGCGAGACTAATCAGCAAATTAAAAATACGTTACCTAATGCCACGTATTTTCATAAAACGTACTTTAGTGCGTGTGCAGAGCCTGGTTTTGTTGATACGTTAAAAAGCCATGGTAAAAAGCAAGTTGTTGTTGTGGGCACTGAAGCACATGTGTGTGTTTTACAAACATGCTTAGATTTAATAGAAAATGACTTTGAAGTTATTATTGTTTACGACGGAGTTGGTTCGAGAAACCCACAACATAAAAATTTGGCGATTGAGCAGCTACGTCAAGCTGGAGCTGTAATTTCATGCGCTGAAATAGTTATTTTTCAATGGACAAAAAAAGCTGCAACGCCTACGTTTAAGAAAATACTGCCTATAATTAAGTAGACCACATGTATATAATATAAATCAAATGTATTACTTTT
Organism: Pseudoalteromonas sp. SG45-2; assembly: GCF_014164115.1. NCBI lineage: Bacteria > Pseudomonadati > Pseudomonadota > Gammaproteobacteria > Alteromonadales > Pseudoalteromonadaceae > Pseudoalteromonas > Pseudoalteromonas sp. SG45-2. The sequence continues at coordinate 33,876 of NZ_JACJEO010000016.1, forward strand.
TGATGTGTCGGTAGTTTATTATTGTGTTCAGTGAACTGAAACTCGTTTTTACACGTATATTGCAGACTGCTTTATAGAACAACAATGCAAACAACAATTTTAAGGTTTTTATGTCTAGTATTGGCCGGTTATTTACAATTATTTTCAGTCTTTTGTTTGTCGAGTCTATTGCTATAGGCTTGTATTTCGACACATTAGCGCAGGCTTTTACGATAGGTTTGCCATTGTGTTTATTACCTATATGGCTTTTAAAAACACAAGGTGATAGCCCTATTATCCCCCATGTGGTAGCTGCCGCCATAATGATGTTTTCTTTTTTGCACATACAACAAACTTTTGGGCTGATTGAAGTCCATTTTGAAATATTTATTTTAATGCCCATGTTAATTGTTTTTGTACAGTGGCGAGTGTTTATTACCGCTATTATTTTTGTAGCGGTACATCATTTATCTTTTTATTATTTACAAACTCAAAATACGGGTTTTTACGTATTTGACCCTGATAGACTCGCTTTTACTACGGTGCTAATTCATGCTGGATACGCAATAGTTGAAGTATTAGTTGCAGGCTATATTGCAAAAACGCTGCAACGGGAACGTCGTGCGGGCTTATCTTTAAGTTATGCGACAGAACAAATAATGAAAGATCCTGAAAACATTAAACTCTCTCTTCGCGCGGATGACACTAAAAGCGAAGCTGTAGCAGGATTTAACACATTACTAGATTACTTATCTGATGTTATTAAACAGGTACAAACACAATCAGAATCATTGCAAAAAAACTCACAAGAGCTTATTGATGTACACGATCAGTTAGCGAGTGGTGCGGTTCAACGCACACAACAAACCGATGATATTGCTAATTCTGGCGCTCAAGTTGCCAATGGCTTTAAACTTGTAGAAGAAGAAAGTGAGGTGCTTAAACGCCAAGTTGACCATATTACACAATCTGCAGGTGATGCATTAAAAGAAGTGCTTCAAACAGACGCTAAAAGTAGAGAGTTGTTAACACTGCTTAACCATACCGAAGAAAAAATAAACCACTTAGTGGCAGCGGGCGATGTTATTTCAGGGCTTCTTAATGAAATATCAGGCATTGCTGAGCAAACAAACCTACTTGCTTTAAATGCCGCTATTGAAGCTGCCCGCGCAGGCGAACACGGTCGAGGTTTTGCTGTTGTTGCTGATGAGGTAAGATCTTTGGCCAACCACAGTAAAGCAACAACAGATAAAATTAGTCTTACATTAAAAGATCTTGTTAATAATAGTAAAACGTCAACGCAATCAATGAGTCAGTGTGTGAGTTTTGTAGTTGATTTAACAAGTATTAGTGCTGCAATGAAAGAAAATATTTCAGCAATGAGCGAGCAAATAGCCGCAGTATCTTCAAGCTCTGACTCAGTTGCACAAGTGGTAGCGGAGCAGGCAGGTAATACCGAGTTAATAGCAAGCAGTACAGATACTATGCGCCAAAATCAGTACCAAGATACGCAAATAGTGCAGCAGTTAACCGCTAAGGTGCAGTTAATCGATGTAAGTATTGATGTATTAGAGCAAAGCATTGCCAAGTTTAAATAAATCTAACTCTTTTGTATTTTCGCTTATAGCTATATGGCTTGTTTGTGTTGTTGCAGGGTTAGTTTATTTTCAGTTAGAGCAACTTAAGCCGTTTGATAGCTCAAAAGTTTTATTGCAAAAGCACTGGTTTAATAACTTTAAAAAGCAATTGGACTGGGTTGACACTAATGAAGCGTCGTTAGTGCTTATAACTGAAAAAAATTGCGGGTGCACCATACAAGCTAAGTCGCATATTTCATCGTTAAGCTCTTTTGCTGCCAATAAAGCTATGAAGGTTGTACAAGTTGAATTAACACCAAAGCTTAAACACGTTATTCCGGCAACGCCTGCCGCCGTTATTATTAATAAAAACGGTGAGTTTGTTTATGCCGGTCCTCTCTCTGAAGGGTTAGCGTGTGCCCAGGGAAGTGGCTTTGTTGAAACTGCGGTCACTAATTTAGCTGCAGGCTTTAACTCAAACCTTTTAATTACGCAAACCAAGGGGTGTTATTGTGTAAATAATGCGTAAATAATGTGCAGAAAAAACTAAAGCTCGCACTTAAATCAACAGTTACGAGCTTTAATATTGACTAAATTGTCACTAACCCATAAATACCTAATAACACAAACACACAAGCAGCAATCGCGCGTACGGTATTTAGAGATATTCTTTTTAGTAATGCATTACCTGCATATATAACAGGCACGTTAGCAATTAGCATACCTAACGTGGTTCCTACCGTTACCCAAAACACAGACTGATATTGTGCGCCTAGCAACACTGTCGCTATTTGTGTTTTATCACCAATTTCTGCAATAAAAAATAATACAAAAGCGACTAAAAAAGCCCCGTAGCTATCGTATTTATTACTTACATCTTCGTCTTTATCTGGAACTAATAGCCAAAGGCCAACAATAATAAAGCTGATGTTTACAAGCCAAGGTAAATATTCAGAAGAAAAACTATTACTTAACCACTGCCCAAACCACGCTGATAGGCCATGATTGAGTAAAGTTGCGGCTAAAATACCAAGAATAAGTGCGCTTTTATTACGAAAACGGGCAGCTAACAGGAGCGATAAAAGCTGCGTTTTATCGCCAATTTCGGCAAGTGTGACGGTGACGGTTGAGGTTAAAAAAACTTCCATTATTGATTCTTACAGGCGGGAATACTAAACCAAGGCAAACAACTATCTCCCGCCATGAGGATAGTGTCTACCTAGGTCTCGCCGATAACGCTTGCTACAACATTACAAACTTACCATGCACATGAGGTGCAATTATGTTGATAAGTTTACTCATTACTGAGCGGGCTACTCCCCTAAGAGGCGGCCATTATTCCATAACTTTATTTTTAGGTAAATATAGTTAAGAGAACAAATACCATATTCTAATAAATAATTTATATTTATTAGTGAGGAAGCTATTGATAACAATTGTCGTTTAGATTAGTATGCACTTATTGAATGTAATTAACACGGTTTGTATTGATGTATATTTGTCTTTGTCACGGTGTGACTGATAAAAAAATTGAGCAAACAATTGACGATGGTGCAACGACCATGCGTGAATTAACCAAAGAGCTTAAAGTAGGCAGCCAATGCGGTAAGTGTTGTGGTTGTACTAAAAAGATCCTTAATCGCAGACTTATTCAAATTGCGGATGTAACGGATCAAGTTGCTTAGTTACATATAAAATTTAGATATAAAAAAAGCAGCTTTTTAGCTGCTTTTTTTATGCTTGTTACTATTTAAAGTTGAGACTGTAAGTAGTTTTTGATACCCGTATTTTTAATAAGTAATTGTTGGGTTTCTAACCAATCAATTTGCTCTTCTTGTTCATTTAAAATGTGATCAAGGGCTTCACGGGTAATGTAATCTTTTTTACTTTCAGCCAGCTTAACTGCGCTACGTAACTCATCAATAGTATCGAGTTCAAAACTCATGTTAGCAGCAATCATTTCTTCGCTGTTTTCACCAATACGTAATCGGCCTAGGTCTTGAAGATTTGGTAAGCCTTCTAAAAACAAAATACGTTCAATTAAACGATCAGCGTTTTTCATTTTTTGAATTGATACTTTGTAGTCTGCTTTATCAAGCTGTGTAAAGCCAAAATCTTTAAACATACGTGCATGTAAAAAATATTGGTTAATACCAACAAGCTCATTAGCGAGTACTTTATTAAGCGCTGCAATAACGTCTTTATCGCCTTTCATAATATGCTCCTACTAAGCCATTTGTGCTTGATGATAATTTTCAGAACCAATTTTATCAATTAGACCAAGTTGTTGCTCTAACCAGTAAACATGATCTTCTTCGGTATCAAATAACAGCTTTTCTAAAATGCTACGAGATTGATAATCTTGTTGTTCTTCACATATTGCGATTACGTCTTTAACACACGCAACTACTTCAAGCTCTAGTGTTAAATCGTTTTGCATCATGCTTTTTACATCGTTACCGATAAGTAAATCACGGCGCTTAGTCATATTTGGTACACCTTCTAAAAACAAGATGCGCTTAATAAGCCAGTCTGCGTGATCTTTTTCTTCTTCCATTTCGTGGTTAAGGCGCTCGTATAGTTTGTTTAAACCCCAGTCGTCATACATGCGCGAGTGTATAAAATACTGATCGATTGCTGCTAATTCGTTAGCTAACAATGTATTAAACGCATCGATTACTTTTTGATTACCTTTCATGATAAATCGCCTCAACTATTTCAATTGTATGCAGTGTAGTACATATAGCCTATATTGCAAGTTTTCTCTATAAAAATCATTGCGTTACTATTGGTTTTGATTCTTATTTAAGTTTGCGTTACTGCTTGGTTTATGGACAGTTTTTTATTTGTATTAGTATCTGAGAATGATTACTAGAGGTATTTATAAACAATAAGTAGAGATACTGCTTTTCATATTATCTTTTTAAATAAATAGGCATGCTGATGCCTATTTATTGAGTCTATCACTAATTAAAACTGGTATTTAGCACCCAGCGTTGCGGTTGTGCCTAATCCTTTAATATTATATCCACCGTAGGTGTAAGCCTGTGCGCGGGCAGGGTAGTAATCGCTATTAAATAGGTTTTCTATTCCAAAATACCCACTCCACCTGGCGTTAACATTGTATTGGCCACTTAAGTTGAATGTGTTGTAGCTACTAACAGGGCCCTGATCGCCAGAGTATTGGCCCTGTGCATTTTTATCAAAGCGCTTTCTGTCGCCTACATATAAAAAGCTCATTGCAAGCGATAGCTCGTCATTTGTTTGCCACGTTAAATTAGCAGTGGCTTTCGGTGGGCTAATTTGGCTTGCGCCTAGATAGTCATCAGCTTCGGTGTTTTTTCCTTCTACGTAACTATATGTGGCGCTTAATTTAAGGTCTTGGTTAATAGTATAATTAACTAACCCTTCGTAACCCCATATTTCTTGTGGTGCACGTACGGGTTCGTAAACACCTGTTACTTCATTATACTCATTACTTGTACCAAGCTCTGAAGTACTTCTGTAAAGAGCAAATTCAAAACGTACGTTTTCAAACTGTGAGGTAAAACCAATTTCGTAATTGTCGATTATTGAGGCTTGTGTTTGAACAAGTGCAATATCGTCAACAGTTGCAGCGCGAAGTAGGCGACCAATATCAGAAATATCAGAGCCCTGTGAATAACTAAAAAATGGGCTGAATGCATCTGTTAAATTGTATTTTATGCCTGCATTATACGTTGTAGCGTCATAGTTTATGGTATCACCACGCACATTTAATGGTACTGAACATTGAGATACGGTTTTGCAAAGTTTTAGCGTTTGGTAGTCACTTACACTCAAATCAATGCTTTCGTTTCTTACACCCGCTTTTACAATAATATCGTCGTTTATTACCCATTTGGTTTGTAAAAAGCCAGCCACACTTTTCATGTCCATTTCTGGCACCCACACACGGTTATCTACTAAAGGTTGCGATGTTTTATCATTTAAGGCATCAATACCGTAGATTAGAGTGGCTGTTAGGTTTTCAAAATCAAACTGGCTATTAAATGTAGCTCTTGCACCTTGCTTGTCTGATTTAATAACCGATTGACCACCGCTATAACCTTCATCAAGATTGGCTAAAGCGGTTGAGAAAAAGAATACGTTTTCTATATTTTGTTTATACAGATCGAGGGTCATTTGTGTGTTTTCAAACAACGCGTAATCAACATATTTTAGGGTTATATTTTCGTTGCCTTCTGGGCCTTGCGGTTTACCTTGTTTTTGAAGCGCTAATGGGACGTGTATAGCGTATGTTTTTTCCCCTATATTGCCATCGCCGGTAACATCGCCTAAATCAGTTTTTTGCTGTGAGCTGTAAAAGTTATAGCTAAATTGCAGTTGCTTTTCGTCGTCAAAATCATAAGTTAGTTTGGTAAAATAGTTTTGAGTTTCAGAGTCTGATAAACCATATTGTAAGCCTAAAATATCGCCCTGTGCATCGCGTTGCACGCCGTTTTCTTCATAGCTTGCCGTTAACAGGTAGCTTAGTTGGTCGAGCTTACCGTTTACTGCGGTTGATACTCTACCGCCACCACTTTCTGCTAATTTAACAGCGCTAAAGCGGCTTGAAATACTTATTTCACCTTCCGGTTTACCATCACTACGCGCTTGTTTTGTTATGTAGTTAATAATGCCACCTGAGGCCCCATTACCATAAATAGACGTTGCGCCTTTTATGACTTCAATGCGCGCTATTGCACTTGCATCAAGTGTTTTTACGCCTAAAGAACCATTACGAAGAGGTGTTGATTGCGGTACACCATCAATCATTATTAGAGGCGCACGGCCGCGTAGTGTTTGTCCTGAATTACTTGAACTGCCTGTATCTGGGGCAAGGCCAGGAACCATTTGCGCGAGTAAACTTCCCAATTCTGAGCTTACTTTTAAATGCTGTTGTATTTGTTGCTGATTAATAACGGTGATCGAGGCTGGTACTTCGTCAATGCTTTCTGATATACGGCTGCCTGAAACAATGACATGCTCAAATTGATCAGAATTGTATTCATTTTTATTATTTTCATTTGCTAACGTGTTAGTACTTATTGCAACAGCAATAAGGCAAAGCGAAGTTTTTAACATGGGGTGTCTTAGTTGATAATAATTTACGTAATGGTAATTATTATCAACTAATGACACAAGTGTTAATGAGATTTATTTCCATTTATGGCGTTTTAACCAGAAATACACACCGCTTACAATAAAAAATGCGAGTGAAAGGGCTATTAATAACCATAAAAACTGCACGATAGGACCTGCAAAATCACCAATGTGAAACTTATATTTGAAGTTCCATGCTTGTGTTGCGAAGTTAGTTTTACTGGCGTCAAATGAGTTTAATACTTTACCAGTAAATGGGTTAGTCCAAACCCAGCTGTAAGCGTGGCTTTCGCCAGGGTTTTGCATTCTCAGTGCAATTGCTTCGTCATCCTTTTTAGGTAAGTAAACTCTATATAATTTACCGTCTGGAAATACGTTCTCTGCATTTTTAATTGCTTCATTGTAGTTTAAAGTAGCTTGAGAAGGGGTTATTACTTTTGGTGCTTTAGGTCTTTGTTCTACCTTGTTTAAGGTCACAAATTCTAATACCGATTGAGTTTGTGTTTTCCAGTTAAATGCCATACCAGTAAAGGCAATCAGCATAAGCGGTATAAAAAAGTAAACACCAAGCACTGTATGTAATTGATACATGAGCACTCTAAATTTGGCTTTTGGTTTTATAGCTAAACGTTTAACTCTGTTTTTGGGCTTTACCCATAAATAAAAGCCCAGTAATACATTTATTAAAAGTAGCAATGCACACACCGACATCCAATTTCGAAAGGTTTTTTCACCTTTACTGTTTTCAAACAACAGCCAACGATGTAATCCCATAGCAAACCCATAAATCGTATCGGTTGATTCATAGATGTTTAGTACACTCCCTGAGTAGGGGTTAACACTGGCGTAGTGTTTATTGGCTAACCGAAATTGCCATGCTGCGTTTGGCGCTTGTTCGGGCATAAAAAAGGTGATTTTTTGCTTAGTTTGAGCTTGTACATTTTGTATAAGTTCATCGTAATGCATTAAGTTTTTTTGGGGTGTTACTTGCCATTTCTCAGGCTCTATTAGGTGCTGTATGTCTTTTGCATAAATCATAACAGCACCGGTTAGGCTCACTATTAATAAAAATAGTCCGCTAATTAGGGCAAGGCCTAAATGAATTCTACGTAACCAAAGTTTCAAAAACGGTATCTCATTATGAGTTAATGACAATATTGTAAATGATAATACGAGCTGTTTTCAATTAAATAGTTATGTATTTGGTTTAGCTTGTTATTAAGAGCATTAAATTGGGCTTTAATTTGCGATTGGTCGGATTTCTATTATGCAATTTTCAATATTAAAATTGTCGTGTAAAAAGCTTTTTACTGCTGGCAAATTAATTAAGTGCTGAGTGCCAATAATAAGCTCACAATAATTTTCTTTATCATCTAGTTGCCAAAGCTTAATGCTAACTACCGATTCGATATTAAATTCATTACTAATAGCATGTGATATTGCGTGTATATCAATATTGCTAGGCGCTGCTTGCATTAAAATTTTGCAGCTTTGCTTTAATAGTAAAATGCCATGATAAATTACATAAAGAGAAATAAGCACAGTGGCAATTAAGTCAACGATATACCACTGGTATAAAATAATTAAGGTGCCCGCAATAATAACAACAATAGATGCCATTGCATCTGATACGTTATGAATAAAGGCCGCTTTTATATTTATACTGTGATTTGCGCCAGCTCGGTAGGTTAAATATGCGGTTGCTAAATCAATAATCAATGCTATTGCTGCCACCCACACAACTATCCAACCATTAATTGGTTGAGGGTTTAAATAGCTCGAAATGGCTTCAAAAATTAAATACACACCAATTAATATCAATGTACTGCTATTAAAAAGTGTGGCAAGTATTTCAGCGCGTTTATAGCCAAAATGATGAGTGGTGTCAGCAGGTTTATTACCAATTTTACGTGCAACGAGCGCGATAAATATAGCGGCAGCATCACTTAAATTATGAAGTGCATCGGCTATAAGTGACAAACTGCCCGAAAATACCCCGCCAATAACTTGGGCTACGGTTAGCAATACATTAATAACCACAGCGACGGTTAGCTGTTTATCGCTCTGGTTTTCGTCTACATGACTATGTGAGTGATCGTGCGCCATAATGACCTCAAATGTATTAATTGAATATTGCTTATATCATGGCTGGTTTAAAACCGCTACAGATGTGGTAGCGTCAATAAATCTAATTATAAGTTAGTAATAAAGGCGTATATTTTAAAAAGTGTGAATTTAATATTGTAACGCTAAACACCCATTTTTTAAGGAGTTTACCGCTCAAAACTTGCGTCTTTATATATTTAGTGCATTAATGTAAGTAATATTAAATGATTATAAGTTGCTGGATATTAAGCATGCACAAAGGTTTAAACTTTGATGAATTAACAGGTAAAGGACAGTCTGTTCGAAGTAAGTTAATTATAACCTTTATAATTATAGCCTTAGGGCCACTATGTATACTTACTTGGTTTAGCCTTGGACATGTAAATAGCACGCTTAAGCAAAATGCAGACGCTGAACTAAACGAGCTTAATAATATAGGTAAGCAATTTGCTGATATTTGGTTTGCAGAGCATGTTAAGGATCTATATTTGCTTAGGGCGCAGTTTGATATTAGCCCGACTAAAAAACAACAATTAATAGCGCAATTTGTTGAGCAGTACGACTTTGTTAATAATGTAGAACTTATTGATGTAAACCTCGTTAAATCACTACCTTCATCACCCTTTTTTAATATTATTAAAGATCAACGTTTTAATAACATACTCTCTGGTATTAAAAATACAGGTAAAATCCAATTTCAGTCAATGACAGTCTCAGGGCGTGAGTATCATATTATTGGCTTACCGTTAGTAAATACCGAAAATAAGCTACAAGCCATATTGCTCGCAGATATAAATTTAAACGGCTTATTAAATAATCTAAGTAAAATACACGCTGCAAATAAAGACATAACATTTTATGTTATGCATAATAATAAAATTCAAAAAAATAATAATTCAGAAGATTCTCAACCATTATTTTTCTCTCAAAACGGCTCCCCAACGCAACGTGTTTTTTCTTACAGTAATAAAAATGAAGAGACTTTATACGGGTATATTGATTCTCTAGAGTTTTTAAATGAATCTGGATGGCAATTACTTGTAACAAAACCAAAAGAAGTTGCACTACAAGGTGCTAATTTTTATAAACAGCTTGCTTTATTAACAAATGCGGGGGCATTGCTGCTTATATTAACGTCATCGTGGTGGTTTGGGCGTCGACTTTCTAGACCTTTAATTAACTTAGCTAAAATTGTTGAAAGTATTACAAAAGGAGATAAGGTAAAAGTCCCTGTAATAAACGACAGTATTGAGTTTAACCAGCTTTCATTGGGTTTACGTAATTTAGTAGCCGTAAAAGAAGAGCAACACAGTATATTACAAAAGCAACGCTCTGCACTTCAAATTGCATTAAAACAATTAGCCGAGCAAAAAAGTGCATTAGATGAACACGCTATTGTTGCTGTAACTGATTTGCATGGCACCATCACTTTTGTAAATAAGAAATTTTGTGAGATTAGTGGCTACGATGAACACGAATTAATAGGTCAAAACCATCGCCTTTTAAATTCAGGAAAACACGAAAAAGCATTTTTTAAAAATATGTATAAAACGCTTAAACGTGGTGATATATGGAACGGGCAAATATGCAATAAAGCTAAGCATGGTGGCATATATTGGGTAGATACGACGATTGCACCATTTTTAGATGAAAATGGAAAACCGCAAAACTATATTGCTATTCGTAATGACATTACAGCCCTGAAAGTACAAGAGCTAGAGCTTGAGCAACACAAAACACAGTTACAGTTAGTGATAGACTCAACAGCCGTGGGTATTTGGGATTGGTATATTGATACGAATAAAGTGACGTTTAATAACCGCTGGGCCGAGATAATAGGTTACAAACTCAGTGAGATTGAGCCTTGTACTATAGATACTTGGTATACATATGCTCACCCAGACGACTTAGTGATATCAAATAAAAAACTTCAAGAGCACTTTGCCGGTGAGACTGACTATTTTGTTAGTGAAGCCCGCATGAAGCATAAAAATGGACATTGGATTTGGGTACTCGATACTGCAAAAGTAGTTGAGTGGAATACCGATGGCTCTCCAAAACGTATGATAGGTACGCATTTAGATATATCAGAACGAAAATCTACAGAGCTTGAGCTACAAGGAAGCCGCGATAGGTTTGCATCTTTGGTATCAAATATCCCTGGCATTATTTATCGATGTAAGTTTGATAATAAATTAAGCATGCTTTATATGAGCGAGCAAGCGAGTGGAATAACAGGTTATTCACCTGATGAGTTGATACATGATGAACCCTCCAGCTTTTTTGATTTGATATGCGAAGACGATTCTAAAAAAATAAAAGATGAAATTCTACGTTGTGTTAGCGCTAAGCAGTCATGGTCTGTTGAGTATAGGATTACAGCCCGCGATGGCTCCTTACATTGGGTAAATGAAAAAGGCCAAGCCATTTACGCAGATGATGGCAGCATATTGTATTTAGATGGATTTATTTTTGATATTACAGAGCGTTACAATACACAGTTAAAAATAAATCGTCAGCAAAGCCTACTTGAATCAATGAGTAAGCAAGGGCAGATTGGCGCATGGGAGATGGACTTAGATGCGCATACACTTTATTGGTCTGATGAAGTTAAAGTTATTCACGAAGTACCAGAGGACTTTGAACCGAGCATAGATACCGCTATTAACTTTTATAAACCAGGCATACACCGAGATACTATAAGTACCTTATTTGAGTGCGCAGTGACTTTAGGTGAAAGCTGGAGTGTAGAGCTTATTATTTTGACCTATTCTGGGCAAGAGCGTTGGGTTAAATCGATGGGCCAAGCTGAGCTTAAAGACGGTAAATGTGTACGTGTGTTTGGTTCATTTCAAAGTATTGATGCACATAAACGACTTGAACTTGAGAGCGAAAAAGCAAATCGTTATAACAAAAATTTAGCCGCGCTTACAGTCGCACCTGAGGTGCAAAATAGTGATGTAGAACAGGTTAAAAAGCTAGCCGTTAAATCTATGTGTGAAGTGCTAAATGTTACACGAGCTTCGATATGGATCTTTAACGAAAAACGAGATGTGATGACGTGTCATTGCTTATATATAAATGGTCAAGGGTTTGTAGATACCGACGCTATTTTAACTGCTAAAGACTACCCAGCTTATTTTAATGCTATTTATAAACATAATTTAGTGGCTATTGATGATGTTTATACTCACTCAGCAACTGTTGATTTTATTGAAGCATATGTAACACCACTAAATATTAAATCGATGCTTGATGCTGTAATTGCAACAGGCGATGGTAATTTAGGTATTTTGTGCGCTGAAACAGTAGGCGAGCATCACAACTGGACGCAAAGTGAAGAAACGTATCTTCGCTCATTAGCTACTTTAGTGGGAAGCACTTTAGTTTCTCAAAAACGAAAAGTAATTAGTGAGGAGCTAAAAGTAGCACTCGTGAAAGCTGAAGATGCAGCCATTGCTAAGAGCCAATTTTTAGCAACCATGAGCCATGAAATTAGAACGCCGATGAATGGCGTACTCGGTATGCTAGAGCTTGTTCAATTAGAGTCGCTATCTAAACCAATAGAAACAAAAGTAGATATAGCCAAAAAAAGTGCACATTCTTTATTGGGTGTAATTAATGATATTTTAGATTTCTCTAAAGCTGAAGCAGGTAAAATCGAGCTTGAAGAAATTAACTTTAATGGACGTGATTTAATTGGTGAAGTTGCTGCCGCACAAGCATTTACAGCTCAAGACAAAGGTATTGAAATTATTTTGGATCTGGTAGCGCTAGAGCCTTCGCAGTTATGCGGCGATCCAGGGCGCATTCGCCAAGTTATTACTAATTTATTGAGCAACGCCGTTAAGTTTACGAGTCAAGGCGAGGTCGTTGTAAGCGCGAAAATTAATAAAGTAGCTCAAGGTTTAGAGTTTGTTGTAAGTATAAAGGACTCAGGCATAGGAATAAGTTTAGAAAAACAAGAGCAATTATTTACCCCTTTCTCTCAAGTCGATGCATCAACAACGCGTGAATATGGAGGCAGTGGCTTAGGGCTGGCTATTTGTAAGCAGCTTTGTGAACTAATGGGGGGGGCTATCTCTCTCACTAGCGAAGCCGGTAAAGGGAGTACTTTTACTGCCACTATAATGCTGACTCCGGGAGATCAAAAAGAACGTTATATTCCTAATATTAATATGGAAGAGCTAACCGTTTTGGTTGTTGATGATAACGAGACAAATCGAATTGTAATTTCACAGCAGCTTGAGCACTGGGGAGCTAAGGTTGCGCTTGCATGTGACGCACGCGAAGCTCTTGATATGTGCGCGCAGCAGTATAAAAGTAACAATTGCATGTATGACATTGCAGTGCTTGATATGCAAATGCCAGGAATGGATGGTATAGAGCTGTGTAAAGCACTAAAAGCACATGAACATTATAAATCAATGCCACTTGTAATGATGACCAGTATTGCTGGTATGGAAGGTGCGCAGCGCTATTCTAATGCAGGCTTTCAGGCATATTTCCCCAAACCTGTAACCACTGCCGATTTAATTTCTGCACTGTCAGTCATAACAAGTAATGATTCAGATGAGACACTCCCACTTGTTACTTCAGGCTATATTTCCTCTCTTAAAAAAGAAAAGGTGCAGGAACCTACCCAAATATTACTTGTAGAAGATAATCCAATTAATCGACAAGTGGCTACATTAATGCTCAAAAAGCTTAATTGTGACGTTACAATTGCCGAAAATGGTCAATTAGCGATAGATATATTAGAGTCTCACGATTCTGGTTTCTTTAAGCTCGTTCTTATGGATTGCCAGATGCCTGTTATGGATGGCTTTGCTACAACTGCAGCTATCCGTAAAGGTATGGCGGGTATACAACACAAAAACATTAGGATCATTGCTATTACGGCTAACGCAATGGACTCTGATAAAGAGCGTTGTATAACCGCTGGAATGGATGACTACTTGAGCAAACCGATTCAATTAGATATTTTAAAAGATAAATTAGAGCAGTATATTTAAGGTAAAAATACAATGAGCCAACCCGTTATAATACGTGATGCAAAACCAAGTGATGCGAAAACAATTTTGCACTTTATTACCGAACTTGCCATATATGAAAAAGAACCGGATGCAGTTAAAACAGACGAACAGGCTATTTTAGATACGCTGTTTAGCGACGGTGCTACTGCGCACAGCATAATTTGTTTAGAAGGTGATGAGCCAATTGGTTTTGCGGTCTATTTTTATAATTACTCTACATGGTTAGGTAAAAATGGCCTATACCTTGAAGATTTATACGTAAGCCCAGATAGCCGTGGCAATGGTGCAGGTAAAGCCATTATGAAGCACTTAGCTAATAAGGCGACTAGTAATGACTGTGGTCGTTTTGAATGGGTAGTGCTTGATTGGAATAAACCCGCTATCGATTTTTACAATAGCATTGGTGCAAAGCCGCAAAACGAATGGATTATATATCGCTTAACAGGGCAGGAATTACTAGACTTTGCTAAATAATTAATGAAAATCATTTGTATTTAGGTTTGTGGGTGTGTAAGTTAACTACACGCCCATAAATAAACGTGCAGATGATTATATGATCTCAAATCAAAAACAATCCCACTCAGATTTACTTTGTCTTGATCAAGCATTAAGCCCTTGGCAGTCGAATATAATGCAAGGTAATTATGCATTTGAACAAGGTGCACTTCTCGAAGCCCGCGATAAATACTTATTAGCTAAAACACTTGCAGATCATCTTCTTCAGCAGTTTTTATATGCTCAGATTAATAACAATGTCATCCATGCTATTGAGCATTGCATACCTGCACTTGTTGTTGCGTCGCATAATTTAGCTGATACCTATATAGCTTTGCAACAGCCTGAAAATGCATGCAAATGGCTATGCGAAGTACACTTAACACTCTGTTCGCTAATTAAGCATACTCATTACGATATACAAAAAGTGAGCAAGCATCATTACACTAAAACTTCCTCTGAACTTGTATCATTTGCAAGACGCTATCATTTTTTACCTGAGCTAATAGAGCAAGTGAATTTTTGCTTATGCTCAAAAAACTCAACAAACAGCCTGCTACATTAAAATAAGGAGTAATTTATGGCGTTTACATTGCCAGCACTTGATTATGAATATGATGCGCTTGAGCCTCATATTGATGGTAAAACAATGCATATTCACCACACATTGCATCATCAAACGTATATCAATAAAGCCAATGCTGCTTTAGCAGATACTGTATATGCAAACGCAAATGCTAAAAAATTACTTAAGGAAATAAATAGCCTGCCTAGTGATTTACAAAAAGCAGTACAAGAGCATGTAGGAGGGCATTTTAATCACAGCTTATTTTGGCAAGTAATGAGCTCGCAAGGAGGAGGTGAACCTGAAGGTAGTGTATCTCAGGCAATAAATGAACAGTTTGGCAGTTTTGATAAGTTTAAAGACCAATTTACTGCTGCTGCAATTAGTCAATTTGGCAGTGGTTGGGCGTGGCTAATTGTAACGCCGGATGAAAAGTTGATTGTAGAAAATAGTGCTAATCAAGATTGCCCTTTAATGCAAGGAAATACCCCTATTTTGGGACTTGATGTATGGGAGCATGCCTATTATTTGAAGTATCAAAATAAGCGTCCTGACTATATTGCTGCTTTTTATAATGTAATTAATTGGACTGAAGTTGAAAAACGCTACCTAGCCGCAGTAAGTTGAGTGCCGAATATGGCTAGTAATACAGTTTATTTTCTATAAGCTAGGCTCTATTAGATTAATTATAGAGCCGTTTATGGACACTTTACATTGGCAAAAAGCACGTCAGAGTCGCGATCCTCGTTTTGACGGGCTTTTTTACGTAGCGGTAAAAAGTACCGGTATTTATTGCAGACCAATTTGCCCTGCACCAACGGCTCACGAAAAAAACGTTGCTTATTATCAGTTTGCCCATAACGCGGCGCAAGATGGTTTTAGGCCGTGTATCAGATGCAGGCCCGATAGTGCCCCTGGCAGCGCAGCATGGCAAGGTACAAAAACGACTGCACTTAGAGCAAAACAGTTAATAGATCAAAATGACGAGCACGACTGCGAAAAATTAGCAGCTCGTTTAGGTATAAGTAGTCGTTATTTAAGGCAGTTGTTTAAGCAGTATTTTGGCATGTCGATTACGCAATATCGATTATTTAAACAATGTCACTTTGCTAAAAAGCTGATTCAAGAAACACATTTACCCCTTACCGAAATAGCGTTTGCTGCAGGCTTTAAAAGCATTAGGCGCTTTAATGATGCATTTTTACAGCAGTTAAATATAGCTCCCTCGAAGCTGCGCAGTGGCGATAAAAAACCAACGTCAACACTCACTTTAACCCTGCCATTTAGGCCGCCTTATAATTGGCCTGCTTTGCAGGGCTTTTTACAAAGGCGCTTGATAAAACCAATGGAGTGGATAACACAAACGAGCTACGGGCGTACTTTTGCAACTGAGAAATATAAAGGAAGCTTTACCGCTGAATTTATAGCGAGTAAAAACCACTTTAGTGTGTCTATCAATATAGACAATACGGCGTACTTACAAACAGTTATAAATAATATACGCCGTGTGCTTGATTTAGATGCCGATATTAATTTAATTGAAACGCATTTAAGCGCCAATATAAACAATGCGTTTACAGTGTGCGAAGGGCTCAGACTTCCGGGGATTTGGTCAAGTTTTGAAGCCGGTATAAGAGCGGTACTTGGGCAACAAGTGAGTGTTACTGCAGCGCATAATTTAGTAACAAAGTTAGTTGATGAATTAGGCGAAAAAGAGGGCGATGCCGTTTATTTTCCTACGGCTAAAATTGTTGCTAATAGTGATTTTGCATTTTTTAAAATGCCACAAGCACGCAAAAATGCGCTACACAACTTAGCCCAATTTTGTGCACTAAATCCTGAAAATGACGATTTAGACGAATGGCTTAGCTTAAAGGGAATTGGTCCTTGGACAGTAAATTATGCAAAGCTGCGAGGACAAAGCCAACCCGATATATTACTTGATGGCGACTTAGGTGTTAAAAAAGCTCAAGCGGCGGCAAACCCTTTTGAGCCTGCTAATTGCGCTCCTTTTCGCTCTTACTTAACGTTTCAACTTTGGCAGCAATTATAATGATCATTCAAACATCAATTTCGAGCCCTATAGACGACATAATTATTCAAGCGACTGATAAAGGTGTGAGTTACGTTGGGTTTTATCCTCCAGTTGAGCACTCTTATACGCCATTTGAGCAAGTTACTAACAAGGCGGTGCTTATTTGCGCTGCGCAGTTAAATGAGTACTTTGCAAAAAAACGCACTATGTTTGATGTACCACTTGATACAACCGGTACGGTATTTCAGCAAAGTGTATGGCAAGCACTATTAACGGTGCCTTTTGGACAATCGCAAACATACGGCTATATTGCTAACCAACTCAATAACCCAAAAGCAGTGAGGGCAGTAGGCGCTGCTAATGGTAAAAATCCGATTAGTATTATTGTACCGTGCCACCGCATTATTGGCGCAAATGCAAAGTTAACGGGCTATGCTGGTGGGCTTGAAAGGAAACTGTGGTTGCTGAAACACGAAGGATTAATGTAAATTAATTGATAAAATATAGCCAGTCTGCTTAACTCAACCTATAATTTAAATAATCAACTAATAAAAATTATTATGCGTATTAATAGCTTAGTGTACTTTTTTATTGCCAGTTTAATGTTTACCGCTACTGCGTTTAGCAAGCCGCAAAGTCTCGTGTTTTGTTACGAAGACAAAAATATAGCACCCATGTTTTTAGGTGATGGCCAAAATATACCAACAGATAAACCTGGTGCATCAATCGAAATACTTCAACAACTTGATTTAGCATTGCCCAATGTAGCAATATCATTTGTTAGAAAGCCATGGCGTAGATGCTTAAACGATTTAGAATTTAATCGAGTTAATGCTGTTATTGCAAGTTACCGCAAAGGGCGAGAAAACGTTGCTGTTTATCCTGTTGATGAGCAAGGTAAGTTACAAGATGACTACGCAGTAAGTGAATTTGGCAGCTGTCTTATAGGGCGTTATAAATTTCATAAGGAATGGGAGACTCGTGAAGTATTTCAAAATAAAGCATTTACGATAGCTATTCCTAATGGTTATGGGCTAAATAGCGCGTTAAAAGAAGAACCATTTTTTATTCATAATACGTTTTCTAAAAGCAAAGCTTTTGAGTTGCTAGATAAGGGGGTAGTGCAGGCGAGCGTTGATCTATGCCAAGTAGATGGCTTAAAAGTGTCGAGTTATCCGTATGAGGGTAATAATGTTAAACCTATTTTTCCCCCTTACGAAACTAGCCATGGTTATCTTGTTTTTTCAAAAAAATTCTATGAAGAAAATAATGCTCTAAGTTGGGAAATGTGGCAGTGGTTATCAAAATTTGAAAGTGCACCTGTGTATATTAAATACTTACAAACACTTAAATAAACTCATTAAATTCGCGTTTGTAAATTGGTATTAATTTAATATTAAGGTAGCATAAGCGCACTTTTTATAAAATGGCACCGCAATGGCTCAATTATACTTTTACTACTCTGCAATGAATGCAGGTAAATCAACCACGTTATTACAATCTGCATTTAATTATAAAGAACGTGGCATGGAACCTGTGATCCTGACTGCTGCCATTGATGATAGACAAGGCGTGGGTAAAGTATCGTCTCGTATTGGGTTGCAAGCTGATGCGCATGTATTTGATGCCAGTAAAGATGTTTTTGATCTTATTCAATCACTCAATGATGATAAAAAGCGCCATTGTGTGTTAGTTGACGAGTGCCAATTTTTATCAAAAGAACAAGTAATGCAATTAACCGATGTGGTTGATGAACTCGGTATACCGGTATTGTGTTATGGCCTGCGTAACGACTTTAGAGGCGAGCTATTTATAGGGTCGCAATATTTGCTTGCGTGGGCTGATAAGTTAGTTGAGCTTAAAACTGTTTGCCACTGTGGACGTAAAGCAAACCATGTACTGCGTACCGATGAAAATGGCGAAGCAATAGCCGATGGTAACCAAGTAGAAATTGGCGGCAATGACCGATATGTTTCGGTATGCCGCAAACATTATAAAGCCGCGTTAAATATGGGCCGATAAAGCATTTAAAAATGTATCAATATCTTCGCGGGTTATATCTAAATGCGTAACTAGCCTAAGCTGCTTGCTTGGGCTAAATAATATGCCTTGTTGTTTAAGCGCTTCAGCAATATCTTTAATATTTATACTGCTACTGTATGTTGCGTAAACCATATTAGTGGTGTTAGTCATATCGACAGTAAAGCCACTGATTTCACTTAATTGTTGAGCCAAATAACGTGCATTTTCATGATCGTCTTTTAAGCGCTCTACATTGTGCTCAAGTGCAAATTGTCCAGCGGCTGCAAGCATTCCGGCTTGGCGCATACCGCCACCAAGTACTTTTCTCCATCGTCTTGCTTTATTAATAAGTGCTGGTGAGCCTAATAATAAAGAGCCTACGGGCGCCCCCAAACCTTTAGATAAACAAATAGAAACTGAGTCAAAGTGCTTTGTAATTTCAGTGATATCAACTTTTAGCTCAACAGCGGCATTAAAAGCACGTGCGCCGTCTAAGTGCAGCGCTAAACTATGCGTATTAACAAAGTCACGTGCTTGGGCTAAGTACTCAAGCGGGAGTACTTTTCCGCCAATGGTATTTTCTAAGCTGAGCAATCGCGTTTTTGCAAAATGGCAATCGTCTGGTTTTATAGCCGCTGCTATTTTACTAAAAGGGATGCTGCCATCAGCTTCGTTTTCAATAGGCTGTGGCTGAACAGATCCTAATACAGCTGCGCCGCCACCCTCAAACTTATAATTGTGAGCATTTTGGCCACAAATGTATTCGTCACCTCGCTCACAGTGCGCCATTAACGCAAGTAAGTTGGCTTGTGTGCCTGAGCTACAATAAAGTGCGGCTTCAAAATTAAAACGCTTACACGCATAGGCTTCTAGTTGGTTAACGCTTTCATCATCACCATATACATCGTCACCAACCGGTGCGTTGTACATAATATCGCGCATTTCTTTTGTTGGTTTTGTAACTGTATCAGAGCGAAAATCTATCATGATTGCCTTATCCTTTTTATTATTTTTAATAAAATTGGTATTAATCAAGCTCGCTACAAATTTGCTCACGAGTGTCTTTATCAAAGTAGGTCCAAGCAATAAAGCGGCTAATTTTTTGACCTTGTGCCATATCAACAATTTTATACTGTGCTATTGGGTGAGCTTTTAATACTTCTTCAAGGGCTGCAATATTATCTTTTTTAGAGACTAACGACGTAAACCACAGTACTTGCTCTGCAAAGTCTTCGCTTTCTTTAATCATATTAGAGATAAACTGTACTTCACCGCCTTCGCACCACAATTCATTATTATGACCACCAAAATTAAGCGTGCTACTGGGTGTTTTTCCTAAGTTTTTCCATTTACGTTCACTGCCTTTACTTGCCTCTTCTTCACTTGCATGAAACGGAGGGTTACAGAGCGTTAAATGGTATAGATCTTTTTGATTTATAACGCCTTCAAAAATATGTGATGCGTTTTTTTGTTGTTTTAGGGTTATTTTTAAACCATTAAACTGGGCTATTTGCTTTGCTATTTTCACCGAGGCTGTATCAATATCAGTCCCAGTAAAATGCCATTTATATTCACTTGTACCAGTAAGCGGATAAACTAAGTTAGCGCCAGTGCCAATATCAAGCACTTTAATTTGCTTACCTAAAGGTATTTGTTGTTGATTATCATCACTTAATAGGTCGGCCAAGTAGTGAATGTAGTCAACACGCCCAGGTATAGGTGGGCATAAGTTGTGCTCGGGAATATCCCAAAAATCAATATTATAATGTGCTTTTAAAAGAGCTTGATTGAGTGTTTTAACAGCCTTGTTGTCACTAAAATCAATGCTTTTAGTCCCTGCAGGTGTGGTTATAACAAAGGGCAGTAGAGCAGGATGCTCTGTTGTTAATAAATCGAAGTCGTACCCATTTTTATGTAGGTTACGAGGGTGTAATTTTGAACGTGCTTTATTTTCTTTCATGGCTTCATTTTAACAACAGATATGATGTGGTGATTGTAACAAATGCTGATGAGTAAAGTGCAGACATTTCCTTTGGTATATTTAATATTACTGGTAGGATGAGTTGAAAATAATAAAAAGGAATAACTGTGGCAATTTCTCAGCAATCAATAATTATTAATGTAGCTGATCAGCAAACACTTCATTTACGCCGTATTAGCGATGAAGATAAGCAAGGGCCTATCGTATTTTTTATGCATGGAGCAATAGAAAACGGTAAGATTTTTTACACGCACTCTAATAAAGGACTTGCCCCTTTTTTAGCTGAGCATGGGTATAGATGTTATGTGGCTGATTTACGTGGCCGAGGTGATAGCAAGCCAATCATTTCGAGCGAGTCCGAATATGGACAAACTGAGTCTATCCTAGAAGACATCCCTGCCTTTATTAAGCAAATAGAGTTGATTGAAGGCAAAAAGCCAGACTACTGGGTTGCTCACTCTTGGGGCGGGGTATTGATGAACAGCGCGTTTGCACGTTTTCCAGAATATATTAACGACGTTAAAGCATGTGTGTATTTTGGCTCTAAGCGTTCTTTATTTAATAATCATCCTCAAAAATTATTACAAGCCAATTTAATTTGGTATTTTATGGCACCTTTACTTGCTAAAAAACATGGCTATTTAAATGCTAAAGGTTATAAGTGGGGAAGCGATAACGAAACTCAAAAGTCGCATTATCAAAGTATGCAATGGGCTAAAAAGAAGCCATGGATAGATTCTGATGATAATTTTGATTATGCAAAAGCGCTAAACAATCTGCATTTACCACCAACTCTTCATATTGCTGCGGTAAAAGATAAAGCATTAGCGCAACCAATCGATATTCAAAAATTTATGGACGAATCGGGGCTAGGCATTCAACAAATGCAAATTTACGGTCGTAAACACGGGCATAATTTTGATTACGATCATATTAATATGCTTACCCACCCAAGTGCGCGTGATGATCAATTTAAAGATTTACTTAATTGGTTTAAAGCACATCCGTAAGGGCCTGTTGACCTTTCAGGATTAAAATTTGTTCAATCCAAGGAAGATTTAATCACGGCGCGAAGTTTGTAACCTAGTGGGCTCGGTAAAACCGAGCAACAAAGAGTTAATCGTCCCTAGAGAGAACCCAAAGGGCAGTGGATGTTTGGTCTTTATGCTGCGTTATCGCCTATTTATGGGGAACAACCACACTACATAGGCTCTGCCTTGCCTAAATACCAAACAGCCTACTGCAAATTTAACCTCGAAAGATAAACAGGCCCTAATTAATTCTCATCAAGTAACTTTAGAAGAGGTGTTTTGTAACGCTCCCACTTAGCGATTGCGGCATTATTAATAGGTTGGCGAATAGCATGTTTACTCAAGGTCGTTACCGGTGTTTTTTGTTTATAAAACGCTAAGCAGCGCTCTTCAAAACTACAGTTTAAAAAACCAAGTAACTGCGTTAGCTGCTCTTTTGGGTTACTCACTAAATCTTCGTAACTGACATCATAAATTGGCATCTCTTTAAAAGAGTGCCAATGGCTCATCAGTTTTTTATACAACTTATGATAAAGCTTAAACTCAGGTAGTGAGCAAAAGTAAGGCTCGTTTTCAGCAAAGTAATTAGTGAAGATAGAAAATGCAGTGGCATTAAAATCACGACTTAAATTTATAAATTTAGCATTTGGAAATAGAATATATATAAGTCCGAGCGACTGATAATTACTCGGCAGTTTATTTATTATAAAAGGTCTGATGGGCGATGCTGTTTTTAATGTTGTGATATACAGCTCGCGGGCTTTTTTGATTAAATCCGGCGTTAAATGTGCTAAACATTGCGGGTAAGTCACTCCCGTTTTTTGTTCGATAAAAGCAACTGCGTTATTACTAATACTCGTGCTCTCTCCTAGGCTCGAAAACTGACTATGGCTTGCCAACATTTGCTCCATAAGGGTAGAGCCACTACGAGGCATGCCAATAATAAATACAGGCGTGATATTACCCGTAAATTTTTTATCGGCAGAGGCTATAAACTCCTCGGTGTTGTATTTTATTATTTCATCGTAAAAAGGGATTAAATCTCTAGTGTCAAATTCACTTAATTTTTTTTGTAATTTATTCGCCAATATAAAATAATTAAATGCTTGCTTGGTATCCTCAAGTGCATCGTAACTGTTTGCTAATGCGTAGTAACACACCATTTTTAAACGTAAATTACTAGTTTGAGTTAATAAGTGGTGCAAATTACTTACATAATTATGTTCTTTATCAAAGCGACCTAATTGTACAAGTTCAAATAAAATATAGGCTGTTACAGGGTATACACCAATGCTGAGTGCATGAGCAAAAGTTGTATGAGCTTTATCTAACTCGCCATGTGTTAAATAGTGCTGTGCTAAGTAATAATGAGGTTCTGGATTATGACTTGCTAATTTTTTTGCGTATTTAAGCACCGTTAGCGCATCGTTTGGCGAATGAACACCGTTAAAAGCATCAGCAAGGGCATGTAATGGTTCAAGCATATGAGGCAAGCGCTCACAGGCTTTTTGGAGTAGGTATACAGCAGCGTCGTAACGTTCTAGTCGTAAGGCAATTCTGCCTAAGCCAAATAAAGCCTCACCATTTTCAGGGTTACTATTTAAAATTGCTTTAAAATGGAACTCGGCTTCTTTGAGTTTATTTTGTTGCAGTAGTTGGTTGGCTTTTTCAAGTAGCATAGTTATACCAATTATATTAAAAAATAATCATTCTATCGCATTAAATAGCGTACTCACTGCGTTAAAAATTATTCATATAGAGCAACTATATATCATAGTTTTCGCCTTGTTATTACGCTATTTTCTGAGCGCTATAATAGAACACTTATTCAATGCAATTGGTATTGTTCATTATTATTTTTATTAACTATAAAATTAAAAAGGCGAAATGTCTTTAACATTTCGCCTTTGGTTCTTCATGAAAATAGTTTAAAAAGTATATGTTGCTTTAGCGTAGTAAAAGCCACCGTTAATACCAAACGGAGATGTTTCGTAGAACTGACCACCCCAGTTGTTATTAGGGATGCCCGTTGCATCTGCAAAATCAAGTTTTTCAGCATCTTGGTCGAATAAGTTTTGAGCACCTACAGAGAAGCTAACTGATTCATTTAAGAAGTAAGTTACTTCAGCATCAATAGTGACTGCAGCATCTGCTGTTTTAGCTGTTGCATCATAATCAACGTGAACACCTTGGTATTCGCCGTAGTAGTTTGCACGAGCAAATGCAGAAACTGATTCCCATTGTTGAGACAATGTGAACGTTGCACGATGATTAGGTAAATCTTCTTCTAAACGCTTAACTTTAAACGCACCTGTAATTTCACTAAATTTAGTTACTTCAGTATCATTCCAGTTATATGCAAGGCTAAATGTAGAGCTACCGCCCATTAATTCAGCTGTATAGTTTGCAACTAAATCGATACCTTGTGTTGTTGTGTCAAAGTCGTTTGTAAAAAAGCTTACTTGAGCAAGACCTTGTACATTAGGTACTCCTGCTGCTGCAAGGGTATCTTTGTCTGCTTGGCTTAAGTTGATTTTATCTGATTGGCTAATACGGTCATCTACTTGGATGTTGTAGTAATCAAGCGTTAAAAATAATTCGCCAATTGTGTATACAGCACCAAGCGTATAACTTTGTGATTCTTCCGGCTCAAGCTCTGTACCACCTAATTGCACTGCAATTGGGTTTGTGGGTGGAAGAAGCGCTGAATCTTGTAATACACCGCCATCTAAACTTGTTTGTACATTACTTACGTTAGCTTGACCAACCGTTGGTGCACGAAAACCACTGCTTACAGAACCACGAATATTTAAATCTTCAGTTAAATGGTATTGAGCCATTACTTTGTAGTTAGTGGTAGTGCCAAAGCTGTCGTAGTCTTCAAATCGAAGTGCTACGCCCATTAAAAAGTCTTCAGTAAACGGTGCTTCAACATCAACATATGCTGCATAGTTACGGCGAGAAAATTCACCCGCTTGTGATGGTTTAAAACCAGGAAAGCCGTTAGAGCCAATACCAAAGCCTTGTTCTGTTAAAGGGCCTGCTGTGTAAGATGCTTCATCACCAGAGACGATAGTAAATGTTTCTTCATGCCACTCAAAACCACCGGCAATGTTTACATCATAAGCTAAACCAAAGTCGATACCTTTTGATAAATCAAAGTTAAAGTTTTTCTCTAGCTGTTCGTATTTACCCGGGCTGAAGTCTCGTGGTGTATCTGCACCTAAAGAGGCATTAACCGTGTCGTAAATAAAGTAACGTGATTCATTTAAGCCAACAGTACCGCTTAAGTCATAGTAAGTATCTTTTAAGAAGCCACCAGTGAATCGACCTTTAGTACCAATAGTTAAAGAAGTATCAGTAATGTTGCCGCCAAAGTTAGGTGTAAAACCACCTGGAAGCATCTCATTAAAGGCAAAACAATCTGGGTTGTTTGCTACACCATTTATGTAAGCAGGATCATCTAGTACATTGCCGTCTGTTATTGTGATAGTTGGACAGTTTGCACTCATATCAGGTGTTGTGTCGGCAACAAGTAATGTTTCGCCACCATCATTTGAGTAAACACCAGAACGTGTTTGCGGATTACGGTAATAAAAACCGCCACGTACATCACGTTCAGAGTAGTTACCAAACATGTAAAATTCAGAGTCGTTTGTTAGCTCTAAACCCACATTACCAAAAATAGTAATATCGTCATCTACTTCTGGTGCACCCCATACTTGTGCAAGAGAAGATACTTCAGGCACACCGGCAGCTGAAAGTGCTGCAGCATCGGCACGTTGAACTGAACGGCTTGTTGCATCAGCTGTTTTATATTGAAAGCTTAAATTAGCAAAACCATTGTCGGTAAACGGTAAACCTACGTTACCCGACACTTGTGTTGTATCGCCATCACCTTCATAAAATTGACCATGGCGGATTTCTAATTTACCACCTTCTGAAGCGTCTTTTAGTTGGAAATTCATTACACCGGCGATTGCATCAGAACCATACTGCGCAGCCGCGCCATCGCGAAGTACTTCTACTTGTTTAATCGCAATGCTTGGAATAACTGAAATATCTGCGCCTTGCGCGCCATCGTTAATACCACCGCCTAAAAATGCGATTACAGAAGCACGGTGACGACGTTTGCCGTTTAAAAGAACCAATGTGCTGTCTGACGGTAAACCACGTAAGTTAGCTGGACGAACAAGAGAAGCCGCATCACTGATAGGGTTTTGGTGTACGTTAAACGATGGTACTGCACCTTTTAAAAGTTCAAGCATGTCAGTGTTACCTGACTTTTCAAGCTCTTCGCCGCCAATAATGTCGATTGGAACCGGTGAGTCACCTATTGAACGTGGAGCTGAACGCGTACCTACTACGGCAATTTTCTCAACGTTTTTATTTACTTTAGTTTGTTCCTGCTCGTCTGCCGCAATAGCAGATCCAGAAATAAATAACCCTGCAGTGGTTGTAGCTAAAGCAAATTTGATTGCTTGGTTTAGCGCATTACTTTTTAATTTCATTCTAATTTTCCCCAGTTAGAATAATTCTTATTTTTGATGTGAATTTCACATCATTTGTTTTTAACTTAATTTTTTGTTTCACATAAGTTTGAGGTTTTAGCTCAAAAGCCTAATCAATTAAGCTTACTTTTTGTGAAGTCCTATCTACAGACTATAGATAAAAAACAGGAAGGGCAATTACTAATTAACCGTTTGATAACAAAAAGATTCAATTTAAGAAAAAATGCAACAGTGGTGCAAAGTAAAACTAAAATGAACTAAATAAGTGCAAATAAGGCTGTTGAGGGGAATATTAATGCGCTAACTGCATTTAAATGTTATTTATTTGTATCTTTTTTTGTGGGGTTTTCAATGTTTTGTGCGTACCGCCAAGCTGCTAATTTTTCTTTGTATTCATCCCATACGCAGGGACAGCAACTGCCACCACCGCAACATTCATCCGATTTTGGTTTTTCAGGTTTTTGCGGTAATTGATTTGTTATATTCTGCATTGTTGTATGTATTTAATACTAATTTGGTGCAAAGGGTAAGTTAAAGGGTGTTGAAAGTAAATTATTCTTTGTGAACCTGTGCTGCTGTGTGAAAATAAAAGTTATGCGATTATATAAAGTTATTCACCGTGCACCTTGGCGGGTAGTTAAAATTAGTAAAAAACGCCAACAGCTGCGTTTTCGCCGTGCTATGGTGGCGCTTAAAATCGCACTCGCCCAAGAAAAACAAGAAACTAAAGAAATGCTCTCTATTTATAGGCGTTACACTCAAGGCCACACAAGTAAAGAAGAGTTAAAACGCGCAAATGAGCAATTTGTTGATATTTTAAAAGGGTTAGGGCTCGGTGTATTTGCTGTATTACCTTTTGCTCCGCTTACAATTCCTTTAGTTGTTAAATTAGGGAGTTTGGTAGGAGTTGATGTACTGCCAAGTTCGTTTAATATGAACAAATCTATTAAAGAACTAGATGCTAAAATAGATCAAGAAAATCAAAAGCAAGAATCTAAAAATAGCTTAAAAAAGTAGCTAAAATCCCTTCAAATTAGCGATACCTTTTAGGTGCGCTTATTGATATGCTCTTAAGTACCATTTTTATATTATATGAGCTTTTTAATGAGTGCATTACTACGTCATACATCTTCTGGTATTCCTTTATCTTTTATTCTTAAAAACGAATTATCTGACTGGCAAGCACAGCAGCCTGCATTTATACAAAATTGGTTAACTAATACAGGTTTTGAAAAGCAAGGTGTTGCTTTAATTCCTGATGCTAAAACGGGCGAGTTAAGCCAGGTATTTTGTCTAATGCAAAGCAGCGATGATTTTTGGGCTGCGGGTAATTTAGCAAATACACTTCCTACAGGTACTTATCAAATTCAAGGCGACAGCGCTTTTGTAGAGCAGGTTGCTTTAGGGTTTGTACTTGGTGGTTACGAATTTAGTGAATATAAAGAAAAGCCAACGGCAAAGGCGCAATTAGCCATTAGCGATAAAGCGTTATATGAACGCATTAGCCAACAAGCTGATGCCATTACACTTGCACGTGATTTAGTTAATACTCCAGCGGTAGATATGATGCCGCAACATTTATCGCAAGTTATGGAAGATTTAGCTGCAACTTACAATGGCGAATTTTCACAGTGGGTTGGCGATGAGTTACTAGAGCAAAACTACCCGACTATTCATATGGTGGGTCGTGCAAGCGAAAATAAACCGCGTTTACTTGATTTAAAATGGGGCGCGACAGATGCTCCATTAATTACGCTAGTCGGTAAGGGCGTATGTTTTGACTCAGGCGGACTTGATTTAAAACCAAGCTCTGGTATGCGTAACATGAAAAAAGACATGGGCGGCGCGGCGCATGTAATTGCACTAGCGCAGCTTATTATGGCAGCTAACTTACCAATTAGATTACGTGTACTTGTACCAGCGGTTGAAAATGCAGTATCGCGCAATGCATTTCGCCCAGGCGATGTTATTAAAACGCGCAAAGGTATTATGGTCGAAATTGATAATACAGACGCTGAAGGCCGCTTAGTATTGTGTGATGCATTAAGCGAAGCGCAAAACGATAATCCTGAGCTAATTATTGATTTTGCTACTCTCACGGGTGCATGTCGTGTTGCACTGGGCACGGAGCTTCCGGGCTTTTTCTCAACAGAGCGCGATGTAGCAAATGGCATTATTGACGCCGGTTTAAGTGTACATGACCCTGTTTGGCAACTTCCGTTGTTTGAGCAATACAAAAGCTTACTAAAAAGTGATGTAGCCGATATGGCAAATTGCGCAAGCACACCGTTTGGTGGTGCTATTACCGCAGCGCTTTACTTAAAAGAATTTGTTGAACCAACAACACCGTGGGTACACTTTGATGTAATGGCATGGAACTTACGTGCATTACCAGGTCGTCCAACGGGTGGTGAAGCATTAGGTATTCGTGCTGTATTTAACTACTTACAAAATCGTTTTAATAAGTAAGTTTTTGATTCAATAGTAAAAACTTGAGCTTTATGAGCTTTAAACCTCATAAAGCTCAAGTGGCAAGTTATCTGGATCGGCAAAAAAGGTAAACTTTTTGCCGGTTATTTCATCCACTCTAATATCCTCAACTTTTGCGTCGCACGACTCTAAATACGTTTTTGCAATCTGTACATCCGCTACCTTAAAAGCTAAATGTCTTAAGCCTTGTGCTTCGGGATAGCTGGGTCTTTCGGGCGAACCATCAAACGAAAATAGCTCTATTTGGCTACCATCGGGCATGGCTAAATCTAATTTATATGAATTACGATCAGCTCTAAAGTGCTCATTAATAACGTTAAGTTTAAGTACATTGCTATAAAAGTGTTTAGAACGTGCATAGTCACTACAAATTATAGCAGCGTGATGAATACCTAAAAGTTTCAAATTTAATTCCTTAAAAAGCAAAAACGCACTTAAATAAGTGCATTTTAAATGTGGCTTATTACATGTTGTGTTAGCTAGGCTCGGCTTCTTTACATGCTTTAACGGCCGGTGCTACAAGCTCTAAACCAGTTTTATCACATGGTGGTAAAGCAGCATCGCTTACACTAATAGGCGTTACGCGCTCGCCCCATTTTATGTAACTTGCAGCCCATGTTAGGCCTGCACCAAATGCAGCAGACATAATATTTGAATGCGGTTTAATTAACCCTTGCTCAACGGCTTCACATAACGCAATAGCAATAGTGGCAGCAGAGGTATTACCATACTCACCAATGTTAACCATTACTTTTTCGTCAGGTACTTTTAAACGATGTTGAATAGCCTGAATAATACGTAAGTTAGCTTGGTGTGGAACGAGTACATTAATGTCATCAAGGCTCAAATCGGCTTGTTTAAGTACGTCGTCGCACGCTTCGCTCATGCCTTTGACAGCACGTTTGAAAATTTCACGACCTTCAAATAATAAATCAGATGGACCAATTGGCTCATATTTATTTAAATCGCTACCAAAGTTAGTGATGTGTAAAATATCGCGGTCTTCACTGTCACAACCGGTTTTAGTACCAAGTAGACCCGCTGGTGTATCTGCTGCTTCAAGTACGACCG
This sequence comes from Pseudoalteromonas sp. SG45-2, assembly GCF_014164115.1. Classification (NCBI taxonomy): domain Bacteria; kingdom Pseudomonadati; phylum Pseudomonadota; class Gammaproteobacteria; order Alteromonadales; family Pseudoalteromonadaceae; genus Pseudoalteromonas; species Pseudoalteromonas sp. SG45-2. The sequence goes on from NZ_JACJEO010000016.1 coordinate 63,899, forward strand.
CACCTGCACCATCGCCAAATAATACAGCGCTGTCACGGCGTGCCCAGTTTACGTACCAGGTCATACGCTCAGCGGCAATGACCACTGCTTTTTTGATCATACCCGCTTGAATTTGTGCTGTAGCAGCTTGCAATGCATATAAAAAGCCCGAACATGCCGCGTTTGTATCCATTGCGGCAGCGCCAGTTGCACTAATATTTTTTTGCACTTGTGAGGCGGTATTTGCCACAACAGTAGAAGGTGTACAAGTGGCTAATATCACTAAATCAATATCTTTAGGATCAACGCCCGCGCACGCAATAGCATGCTTAGCAGCAACGGTTGCCAGCTCGGCGGTACTTACATGGCTCACTCGGCGAGATTTAATGCCTGTACGCGTGGTTATCCACTCGTCGGTGGTATCAACTATTTCACTAATTTCATCGTTGCTAATGCTTGCTGGTGGAATGCATTTACCCCAACCAGTGATATGTGCGTAAGGCATAGTATGTTCTCTTAAGGTGGTCTGACATGTATTACTAATGGGGGAGTTATACCAAAAAACGGCTTTCAAGACTAGTTTATAGCATGCTTTGTATCGTAAATATTCGCAATTACGGGTTATTTAAGGTAATGCTAGTATAAAAAAGGAGCAAGTATGAAAACAACACTAATAACAACATTCACTTCAATCGCGCTGGCATTAATTGCAAACGGGGCTTTTGCTCAACAGCATAAAATTATATATGCGGGCAGTTTACTTGCATTCGAGGAGCAAAAAGTAAAAACAGAGCAAACGTTAGTCATAACAGATAATACAATAACAGCCATTAAAGACGGCTATCTCACAAAAGCAGAACTTAACCTATCTGATGCCGATATTATCAATCTTAAAAATCAATTTGTAATGCCTGGTTTTATTGATATGCATGTTCACGTTACGTTTGAGCGAGATGCTAAAGCAAACCCTCACCGCTGGGCAACAGAATATGATGCCGATTATGCTTTGCGCTCAATTAAATATTTGCAACGTACGCTCGATGCGGGTTTTACATCAGTGCGAGATTTAGGTAGCGATCATAAAGTTATATTTCCGCTAAAACGCGCTATCGAGAGAAATGATATTAACGGCCCTCGTATTTTTGCAGCGGGTAATACAATATCGCCTACCGGTGGACACGCAGATATGCACGGTTATCGAAAAGACATTACAGATGCGGTTACAGGTGGGATAGGTATTTGTAATGGCGCGGATGATTGTAGCCGTGCGGTACGCGAGGTAATAAAAAGTGGCGCTGATGTAATTAAAGTTACTGCCACGGGTGGAGTATTGAGTAATACCGCCGCAGGGGTTAACCAACAACTTACAGATGCAGAGCTGATTGCAATTGTTGATACTGCTCACCACTTAGGGCGTAAAGTTACAGCGCATGCGCACGGTACACAAGGTATAAAAGCGGCCTTAAAAGCCGGTGTAGATTCTATTGAGCATGGCTCTTATTTAGATAAAGAGGCAATAAAGTTATTTAAAAAAACGGGATCTTATTTAGTACCGACGCTTTTAGCGGGTGCAACGGTAAGCGAAGAGGTGCTTACAAATCCAAATATGCCACCGGCAATAGCCGACAAAGTGCGTGAAGTGACTCCAAAAATGCAGGCTTCGTTTAAACTTGCACTGAAAAACAAGGTTAATATAGCCTTTGGAACAGACTCAGGTGTGTCGCGTCATGGGCTCAATGCTAACGAATTTAGTTTAATGGTAAACAATGGTATGAGCGAAGCCCAAGCTATTAAGTCAGCAACCATACATGCAGCTAAATTACTGGGGCAAAGCGCACTCATTGGCGACTTGAGTGTTGGTAAGCAAGCAGATATTATCAGTGTGAATGGCTCACCGCTTAAAAATATCGACGTACTTAAAAACGTGCAATTTGTTATGAAAGCCGGGCAAGTTTATAAACAATAGGGAAGGTTATGAGCAGCAAAATAAAAGTGTCGTTGTTTAATCATTTGATTGACGCTGAGCGCCAGTTACTAGACCCAGAGATTCGCCAATCTGGGCGCGCATTAGATGCTTTACTCGATGATGAATTTATCGAAATTGCAGCCAACGGCACTACATTTAATAAATACCAAGTACTTACCCGCTTACCTACCGAGGTTGTGCCACAGTTTTATAATCAGCATTTTAAGGGTCGAATGCTGAGCGATGATGTAGTGCAACTTAGTTATCAAGCTGCTTACAGGCGCTCTGCTCGCAGTGAATTTAATTATTCATTGCGTATGTCGCTTTGGCGTCAAACTAACGAACAATGGAAAATGGTGTTTCATCAAGGAACGCCTTGTGCACCGTTTTCAATTTCGATGGATGATGATTAAAAATCATATAACCGTTAAAATAACCTTATTAAACATTTGATTGGGCAATTACCTCTTGTTAATGCGTACAGACCCCACCATTAGTCGACTATTAATGCTGCGAAGCGGCGCTATTGCCGTGCAATTAATTGCGGTACTTAGCGTTTATTTTTTACTAGAACATCAAATTGCATTACTGCCTTTACTTATTGTTATTGCCGTTGAGGCTGTGTTTCAGCTTATTAGCCTATTTGCTTATCGAAATGTAAGCCGTGCTAAACCTTTGGGTATGTTGATGCAGCTAACTGCAGACGTATTATTTTTAACGGTTTTACTATCGCTAAGCGGCGGTGCAACTAATGCATTTGTTTCGCTGTTATTGCTCCCGATAATGATAGCTGCTGTTACGCTGCGAGAAAAAGGATTAGCTTATATTGCGGTATTAGCCATTGCCGCATACAGTTTGCTACTTATAAAGATGCCCGATCACAGTATGCATCAAATGAATATGAGTGGTCATTTTATTGGCATGTGGGTTAATTTTGTTTTAAGTGCCAGCGTAATTGCACTTGTTATTGGCGCAATGAGCAGGGCACTTAAAGAGCGAGAGCGAATTATTGCAAACGTGCGTGAAAAACAATTGCGTAATGAACAGCTAGTTACCCTTGATGGGGCTGCTGCACAAATCACCCATCAACTAGCGACCCCAATTGCAAACTTACAGTTACTGTTTGAAGAGTTATTAGAAGAGCAACCAAACAACCCAATTGTTAAGCACATGCAAGCGCCGCTTACTCAGTGTAGTACGCAGCTTAACGACTTTAGAAAACTCTCAGAGCAATTACGCCTTAAAAATTCACAAGAGTATACCACCGTAAAGCAACTGCAAACGCAAATTACAGATACGCTTTTACTGCAATACCCTGATCAGTACATTAAATGGATTACGCCACCTATTGCGGCAACGCTATTGAGTGATGCGATGTTATTGCCTGCTATTTTAAATTTATTGCAAAACGCCGCGCTTGCTAATCAAAAACAAGGTAAAACTCAATTAGAGCTGAGTTGGCAGCAAGATAACTTACATAGCGAATGCGTTTATTTGTTAATTCGTGATTTTGGCCGTGGCTTTTCATCATCGCAATTAGCAGAGCTGGGTGGTCAACTTATGCCAAGCGATCAAGGAATGGGGCTTGCGGTGCTTTTATCAAATGTTACTTTTGAGCGTTTAAATGGCTCACTTACCTTGTTTAACCATGCAGATGGCGGCGCTGTCGCCAAAGTTAAACTCGCTATTGTAAACATTGAGAATAACGCCTCATGAAGTTACTTATAATTGAAGACGACATTAATTTAGCCAGCACACTGGCAAGGCGCTTAACTAAACAAAGCTTTGCCTGTGAGGTGGCGCATAACCAAAGTGATGCGTTACTTGCTGCGCGTAAATTATTGCCCGACTTTGTTTTATTAGACATGAAACTAGGCGACGATAACGGACTTACACTCATAAAGCCGCTGCGTAGTTTGCTCCCCCAAGCTCATATTGTTTTACTAACCGGGTTTGCAAGTATAGCAACCGCAGTAGAGGCAATGCGTTTAGGCGCAAACGATTACCTTACTAAGCCGGTTGATATGGCAACATTATTAAAAGCGCTTAACACCGATCCTGTGTCATCGGCATCGAATGTTATTGATGATGCGGTTATGTCGCCGGAGCGCTTAGAGTGGGAGCATATTCAACAAGTATTACACAGTAATAATGGCAATGTGTCGGTTACCGCGCGGCAACTTAATATGCATAGACGTACTTTGCAGCGCAAGTTACAAAAAAAGCCGGTGCAGCAGTAATTTATTACTTAATTTAAGGAAAGTGTTATGAGCGATGATGCAGCTATATTAATGCAAAACCAAAAAATTATTTTATTTGATGCGCAATGTAAGCTTTGCAGCGCGTGGTGTAACTTTATTATTGCTCACGATAAAACTACTATTTTTAAATTATGCAGCGTGCAATCTCCAAAAGGAGAACTGTTGTTAACACACTTTGGTTTTTCAACCAGTGAATACGCTTCAATGGTACTTGTTGAAAATGGTAAAGCATTTACACAAAGCCATGCTTTTTTTAATGTTGTTAAGCAGCTAGGTTACCCATATAAGCTAGCAACTGTATTTAGTATTTTGCCAAATAGGTTTAATAACTGGTTATACGATAGGGTTGCTTTAAACCGCTATACCTTGTTTGGAAAATATCAGTATTGCAGAATTCCCAACCCAGAGGATGCTAAACATTATTTATAAATTAGGCGTTAATACACTGCAGTATAAGTAGATGCTAGGTTTATAGGGTTGTGTTAAAATCGCCGCGTTTAATTTTAGCTAACGGTATAAAAGGCTTTTTTCATGGCAAACACAGCACATGCACTTCACATTTTGGTTAAGCACAAAGAAATTGCAGAAGATATTATTAAGCAATTAGGTAAAGGTGCGAAGTTTCAGACCTTAGCTAAAAAGTATTCGTCATGCCCATCGGGTAAAAAAGGCGGTGACTTAGGTGAATTTAGACGCGGACAAATGGTTCCACAGTTTGACAAAATTGCATTTAAAGGCGCAATTTTAGAGCCACACCTAGTTAAAACAAAATTTGGCTGGCATGTAATTAAAGTACTTTATCGTACTTAGTTTACTTTTAAGTAAAGAAGTAACCTTCGCTGTATAGAAAAAGGCTGCACTATGCAACCTTTTAAGTATTAAGCCTTTTTATTTTATCAACATCCAGATACCCGCAGCAATCATAAACAGGTTTTCGGTCAGAGAGACAAACCCCAGTGGTACATTACTATCACCGCCAACGCAGGCACACTTAAGCTCTCGTCTGTCTATGTAGACAGCCTTAATCACCGACACGGCGCCAACACCCCCAATAAATAAAGAAATTGGTGCAACAATATAAGCTGAAAGCCCTGCAATCATGCCAATACTTACAAATGCTTCTAAAAATGGATACACATAAGCATACCTAACTACTTTCATAGCAAATAAATCATAGGTTATAAAAGAATTACTAAAGCTGTATAAGTCGCGTAATTTTTGAATAGCCAGTACGCCCATTGTTAGCGCGACAAACAGCATAACCGTCTGCGTAGAAAAAATTGCAAAGCCAGTGGAGTAGCTAAATGCAAAAGCAAGTAATAGCGTGACAGCAAAAATGGCCGTGACGGGGGTATAAGTAGTACCTTGTTGACCAGGCTCTGATTTATTAAAGTAAGCGCGCAGGTCGTCATATCCGCCAATGCGCTCGTTATCGATAAATGTTTGCGGTGTGGTATCAACATTGTGCTTTTGTTGGAACTCATCGGTTTCTTCGCGCGAAGTCAGCGGTTTATCATCTACCCTATAGCCTTTTCGCTTAAGTAAATCTTTTGATTTGAGTCCAAATGGGCAAATATGCTCATTGGTTACCATTCTGTATAATGTTGCTGACTTAGCCATGCTTGCTCCTTATGCGTATTTAGTTACTAGTTAACCCTTAAGTAATAGTGAGAGTGAATAGCGGTATGAAAGAAGTTAATAGCACCTTGTAATATTTACGTGGCACTTGAAACAAAATAGCGCGCAGCACACTCTCTAAGGACACATAATAGACAATGCACGTTTAGTGCCAGCGCTTTTATAGTAGCGCAGGTGATAAGGTTTTATTGGAAGAGGTTTGTGATGAAAGCTTATAAAAAAATCGGCTTACATAGATAGTAAAGCGTGAATTTACGCTGGACCTTTAAATGAAACATGGCTGCATTGGGCAGCCTTTCTTAATTTTAAACTTTATTTGTGTATTAAGCGTCTTGCTTGGCTTCTTCTTCACTAATTTGTTTTAGTGCTTGAATGAATGAGTCGCTTGGTTGTCCGCCAGTAAGTGCATACTTATCGTTTATGATAAACGTAGGTACTGACGTAATGCCCATTTGTTTAAAGTTGTCTTGCTCTTGGCGTACGTCTTGTACGTATTTATCTGAGTGTAAAATACTACGTGCCTCTTCTTTATCAAGGCCAACACTTGCTACTACATCAAGCAGAGCATCTTCTTGGTTTAAGTATTTTAAATCGGTGAAGTGCGCTTCAAAAAAGGCGAGTTTTAGCTTCGTTTGCTTACCTTCTTCACGTGCCCACATTAATAAACGATGCAAATCAAAGCTGTTGATCATGATGCGTTTGCCATCAAAATTAAAGGTAAACCCAGCACGTTGACCAGCTTCGAGCATGTTTTTACGATTTTCGTCGCCTTGCTCTTCTGTTAGGTTGTACTTTTGCATTAAGTGTTCGTTTAAGTCTTGACCTTCAATTGGCATATCTGGATTTAGTTCAAAAGGATGCCACGTAATATCTGCGCTCATTTCGTCTTTGAATTGCTCTAGTGCAGTTTCTAGGTTTTTATAACCCACTACACACCAAGGGCACATTACGTCTGAAACGATATCAATTTTAAAGTTTTTCATATTTATCCTTTTGAGGATTGCTTTGGTATAACAGGGGATATTGGGATGAACTGCACTTTATCAATACCAAACTAAAAAGAGCAGCTAAGCAGCTGCTCTTGAAGGTATTCAGTTTTAAGCGTTAAGCCCGAATGGGTCGTCAATACTATAACTTGGTTGTGTAAACCAATGAGGGCCGTTGTCGGTCATGTAAAAATGATCTTCTAAGCGTACGCCAAATTCATCGGGTATAACTAACATTGGTTCGTTACTAAAGCACATGCCTGGGGCAAGTGGGGTTTTATCACCGCCAACTAAGTATGGCCATTCATGAATGTCTAGCCCAATGCCGTGGCCAGTTCGGTGTGGGCAACCCGGTGTTTGGTATTGCGGGCCTAGCCCTTGCGCCGCTAAATAGTTACGGGCGCCCGCGTCTACGTCTTCGCACGTAGCACCAATTTTAGCTGCATTAAATGCCGCCATTTGCGCTGCTTTTTCATGATCCCAAAACATACGTTGGCGCATTGTTGGTTCGCCAAATACATAGGTACGGGTTATATCTGATAGGTAATCGTGTACTTTACAGCCGGTATCAATTAGTACCATATCGCCTTTTTTAAGTATTTGGGCATCTTTAACACCGTGCGGGAAAGACGTTGCAACACCAAATAAAACAATACAAAAATAGTTACCTGGTGCACCTACTTTTTGATGTGCTTGCTTAATAAAAGCTTCTACTTCGGTGGTGGTTATTCCCTCATAAAGCATGCTTGCTGTGGCTTGATGTACGGCTAAGGTCATGTCCATCGCGCGTTGCATTAAGCTAAGCTCATGAACTGACTTATGCATACGGCAATGCGCCGTTACAGGTTGGGCGTTTATGAGGTTTAAACCCGTTTGTGCTTTATTAATGCCGTCGAATATAAAAAATTGTGCGCTTTCATCAATGCCAATAGTTGCGTTTTCATTAATGTTTAACTTTTTTAATACTTCGACAAAAAGTGCATAAGGATTTTCGTGCTCTTGCCACCCATGAATAGGCCCACCTATTACTTTAAACCCGTTTAGTGAACCAATTTCGAAATAAGGCGCAATGTATTGTACTTCACCAAGGGCGGGTAATATCGCGCCAACCATACGTTCGCTCGCGTACCATTTCATGCCTGTAAAGTAGGTAAGGTTGGTGCCAGCGTTTAAATAAATTGCATCTATGTTGTTTGCTAGCATATACGCTTGAGCCTTGGCTATGCGCTCTAAATGTTCGTCAGCTGCGATAGGGGTCAGCGTTTGCGTCATGTTACTTAGGCTTGCCAGCGCTTGCTCGCTTGATTGTGTACCAATACCGATGGTGGTCATATTTTTCTCCTTGGATTTTTAGCTAGTGTGATTAATACCAAGGTAAAATTCAATGTTATGCGATAAGAGGCTATTAGTTTATAGCCTCTTAAAATGGCATATTATTTTTTAGCGTAAGGTAAACGCGTGAGTTTATTACTTGTGTGGTAGCTATCAAGCCCGGTTACTGCCACCGTTTCAATAGCCTGTAAATCTAAAAAGCCATCACTTTGAAGTGCTACTTCATCTAAATACACATCAGTGATTTCACCTATTACAAGCTCTGTGCCATTGATGGCTAAATGTTGGTTTTCTACAAATTTAACCGAGTACTTTAAGCGGCTTTCTTTAACAAAAGGCGCTGCAAAGTCGTTTAAGTATTCGGGCGTTAAACCTGTCGCTGCAAATTCTGACTCGCCTTTGTCGTAGCGGGCTGATGTTTGATGAGCTTGCTTATAAATAGCTTTATTAACCTGGTTAATGGTGTAACTACCGGTTTCGATTATGTTTTCGAACGTATGTCGAGGCACGCTATTTGGGCGCATTATCATGCCAACTAGCGGCGGGTGAGCCCCTAAATGAATAACAGAGCTAACAATGGCGAGATTAGTATTGCCTTGTGTGTCTTGCGTGCCAATTAAGTTGGCGCTTTTAAAACCCGAAAGCGAATTAATTAAATGAGTACGAGTGTGTTTTTCAAGTGCGTTTATGCGCTCTTTAGTAAAATGCATTAAAGGTCCTTACCACGGTATGGTTTCGCCTTGCCAATCTAAGTAGGCAGGCTCACCATTGAGTTCTAAATGAAGGTTATTAAAAGTAAGTGTAAATAGCTGCTTAGCTACAAATTCAGCTGTAAAGAGTTTTCCAGCGGGTACGTTTTTTTGAAATGGCTTTGAAAGCGCAGTATCAGTAGTCCCTGGGTGAAATAAAACGAGCTTGGTATTTTTAGCTCGGCGTGAAAGCTCAATCGCTGCGGTTTTAAATAGCATGTTAAGAGCAGCCTTAGAGGCGCGATACGTATACCAACCGCCTAATTTATTGTCGTTAATGCTGCCCACACGCGCACTGAGTGCTGTAATAGTACAGTGCGTTTTATGTGTTAAGAGCGGCAAAATACTCTGCAAGCAAAGTAGGGGAGTTAGGGTGTTTGAATTGAGAAGTTGGCTAAAATACTCAGCGTCTAAATCCTCCAGCTTTTTTTCGGGCATATGGGTTTCGTTGTGCAGTGTACCATTGAATATAATAACTTGTTGTATATCGGCACTTTGCTCTTTTAGGTAATTAGTAACGCGCGCTAAACTTTGTTTTGTGTAGTCAGTATGCAGGTGGACAACACTTGAGTCAGATTCAATACTTTTTGAACTAATACAAACTATCTGATGAGTAGGCGTGTTTATTTGTAGATGTTCTATATATGCATTTGCTATGGCACTGCTTGCGCCGAATAAAACAATGGTTTTCATTTATCACCTTTTGCTTTTAGTCCACATTCGCCGTTACTGCACTGAGTATTTGGCATTAAAAAGCGACTGATGGGGTGCCTATACTTAGCAAATAACAGGTATCCGCAGTCAGCGAAAAAGCGAATTATTGGCAAGCGAAAAATTTTCAACCAGCTGTGTTTACCCACTATTTTCCATGCTTCGTACGTTACATCAAGCCCGTAAATCATTTCACCTGATTGCCTTTGGGCTTGCAGGTAGTTCATTGCTTTGTCTTTATCAATATACGAGTAGCGTTCACTAAAGTCGCTCGCGTTAAGATCTTCAAGCGTAATTAGATTTTTAGAGTCTGCGTGTTTTAGTTGCTGCATTTCGGTGCTGCAAAGAGGGCAGTTTCCATCGTAAAAAATGATCATGTAATTGCTTTGTGATTATTTTATATATACTTTTTTACGACAAGACATTGCAAATGGATCTATTAAATATCTCTTCATGATGATATTAATAGTGTCCTACGAAACAAAGGAGAATGAGAAATGAGTGAACAATATGCCGCCTTGCGAGGTAATGTAAATTTACTTGGGCAATTACTAGGACAAACTATTAAGGATGCTCAAGGCCAAGCTATTTTAGATAAAGTAGAAGAAATTCGGGCTTTATCTAAATCATCTCGCAGTGGTAATGAAGACGACAGACAAGCGCTAATAGATGTTTTACATGCGCTTAGTGATGAAGAGCTTTTGCCGGTTGCCCGTTCATTTAATCATTTTTTAAACCTTGCTAATGTAGCAGAACAATTTCATACCGTTTCGCGTTTTAATGACGTTGGCCTTGGTCAACAAAACCCTCTCACTCAAACATTAAAAACGTTAGTTACAAAAGCAGAACAAGGCCAGCTAGATAGTAATCATTTGGCCGAAACACTCTCAAAACTCCACATAAACTTAGTATTAACCGCCCACCCAACCGAGGTGACGCGCCGTACTATTATTAACAAACATGTTGAACTAAGTGATTGCTTAGCGTCATTAGAGCGAAAAGATAACTTACCGCTAGAGCGAGATGCTATTTTAAATCGTATTGAACAGCTTATTAGCCAGGCTTGGCATACTGACGACATTCGTCGCTCTCGCCCAACGCCAGTTGATGAAGCTAAATGGGGTTATGCGGTAATCGAAAACAGTCTTTGGCACGCTGTTCCGCGTTTTTTACGTGAATTTTCAGCCAATGTTAAAGAGCAATTAAGTTTAGAGCTACCAAAAGATTACAGCCCGATTGAGTTCACATCTTGGATGGGTGGAGACCGTGATGGAAATCCATTTGTAACATCGCAGGTTACAGCAGAAGTGCTTGACCACGGTCGTTGGATGGCGCTTAACTTATATATTCAAGATTTAAAAACGTTATGCGCTGAACTCTCTATGTCAGATGCCAGTGATGAGCTTATTGAGTTGGCAGGTCAAGACTTTGAACCATACAGAGCGGTGATCAAAAAGCTTAAAAACCAAGTTGCAGAGACCGTGGCTCACTTGGGCGCTAAAATTAAAAATAAGCGTAGCGATTCACAAGATTTAATTACCGATATTAATCAGCTTAAGCATCCTATAGAGGTTTGCTACCGCTCGTTATTAAAGTGTAATATGAAAGTAGTTGCTGATGGCTTATTGCTTGATTTACTGTACCGTATTAATAGCTTTGGCTTGCGTTTAGCTAAACTCGATGTGCGCCAAGACTCGTCTCGTCACAGCGATGTTTTTTCTGAGCTGACTCGTTATTTAGGTTTAGGCGACTACAACCAATGGCAAGAGCAAGATAAACAAGCTTTTTTACTTACTGAACTTAACTCTCGCAGACCGCTTATTCCAAAACATTGGCAACCAAGCCCTGATGTTCAAGAAGTGCTAGACACCTTTGACGTTATTGCTAAGCAAGACGAACAAACATTTGGCTTGTATATTATTTCGATGGCGCGAACAGCATCAGACATTTTAGCAGTACAATTATTGCTAAAAGAAAGCGGCTGTAGCTTTGATTTACCAGTAGCACCGTTATTTGAAACACTCGACGATTTAAACGCAGGCAGTGATGTAATTACTACATTACTTGATAATGTTTGGTATCGCGGGCACATTAAAAACACCCAAAATGTAATGATTGGTTACTCTGATTCTGCTAAAGATGCCGGCATGATGGCAGCAGGTTGGGCGCAGTACGAAGCTATGGATAAACTAGTGCAGCTTGCTGATGAGCGTGGTATTGAACTTATTTTATTCCACGGACGTGGTGGCACAGTAGGGCGTGGTGGCGCACCTGCTGCACAAGCGCTGCATTCACAACCGCCAGGTTCGTTAAAAGGTGGTTTACGTGTAACCGAGCAAGGCGAGATGATCCGCTTTAAATTTGGTTTACCTGATGTAGCACTGCAAAGCTTAAATATTTACGCAGGCGCAGTACTACAAAGTAACTTATTACCGCCGCCGGAACCAAAACCGCAGTGGCGCGAAGTAATGAAGCTAATAAGTGAGGAGTCATGTGAACATTACCGTAATGTAGTTCGCCACGATGAAAACTTTGTACCTTACTTTAGAATGGCAACGCCTGAGCTTGAGCTGTCTAAGTTGCCGCTTGGATCGCGTCCTGCAAAACGTAATCCTAATGGTGGTGTTGAAAGCCTGCGTGCTATTCCATGGATTTTTGCGTGGAGCCAAAACCGTTTAATGCTTCCTGCATGGTTAGGTGCGTTAACTGGCTTAAAAGCTGCGCTTAATAAGTACGGCGCAGAAACCCTAAACGAAATGAGCCTACAGTGGCCATTCTTTAGATCGCGCCTAGAAATGCTAGAAATGGTATTTAGTAAAGCCGATTGCTGGTTGAGTGAGCATTACGATAATGCGCTGGTGGAAGATATGTACAAACCATTGGGTGTAACACTTCGTAAAGAGCTTCAAGAAGCGATTAGCTTGGTGCAATCACTTAGCCCACAAAAAAGCCTACTCGCCGAACAACCTTGGATTAAGGAGTCGATTAGTTTACGTAATCCGTACACCGATCCACTTAACCTATTACAGGTTGAGCTTTTACGCCGTGCTCGCTCAGAGGAAAAACGAAACGAAGGTGACATTGATAATGCGTTAATGATCACGATGACAGGTATAGCTGCAGGTATGCGTAATACCGGCTAACACTTTATTTTGTTAGGTATACCTATTGGTATTAAAAGGGAGCACGCGATGTGCTCCCTTTTTTTGCGTTAAATAGGCTGGTATTTAACATCCTAACCTTTTAAACTACTTAGCCATTGAATAATTAAAAAATATTATGGCTTCAGCAACTTTTACTGTACAGCAAGATACAGCACTTACAAATTCGCACTTCACATTAAGCGTAGCGCAAACAGCGTCATTACGTAGTCAATTAAAATCACAACGTGGCATATTAAATTCTAATAATATTAAAGCGTTATGCGCGCAACTCAATGTGTCTGATGATGTATTACTACAAGGTTTAGTACCTTTAGCTTCTGAGTATGCTGTTGCGCCAGTGTCAGATTTTCATGTAGGCGCAATTGTTAAAGCACTTGATGAAAAGCGTGAGGTAAACTTTTACTTTGGTGCAAATGTAGAGTTTGATCATCAAGCATTGAGTTTAGTGGTTCATGCAGAGCAATCGGCTATAAATAACGCATGGTTAAACGGCGCTAAAAAAATAGTTAAAATTGCTATTAGCGATGCGCCTTGTGGGTATTGTCGCCAGTTTATGAACGAACTCGCTGATGCGAAAGAGTTTGATATTTTACTTCCTGATCAGCAATTTAAACTTGCTGAATTACTGCCGCATTCATTTGGACCTACCGATTTAGGTAACGAATTTAGCTTGTTTAACCCAAAACCACAGCAAGGTAATTTTAGCGCTGAAGACCTTGATGAAACCCTTGCGCGTTTTGCACTTAATGCGTATGTGCCTTACAGCCACAACTTTAGCGCCGTAAAAATAAGTACATTTAGTGATGGTGACTTTTACGGAAGTTACGCCGAAAATGCAGCTTACAGTCCAAGTTTATCGCCACTACAAAGTGCACTAAGCCAGTTCTTTTTAGCTGGGCTTAGCTTTAACGAAAGTACGGTGAAGGGAATTACATTGCTCGAAACAGCGGGTCGTGAAAACCAGTCGCAAGTGGCAAAAGCTGTACTTGCCAGTTTTACGCATTTACCAGCACTTAAAGTAATTAGCGCACCACTTAAATAGTGGCTTGCATACAATAAAGCACAGCCGGAGCTGTGCTTTATTAAAGCGAGCCATTCTATCGAATTAACTCACTCACTGACTGCTATAACCTGTATTAATCAAGTAATACTTTAGCTGCTTCTAATACTACTGCTACAGATTTACGCTCAATTTCACCGTGGTCTACATTTGGTATTTCTTGGCGAGTACGGTTAACAAGTACGCCAGCTACACATGCTGCTTGTAATCCAAGGGCTGCACACATAGTAAATAATGTTGCCGATTCCATTTCGTAGTTCATCACGCCCAATTTTTGCCACTCTTCGCAGCTACCTTGTAGTGATTTAGGAACGTAACCAGAGTGCGTATCGTAACGCTCTTGCCCTGGGTAGAATGTATCGCTTGATGCAGTAATACCAATATGAAAATCGATATTTAGGTTTTTACATGCTTGTACCATAGCTTGTGTTGCATAAAAGTCAGATACAGCAGGGTAGCTAAGTGGTGCAAAATGTTGGCTAGCTCCATCTAAACGTACAGACGCTTGGCTAATTAAAATTTCGCCTTCGTTAATGTGTGGCTGAATTGCACCGGTTGTACCAATACGTAAAAATTTACGCACGCCAAGTTGTGCTAATTCTTCTACTGCAATCGACGTAGATGGACCACCAATACCTGTAGAACATATAACCACAGAGTGGCCGTTTAATTGACCTAAATAAACATGAAACTCGCGAGTTTGAGCAAGGCAGGTTGGGTTGTCTAGGAATTGTGAAATACGTGCTGCACGATCTGGATCGCCCGGTACAATCGCAAGTTTTGCACCTTTAAGATCGTCAATACATAGTCCTAAGTGAAATACCTTTTCCATAGCTAAGCCTTTTATAATAATTTGTTGTCAATCTAGCATGATTGCTAGAAACGTTTATCAAGTACAGGACGATTGTCCGTTTTATCTTAACTCTTCCAATAAAGCCTTAATAATTTTAAGGGCTAATTTGATTTATTCACCAACTATGAATATTCACTCAAGTACTTATATACGTAGCCTTGTTGCGCTGTTGACATGTTCAAGCAGACATAATAAGTATCACTCAAGCGCGTAACTACGATTAAATGAATGATTACAAATTTTCATTAATATTAAATAAATTCAATGACTTAAATTTGTAGTGAACACGTAAAAACTAACGTGTTTACTTATATTAAGCACTGACTTATTTAGCAAAGTGGCATTTATTTGAAGTTTAGGCATTTTTAGTGATTTTGCATAACTACTCAAAAGTAATTAGCTACGTACAGAATAAAAACCGAAGGAGTTTATTATGAGCACACAATTTGAAGCATTTAAAAACAAAGTTGAGCACTGTTTGTGCGCACCGGGCGATGGCGTATACACAGTAAATACTGCAAAAGAGCGCAAAGCCGCACTGCGTAATAAACTTTACGGACAAACTGAAAACGTTGATAACTTGTGGCGCGAGTCTTTAAACGAATTACCAAACTCACCACATAAAGCCGTTATGTTAGGTATTAGTTCAGACTGTGGCGGTGGGATATTACGCGGAGCAAACTGGGGGCCACTGTTTGTGCGCTCAGCTTTAATTGATCAGCAACCTCAGTGTCATTCGTTTGATTTAGGTGATGTACGTGTAATCCCACATTTACTTCATGACAAATACCTAAATGATGCAACCATTTCTAATTGCCAAAGAGCCTTATATGGTGATGAAGATAACGATTATTACGTAAGCCCGTTATCAATCACTGAAGATGTGTGCGACAGTTTTTACGCAACGTTTAAAGATAAAGGATTATTTGGTATTGGTGGCGATCACTCAATTAGTTACCCACTTACTAAAGCGTACTTAAAAGCAAAACGTGAGCAAGGTAAGCGCACGGCTATTATTCACTTTGACGCGCATACCGATTTACTTGTGGAGCGCTTAGGTATTGATTTATGTTTTGGCTCGTGGTGTACACATATATTAGAGTTTTTACCGGCGCCGCATCATTTAATACAATTTGGTATACGCTCAAGTGGCAAGCCTAAAGCGCATTGGGAAAATACTTTTGGTGTTAAACAGCACTGGGCACATGAAATCATTGAACGCGGCGCAGCAGCGGTTGCTGCCGACGCTATTGCACAGTTAAAAGCCGATAACGTTGATGAAATATACGTAAGCTTTGATATTGATGCACTTGATGCAGAGTTTGCATCTGCCACAGGTACGCCAGAGCATCACGGTTTAACGCCTCAGCATGCGCTTGATATTTTATCAGCCATTGCGGATGAGTTTCCTATTACGGGTGCAGATATGATGGAGATAGCGCCATTTACCGACAGCTCTTTAGTTGGCCAATCAAGCTCAGAAACTACACTTAGAGAAGGCGCTAAAATTTCAGCCTTTTTAATTAGTGCAATGAACAAGTAAGCTGTAGAAGCTATAAATACTAGCACTATCAGCGTATAAGTGTGCATCACATGACTAAAAACTAGCAGTTCATAAAGCCTCAGCTATATTTATTAAATACATATAATGAGTTAGTTGAGGCCTCGCTAGATGAAATTGTTGATCTTTTTATTGTTCATTAGCTGTATTAAAGTTGATGCAGCTGAAATTACAATAGTAACGGAAGTATTTCCGGACTTTCAGTATATTAATGAAGATAACAAACTCGTTGGCCGCTCTGTCGATAAAGTTCATAAAGCGCTAGAAGGTACAGGTATAAACTACACTATGTTGGCGCATAGTTGGGCCATATCCTACAATGCAGCGCTACGCGATAAAAACACCTGTATATTTTCGATTGTTCGATTACCTAATAGAGAAAGTAAGTTTAACTGGGTAGGCGAACTGGAAAGCTTTGACTCTGCCATTTATGGTCTAAAATCCAGAGGTATAAAGTTAAACACCCTCAATGATGCTAAAAAATACAAAATAGCAGTACTGCGTGATAACTTTAGTCATCATTATTTGCTTGAAAGGGGCTTTAGTGAAAGTAAGCATTTATTACTCATCGATAGCCTAGATAAAATAGATAAACTCATAAGCACTCGTCACCATATACTTGATTTTGTTATCCTCAACAAGAAGCAATTTAACTATCGAGTTAAAACAGAGCCTAAGCTTGAGTTACTAGAACCATTACTTGATTTAAACACAACTCAGTCTCCGTTATTTTTTGCCTGTAATATAAATATGGATCCGGCTTTAGTTTCTCAATTAAAAGTTGCCTTTAATAAAATTTAAGCACTTTAAACTCACTGTTTTACCTCTTAAATAATTGAAAATTAATAGCTTAAATATATTTCGTAAATATAAATTGCTGCGTTTAAAAAACCGATTATAATCCAGCTGCTTTTTGTTTAAAAAAGCGCTAACTTATTGGAGCGTTAAATGGGTGATTTAATCGGGATTAGCTTATTGATCTTGATCAGTGCGTTGTTTGCTATGTCAGAAATAGCAATTGCAGCGTCGCGTAAAATAAAACTGCGGGTAATGGCAGATGAAGGAAATATAAAAGCAGCAGCGGTATTAAAGCTACAAGAAAATCCAGGGGCTTTTTTTGCCATGATCCAAATTGCACTCAACGCGATTGCGATTTTGGGTGGTATTGTGGGCGAGCAGGCTTTATCGCCTTATGTTGAAAGTGTTTTAGTGCTTTTTTATCAAGGTGCACACTTAGAAAAAATTAGCTTTTTATTCTCATTTTTTACTATTACATCTCTGTTTATCTTGTTCGCCGATTTAATGCCAAAACGTTTAGCGATGATCATGCCAGAAGCTGTCGCTGTTAGAGTCGTTACAATAATGCGCTGGGTAACCTTTGCCTTAACTCCGCTAGTGATGTTTTTTAATGGGGTAACTAACTTTGTGCTGCGCTTATTTAAAGTACCCGCTGAGCGAGAAGACAACGTTACAACTGAGGACATTGTTGCCATGATGGAAGCGGGTGCTGCATATGGTAGTTTGCAAAAGCAAGAGTATGAACTCATTGGTAATGTGTTTGACCTAGAAGCGCGGTTTTTATCAAGCGTAATGACGCCACGCGACCAAATTGTCTATTTTGATTTGAACGAATCTAGCCATGATATTGCGACCAAAATTATTGACCACCCTCATAATCACTTTTTAGTAGTGTCAGGAAATTTAGATAAATTGCATGGCTCTGTTGAATCTAAAGATATTTTACGACAAGTACTAAAAGGCGAAGCCGCCAATATAAACGATGAGCTGATTGATAAAGATGTTTTTTACTTACCGGAAACATTAAGCCTATCAGAAGCCTTAAATGCGTTTAAAAGCGCAGCAAAGCCATTTGCTGTTGTCGTAAACGAATACGCGCTTTCGGTAGGTATTGTAACGGTTAAAGACTTAATGAAAGGGTTTATGGGGGATTTAATTACTCATCAAGGTGATGAATTAATTATAGAGCGCGATAAAAATTCATGGCTTGTAGATGGGTTAACTCCAATTACCGATTTAGCAAAGGTACTTGATATAGAAGAATTTCCTGATCAGATGCACTATGAAACTGTCGCTGGATTTTTAATTTACAGTATGAAGCGAATCCCTAAACGTGCAGAGCATTTAACTTTTTCAGGCTTTAAGTTTGAAGTTGTTGATGTAGAGGGCATTAGGGTAGAGCAGTTGTTAGTTTCAAGAGTTATTAATCCACAGAACGACAACCCCCTTTAAAAAAGTAAGATAGTCGTTTATATAAATAGCCAAGCTGTTTTTGCTTGGCTTTTTTGTGCCTATTTAAAAGTTCTGTGCTTAAAATGAGTGGTTATTTCAATCTGTTTAATTGCTTTATTTTCAAACAGCTTTGATTCTATTTTCAAACAGCTTTGATTCTATTTTCATCAAATTAACATTAAATGCTACCTAAGGCGTATATTGTATTCAATAGTGTAAGTTTGTGTAAATTTCTCCTTATTAAGATTCATTATCAGCGCATTTTAATTTAGAATGATCGTTCACTCTAAACTAAAAGGTATTTAACATGCAGCGTTCCCGCATCGCTTTATTTGTATTGTCAGCCCTCGTCGGTTCTGTTGCTTTAACTGGTTGTGATCAGGCTGCTGAGCAGTCACAAGCTTCAGCTCCTAAAGCTGTCCCAGTGGGTGTAATTACAGTAAAAAGCCAAGCGCTTACTCTCAAAAAAGAACTTCCTGGTCGCATTAGTGCATTTCAAATTGCTGAAATTCGTCCACAAGTAAGTGGTATTGTACAATCTCGTTTATTTGTTGAAGGTAATGAGGTTAAACAAGGCCAAGCACTGTATCAAATAGACCCTGCTACATTTGAAGCAGACTTAGCAGCAAGTGAAGCAAGCGTAGCGCGCGCAGAGGCAAGCATTGCCAGCTCTAAATCAAAAGCATCGCGTTATAAAGAACTTTTAAAAATTAAAGCCGTGAGCCAACAAGATTTTGATGAAGCAGATGCCGCATATAAGCAAGCTAATGCTGAATTATTAACAGCTAAAGCGCAGTTAAAATCAGCGCAAATTAATCTCGATTACAGCCACGTCTCTTCTCCTATTAGTGGTCAAATTAGTAAATCAAGCGTAACAGTGGGTGCACTTGTAAGTGCCAATCAAAGTACAGCACTTGCTACAGTAACTCAGTTAGATCCAATTTATATCGATTTAACACAATCAAGTAATGAGCTTACCCAGCTTAAAAAAGCATTATCATCAGGTGCTCTAACTGTCGATTCGGCTAGTCAAACTGACGTTGAACTTATTATGGAAGATGGCTCTATTTATCCTCATAAAGGCACATTACAGTTTTCTGAAGTGACCGTTGATCCAAGTACTGGCTCAGTAACACTGCGTGCTAAATTTTCAAACCCAGAAAAATTATTACTGCCTGGCATGTATGCCCGAGCTTCTATTGTGGAAGGTGTTAAGGCGGGTGCTATTTTAGCTCCGCAACGTGGCGTTAGCCGTAATTCAAAAGGCGAACCAACAGCAATGGTTGTCAGTAAAGACAACACAGTAGAAAACCGCGTATTAAAAGTAGATAGAACTATTGGTTCTGATTGGCTTGTTACTGATGGCCTAAGTGATGGCGATAAGTTAATAGTTGAAGGTTTACAAAAAATCCGCCCTGGTGCACCTGTGAACCCATCTGAAATTCAATCGTCTGCTAAAGCCGATCAAGCTCAATAACGGAGAGTTTTAATGTCACGATTTTTTATCGATAGACCGATATTTGCTTGGGTACTCGCTATTGTAGTGATGCTTGCAGGTATTTTGGCGATTAGGAGTTTACCTATTTCGCAGTATCCTTCAATTGCACCACCTGCAGTGAGTATTACTGCAACGTACCCTGGTGCATCTGCACGAACACTTGAAGATACGGTAACGCAAGTTATTGAGCAAAAAATGAAAGGGCTTGATGGCTTGCTTTATATGTCATCTACGTCTGAGTCGAGTGGTTCTGCTACGCTTACACTTTCGTTTAGCGCTGAAACTGACCCTGATATTGCACAAGTTCAAGTGCAAAATAAACTAGCTACAGCAACTCCACTATTACCAGAAGCCGTACAAAGGCAAGGTGTGGTAGTTGCAAAATCAGCGCGTAACTTTTTAATGGTTTATGCTTTTGTGTCTAAAGATGGCAGCATGACTAATATTGATATTGGCGATTATGTTTCATCAAACGTGCAAGACATTGTCTCGCGTGTTGAAGGCGTAGGTGAAGTACAGCTGTTTGGTTCTCAGTACGCGATGCGTATTTGGTTAGACCCTACAAAGTTACAAAATTATAAGCTTACACCTGCTGATATTAGTGCATCAATTAGTGCGCAAAATGCACAAGTATCTGCCGGTCAACTTGGCGGTATGCCTGCCGTTGATGGTCAACAACTTAATGCAACAGTAACCGCGCAAAGCCGATTACAAACGCCAGAGCAATTTAAACAAATATTAGTTAAAACCAATCCAGATGGCTCTTTTGTACGTCTAGAGGACGTAGCTAAAGTAGAGCTTGGCGGTGAAAGCTACCGCGTTGTTGCTCGTTACGATGGGCAACCTGCATCAGGTTTAGGTATTAAATTAGCCAGTGGCGCTAACGCACTTGATACCGCAGAGGGCGTTAAAAAAGCAATTGAAGAGCTAAAACCGTTTTTCCCTGAAGGGTTAGATGCGGTAATACCTTACGATACAACGCCGTTCGTATCGTTATCTATCGAAAAAGTTATTCATACATTAATTGAAGCTGTTGTACTTGTTTTTGTAGTGATGTATTTGTTCCTACAAAACTTTAGGGCAACGCTTATTCCAACTATTGCCGTACCTGTAGTTTTACTAGGTACATTTGGTATTTTATACACCTTTGGTTATTCAATAAATACGCTAACGATGTTTGCGATGGTACTTGCCATAGGCTTATTGGTAGATGATGCAATCGTTGTTGTAGAAAATGTTGAGCGTTTAATGACCGAGGAAAAACTCTCGGCACTTGAAGCTACACGTAAATCTATGGATGAAATTAAAGGCGCGCTGGTAGGTATTGCCATGGTGCTTTCTGCGGTATTTATTCCAATGGCATTCTTTAGTGGCTCTACCGGTATAATTTATCGTCAGTTTTCTATAACACTCGTATCGGCGATGGGGTTATCTGTTTTAGTGGCTCTTATTTTAACGCCAGCATTGTGTGCAACGCTTTTAAAACCAAGCCATGTACATAACAATGACACGTTATTTGGTCGATTTTTTACAGGCTTTAACCGTGGTTTTGATAAAACAAATTCAGGTGCACAAAGCTTTGTAGGGCGCATGCTTACTCACTCTAAACGCTACTTACTTATTTATGGCGTGATTGTGGGCGGTATGGTTTATGTATTCTCAAGCTTGCCAACAGCATTTTTGCCTGACGAAGACCAAGGTATTTTGTTTAACCAAGTGTCATTACCAGCGGGTTCTACAACACAACAAACGCTTGAGGTTGTTAAAAAGGTAGAAAACCACTTTTTAAACGATCAATCTGAAGCAGTAAACGGTATCTTTACCGTGACTGGTTTTAGTTTTGCAGGTTCTGGCCAAAACTCAGCAATTGCCTTTGTAAATCTTAAACATTGGGATGAGCGTCAGCGTGACGAGTTATCTGTTCAAGGTGTTGCAGGTAAAGCGATGGGCTACTTTTCAACGATAAAAGAAGCCTTTGTTTTTGCCTTTCCGCCACCTGCAATTGTTGAGCTGGGAACTGCTAATGGCTTTAATATTTTCTTACAAGACCGTGTAGGCCTTGGCCATGAGGCACTTTTAGCTGCACGAAATCAGTTATTAGGTTTAGCAAGCCAAAGTCCAATTTTAGCGGGCGTGCGTCCAAATGGACAAGAAGATATGCCAGAGCTACAACTTGATACAGATTTGGCAAAAGCAGAAGCGCTTGGCGTGTCGCAAAATGATATTAACAGTACACTTTCGACAGCATGGGGTAGTAGTTATGTGAATGACTTTATTGACCGTGGTCGAGTGAAAAAAGTGTATATGCAAGGTGATGCACAATCTCGCATGGTGCCTGAGGATCTAAATAAGTGGTATGTGCGCAATGATAATGGCGATATGGTGCCGTTTTCAGCGTTTGCTAGTGCCTACTGGACGTATGGTTCGCCACGTTTAGAGCGTTACAATGGTTTTTCAGCAATGGAAATTCAAGGTAGTGCAGCGCCAGGTTACAGTACAGGCCAAGCAATGGATGAAATGGAGCGCTTAGTTAAACAATTACCAAATGGTATTTCGTCTGAGTGGACCGGTATTTCATTCCAAGAGCGCTCTAGTAGCGGTCAAGCACCTCTACTATATGGCTTATCGCTGTTGTTTGTATTTTTATGTTTAGCCGCGCTTTATGAAAGTTGGTCGGTACCGTTTGCGGTAATGATGATTGTGCCACTGGGTATATTTGGTGCGATTATGGCAGCGCTTGGCGGTGGCTTATCTAACGATATTTACTTGCAGGTAGGCTTGTTGACAACCATTGGTTTGGCATCTAAAAATGCGATACTGATTGTAGAGTTTGCGATTCATAAAATGGAAGAAGGGCTTGGCTTAGTTGATGCGGCTATTGCAGCTGTTCGCCTACGTTTGCGTCCAATACTTATGACTTCGATGGCCTTTATTTGTGGTGTTATACCGCTTGCTATTGCCTCAAGCGCGGGTTCTGGTGCGCAAAATGCGTTAGGTATTTCGATTATTGGCGGCACACTTGCATCATCAATATTAGTTGTTGTTTTTGTACCGTTATTCTTTGTGTTAGTGCGCCGTGTATTTCCTGGCAAAGCTAACGAGACAACGAAGGAGAGCGCAGAATGAGCATTAAAACATTCAGCCTAAGTGCAATTGCTTTATTGGTGCTAAGTGGTTGCCAATTAGCGCCTGAGCAAAAAGACCTTGCTCTACCAGTATCTGATGCTTATGCATCAGATACTGGGAAAACCGCTGCGCAGCAATTAAATTGGCAGCAGTTTTTTAATAACGAAAAACTACAAACGTTAATTAGTCAAAGCCTTGAGCATAACAAAGACATGCAAATTGCAGTGCTTAATGTGCAGCGTGTGCGTGGTTTATATCAAATTGAAGACTCTGCTTTGTATCCATCCCTTGATTTAAATGCATCTGGTACGCGCCAGCGTTTACCGGCTGACTTATCAGGTACTGGCGATGCAGCTATTAGCTCGCAATACAGTGCAACAGTGGGTATTACCTCTTACGAGTTAGATATTTGGGGCAAAGTACGCAATCAATCAGCGCAAGCACTGCAAAACTTATACTCTACAGAGCTTAGCCAATACAGCACGCAGGTGTCTTTAATTTCAGAGTTGGCAAATGCGTGGCTAAATTATGCAACTGATTTGCAACTGCTAGAGCTTGCAAAAGAAACGCTTACCTCTCAGCAAGAGTCATTATCGCTTACGCAAAAAAGCTTTGATTTAGGTGCGACGTCTTCAATTACCCTTGAGCAGCTTAAAAGCACAGTTGCTACGGCAAAAGTAGACATAGCAACGTACAAACGTTTGTTAAAGCGTGATAAAAGTGCCTTAGATTTATTAGTAGGTAAATCTGTTTCAGCTGATTTACTGCCTAATAAAGACCTGACTAACTTGATCAGTATGCCAGAAGTACCCGTTGGTTTACCGTCTGATCTGCTATCACAGCGCCCTGATATTAAAGCCGCTGAGCATTTAATGCTTGCTGCTAATGCCAATATTGGTATTGCTCGAGCGGCGTTTTATCCAAGCATAAGCTTAACAGCCAACGCGGGGTCTGCTTCAAGTGACTTAAGTGGCTTGTTTGATTCAGGCTCTGGGACATGGAGTTTTGTGCCGACAATTAGCTTACCTATTTTTAATATGGGACGTAACCAAGCAAATCTTGATGTAGCAAAAGCAGATCAAGAAATTGCAGTGGCAACGTATCAGCAAAAAATTCAAAATGCGTTTCGCGAAGTTGCCGATGCACTTGCTGATAGAGAAGGTTACCAAGAGCAATTAAGTGCCCTTGATATGCTTATAAGTAGTCGACAAATCACGTTTGATTTATCAAAAATGCGTTACGAAAAAGGCGCAGATAGCTACTTGCAAGTACTTGATGCTCAGCGTACGTGGTACGGCGCGCAGCAGCAGTTAATTGCGGGTCAGCAAGCGTATCTTGCGAGTCAAATTAACTTGTACAAAGCGCTTGGTGGCGGATGGAATGTAGCCAGTGAAACAACTCAGGAAGAGAAATAATATTTGCGGCTTTTAAAGCCGCATTACATATTTATATGGCGAGACTATTTATAGCTCTTGCTTTACTGAGTTTATGACTTGGTAGTGGAGTTGAACATGAAGCCTAAAGCAAAAAGGCAAACAGATCCCGCGATAGCACTTGCTAGGCGTGAGCAAATTTTAACAGCTGCTGCAGAGTGTTTTCGCCGTAAAGGTTACCACGGTGCAGGTATGGCAGAAATATCTAAAACGGCAGGGATGAGTGCAGGGCATATTTATAATTACTTTGAAAGCAAAGAAGCGATTATAGAAAGCATTATTGAAAAAGACATGGAAGAAATGTTCTCTATCTTTCAAAAGTTTGAAGATCACCCTGGTGATGTTTTGGCGGCTCTTTTAGATAGCTTAAATATTGGCGTGCAAAGACACATGGATACAGGCTCGTGTGTTATTGATTTAGATATGATGGCAGAAGCGGGTCGTAATATTAAAGTTGCTACTCTTTTGCGTGAAACCGATATTCAAGCAAGAGGGCGCATGAGGCAGCTTTTAACAAGCGAGCGAAGTGCGCTCAAGGACATTGATGAGCGTGAACTTGAAAGCCGAATTAATGTTATTTTTTCGATGATGGCAGGGTTATTACTTAGAAAGTTACTTTACCCTGAGCTAACCGAAGAAACGGTACTCATAGCGCTTCGCCCTGCGATGAAAACATTACTGATGCCATTTGATAAAGCGCAGTAACGCTCAAAGTAAATAACTAAAAAGTAAGCTAGCCAATATTTTGGCTAGCTTTTTTATTTATACTATTTAAAAACGCTCGATTGACCACTGAAGTGCAACAATTGCGATAGCAACGGAGCCCATTGGCATTAACCATTTTTTATACCAAGTGTAGTGTCGTACATAAATGAGTATTGGTAAGGCTATCAGTAATATACTAAGTTGACCGATTTCGACGCCTAAATTAAACGCCAATATACTGAGCAGTTGATAGTCGCTCGACAGGCCAAGTTCGCCAAGTACGCTCGCAAATCCCATCCCATGTAGTAAACCAAAAGCAAAAGTAAGCCAACCTAAACGAAGTACCAACGGCCACACATTATTTAATGCTGCAAATAAAACCGATATAGCAATTCCAAGCTCTACCCAGCGACTATTTGGTGATACAAGGTTCATAGCGGTGGCGGTAAGCGTAATAGAGTGCGCAAGCGTAAACGCGGTTACTATCCATGCTGTGTGTTTAATAATGTGTTTTTTAGAGCTAATACCTTGCCATGCTTTATTGCTGCGTTTTAAAACACAGGTAAGTAACAAAGCGATTAAAAATAAAATATGATCAATACCAATCCAAATATGTAAAACACCTTGGTAAACGTATTGATTAAAGGTACTTAAATAACTTGTTTGTTCAAAGCTGAACGTTTGTTGTGCCTCATTGATATTAAATACACGAGATACACCGTTAATATTTACGATGGATTTATGGTTAGCATCAGTTTTGAAAAAAGCGGAATAGGAAAGGGTGATTGCTTCATTGTCATCACAGCTAAACTGCAGCGGAATAACCAAATAAGGTTGGTTAAAATGGTTATCTAGCTGATAGATACCTTCACTTTTTAAAGGGCATATTTGCGCGCTTTGCGTGATATTTAAATTTTCTTTAATGAAGTTATTAATTGAGCTGCGTTTTGCTTTTATTTCTGTCCACGAAATTTGGCCGTTTTTATCTAAATCCAGAGGCACTGCGTGCTCTAAGTCGGCAATATTTATTTGCCAAGTACCCGTGTATAGATTTTTGCTGGTGTCGTTATTGTTTTCGCTATTTAAGGTTATATAACTTGTACTTAGTTGATGGGCAAAGCTGTAAGTTGAAAAAATGCACAGCATTAAAGTGAGTATAAATAGATAAGGCGTTTTCATAGTGTATCTCGTTGCATCGCTTTTGCTTGAATAAGTAATTGCTCATCGGTGCTCATTTTAGCCTGCTGCCAATTAATATGAGCCCAGTAAAGTGCTTTTTCGCGATTTGGTTGTACATCAAGGTAATATTTAGCTAAGTCACTTGCATGAAAAGAATCTTTACGAAGCTCTCGTAGCGTAACTCTTTGCGCCATTGTATTTTGCCATTTTTTATCGCGTTTATTTAGTTTTTTTTCTGCGATTGAAAGCCTTAGTAAAATAGCATCTTCTAAATTACTTTTATCTGGAAGCAGTACGCTTAATGTATTTAATACTTGTTGAGGTTGATTTAGCGCAATTTGAATATCGGCCCATAACACAATGAGGCTCACAGGAGCTTGAACTAAATCTACGCTTTGTAAGTGAGACAAAGCTTGCTTGTAGTTACTTAGACGGTAGCTCATTTCACTTAAAACATGGTTTGTAGCTAAACTAGTTTGATTATTGTTTATAATTTTAACTAATGTTTGGTAGCTGTCTAAAACGCTTTCATGCTGGCTTTGTACGTCTAGTACACAAGTGCTAGCAGTAATGGTACTTACTTGACCAATCAAGGCAACACAGTGTTGTTTTGCCTTTGTAAATTCACCTTGGGTCATCAATATATTGGCCAGTAACAAATGGCTATTACTGTGCTTTGGCTCGGTAATCAAAACGTTGTTGGCAACGTTAATTGCTTCGTCAAAAAGGTGCTCTTTTTGTAAAACACGAGCATATAAGTAACCAATTTGAGATGAGGGTGTTTGTTTATATAGCTGGGCTAAACGGGTCTTAAGTAGCCCCTGTAAACGCTCTGTTTGGCCTACATATTGGCTGTTAGTGACTAATGTATTTATTTCCTCAACAGACAGAGAAGCACTAAGCGTTGAATTACTGTTAGAAATAACTGCGTCATCTTTTGGAGTATAAGGAGCCGCACTCACCGCGAAAGAGGTTAAGCAAATAGCAATAATAGTGAGGGGTTTAAGTACTGATAAATGCATTATAAATATCCTTTGAAAAAAAGCCATCCATGGCCTGTCAGCTTAATGACTTGGTTAGTTACCGCTTGTAGAAATTAATCCATCAACATCGGTATCAGTGTTTGTAAACACCCGACCATTAACAGTTAACGGCTCTGCATTTGGCGCTTGGTTAAATGCATCGGTTGCAAATTGAGCAAAGTCAACTTGCAGCGCCTCAATCGTAATACTTACTGTTGCAGTAACTTGCGAATTAACGCCATCACTAACACCAAACATAAAGCTATCTGAACCTGTTGCTTCTTTATTAGGTGTATAAGTAAAGTTACCATCACTGTCAACATTAACAGTACCGAGCATTGGCTCACTTGTTAACGAGTAAGTAAGTGAGTCGCCATCATTATCGCTTGCGTTAAGCATATCGGTAATGCTTACTTCAGTTTGTGTTGTTAGCATTGCATCGCTTGCTGTAGGTGCGGTGTTTACAACCGGTGTAGGTTGTTTTTTATCATCATCGCTACTACATGCTCCCAATGTTAATGCACTGAGGAGAACACAAATATGGGTAGTTTTTAAATTACGCATTATTTTACTCCTTATTTAGAGCCAGCAAGTGGTGTTGCAAGGTATGGGAATGTTGAGTCCATCATTGTTGCATCAATAGGTGCGCCGTCTGTAAATGGCACTGTGCCTGTATTAGCATCCTCTGGTGCACAAAGTCCTAAATCAGTGTCTTCACCATTTACAGGAATCGGATGACATAAACGACCCATCACAACACGAAGTGCAATATCAACCACATCATCACCCGGGCGACGACCATTTGGGAAGCCGGCTAAATCATTACCCGCTACACCAAATGCAGATTGATCAGCTTGCGCTGTTGCTGCAATGCCTGTATTTAAACGCAGCATTTCCGAAGGTGTTACAGTTGCTTGCTGATTAACGCCTGCAAAACCCGTTAAAAATGCAGTGATTAAATCAGTACGCGGGAAGTTAGTGGGTGCCAGAGTTTCTAAGTTTGCGTCAAGGGTCGTATTAACAGCATCTTTAAACAAAATGTTTAATAACTCAGGTAGTGCTGGGTGAGATACATAATCTAAAAATTGTGCATCGTCTTTAGGGTGCGCAGTAGAAAATGTGTCTTTGTCTTTAATGCCAATTACAAGCTCATTTACAAGCGGGCTACCTAGGCGTGAAACCTGAGTTAATGCACCACCGTTTACCGCATTATTAGCAAATTTAGCATTGGGGTTTAATACACGTGCTTGAGGTAAGCTTGCTGTTGTCCACGAACCTATTACGCCGTTACCTTCACCGACAATACAGCTTTTAGGTATTTCGATAGCGATTGATGTTACGTTTTTATCTGCAAGGTCGTCATTATCAGCTGATTGCGTTATACCACCTGGAAAACCACCGCCGTCACCAGCACCAGGGGCGCTATCACCTTCTACAGGTACATAGTTTACTAAATCAAATGTTTTACCTAGGTTAACTACAAACGGGTCTTTACGCTGTCCTACAAAAACTTGTGCCATGCTCTCACAGTTAGGAATTGAAACCTGATACACAAATTGGTCAGCATAAGTTTGATAATCGCTCATTGAACCAAATGTTTTATTACCCACATAATCAAGCGGTTTAGAAAATGTGCTGGAGTTTGATGCAGTGTTATTTAATAGCGTTGTTTCGCCAGTACGCTGCGCGCCGCTTATCATGCTTACTGTGTATGATTCGCTAAAATTTGCAGCGCTGTTATCTCCGGCAGATACACCGCCTACATTTTTAAGCGGTACAGACACGGTGCGTTGATTACCTTCAGGTCCAACAGTTAATTGCACACCTTGGTTATCATTAGGAAGCATGCTTTTAAAGTTAAACGCAAATGTAATATCTTCAACAGCATCGCCGTCGTTATCTATATGAATGCTGTAAGTAGCATCTGGGTCCATTGCAAAGTAATTAGGACCGCCGTATGCATCTTGCAGCGGGATGTAATTAGCAATTAATGTGACGTAATCGTCACGACCTTGCTCGTAACTATTAAATACATAAAAATCGGTAGAATCTAAAGTCGGGAAACGGCTTATATTTGGCGCTTCTCTGTGGCTAGACGCTTCACTTGGTGCACTTATAAACGTACTGCATACTACTACTGCGAGTATTGATGGAGTTAAAGCTTTCATGACTTTGTCCTTTAGTTTTGATTGAAGTCGTAGTTAATAACGGGTGAGAGTTCAGTATGGATGCAAAAAAGTTAAAATGTTTTTATTTTTTGTTAAAAACTTTAAGGAAAGGTTAGCTGCTTAATGTAAGCAGCTAATAAAAGGCTATAAAAGTAGAGCTACAGGAGTATAAGTTCTGTAGTGTATAACACCTCGGTTGGTGATCCATTTGGTGAACCACCAATAGGTTCTAAACTCACTGCTAGTAATGCAATATCACTTGCGTTAAAACGGTTATCTTTTAATAATATCTTGCTACCTTGCTTGGGCAGTAAACCCAATGAAATAGGTGTATCTTGCCCTTTTAAAATCATCCACAGCTCGTAATCTTTATTGGTTTGGGCAACCAATTGGCTACTGGCTTTAATTGAAAGCCCTTGCTCGCTTACATCAATAAACCACAATGATTGCTTGTCTTGATTTTGAACCAAGGCAATTTGTTGTGTTTGAACAACATTAGTAGAAGGTTGAATAATCAAAAAGGCTAAAACAATACATGCAGCTGTTGCAACAAAAGACCATGTACGCCAAATAGAAGGCTTAGTATGTATCACCGTTTTGGTGGGTTGTATTTGGTTTTCAATACGCTGTAGTATATTTATCCATACATCGTCACGTGGCGTTTGTGGTGTAATAGCACTGGCCAAGTTATTTAGGTTTTGCTCCCACATAATTGTTGCTTCACGTGCTTGATTTGAGTTAAGTAACAGACGCTGAAAACGCTTACGGGCAAGCCCTCTAAGTGTGCCAAGCACGTACTGCCCAGCAAGCGCGTCTAATAGTTCGGGTTTATTATAATTCATAATGTTAAACACCTTTGTAGCTGCATAAGCCCACGCCTGATCCAGCTTTTAACTGTACCTAAAGGCGTTTCTATATGATCCACTAACTCGCTATGACTCAGCCCCTTATAATAAGCTAAGTGAATAGCTTGTTTTTGTTGCGGCTCAAGCTGTTCGATACAATTGACCAGTTTCGTTTCTTCATCGTAATTAACGTCAACACTTTCATTTTCATTTTCATTTTCATATTCGTCATCGCCTAACGACTGCTCTTTTCGTACTTTGTGATAGCGCAGTGAGTCAAGACTTCTATATCTGACTATACTTATCATCCAACTAATAACGGTGCCTTTAGAGGCGTTATATTCAGATGCGTTATGCCAAATTTTTATAAAAGCGTCTTGTAGTGCCTCTTCTGCATAAGCCCTGTTAGTGAGCATATTTAAGCTAATAGCAAAAAGTTTGCCGCTAGTTTGTTGATATAAACTTGAGAAAGCATTTTTGTCTCCTTGTGCTGTTGCGCACAAAAGAGGGAGTAAATCATCGTTATCCATAGGGGTCCTGTTTTTCTTATTATCATTGAGTAAACGGTTGAGGGTGTGATTTGGATGCAAAAAAATTTAATTGCCTTTTAGATTAGCTGCTTTATACGTAAGTACAAGCAATAATCGGTCAGTGTTTGAAATTTAGACGTGTAAGTATAATTTATTCACATGTTTGTAAAAAATGCACAAAGAGCGGTCTGTAGTAGATTTTAGTTTATTAATTACTATATATATCAATGGCCTATTGTTCACGTTTGAATTTTAAATGGCATTTATATGGCGTGATATTTGCAAAAGACTACTTAAAGCCGTTTAAATTAAGATTATAAATCGGCATTATTTTCACAAAGGAGAGACTATGTGGGCTGCAATTAGTTATTTACTATTAGCACTACTGCTTATTTTTATTGGTTGGGAAGTGAACTCTGTCTATTTTGCTATTGTTTTTTATTGGACTGCGCTGTCACTTTTATTAGTGAGTACCGCGTATATTTTTAATACAGCAAAAATATTTAGAAAGCGTGAAAATGGGGTGATCCCATTTTATATACGGTGGGCGTTTGTGCCATTTTTATTCGGTGTGCAAATTTATAATGCCTGGTCACGTAAGCGCGATAAAGTGCCGCCCATTCAACAAATAAACGAAAACCTATTTTTAGCTTGCCGATTATTTCCCTCAGATATAGACACATTAAAAGATAACGGGATTACGGCGATTTTAGATGTTACGTGTGAATTCGACGGACTCGAGTGGAGTTCAACACAAGAGAATATTAATTATTTAAACATTCCGGTGCTCGATCATAGTATTCCTACCCATTCTCAGTTAAATCAGGCTATTAATTGGATTCATCACCATATTAAAGAAGACCATCGCGTAGTCGTTCATTGTGCTTTAGGGCGTGGGCGCTCTGTTTTTGTCATGGCGGCTTATTTACTGAGCCAAAACAAAAATGCAGATGTGCATGAAGTACTTGCACAAATAAAAGAAACCCGCGAAACCGCAAATTTAAATAAGCATCAACTTCGCCATTTAGCTAAGCGACATAAAAAAGGCGAATTACTGATTAAAAACAAAGCCGTTTTAATTGCAAACCCTGTATCTGGTACACGATTATGGGAAGAAAAAGAGCACTTAATTGTTGCGCGGCTATCGGATTATTACGATCTGAAAGTACTCACTACTACAAAAGAAGTTAACGGTATTGAGCTGGCTAAACAGGAAATTGCGCAAAATCCGGATATTATTATCGCATGCGGGGGAGATGGTACGGTGGCCGAAGTTGCAAGCGTACTTGTAAATACACAATGTAAACTAGGCATCATCCCTATGGGGACTGCAAACGCCCTTGCGCATGTATTGATGGGTATTACTTCTAAATTTATTCCTGTTGAACAGGCTTGTGACTTAATTATAGATGGTCAAACAAGCATAATAGATACTGCTTATTGTAATAATGAATTAGTACTACTGCTCGCGGGTATTGGTTTTGAGCAATCAATGATAGAAAAAGCAGATAGAGAGTCGAAAAATAAGTCGGGGCAACTTGCCTATTTAAATGGTTTTTTTGAAGCGTTTGGCGAGCAAAAATCGCAGTTACTTAAAGTAAAACTCGATGATAATGAGCCAAAAGAAATATGTACTAATAGTTTTATTGTGGCCAATGCTGCGCCTTTTACAACGTTATTGGCTCAAGGTGGCGGGCAACCTGATCATAGTGACGGGCTACTCGATATAAATTGGTTAACACCAAATAATGAAGATTCAACCACAGTACTAAGTATTGCAGAGCTGATGTTTAGTAGCTTAACGCAAACACACTTAGCTATAAACTCTCATCATACAAATGCCAAAAGAGTAGAGGTTACAGGCGAAGGAGAGCTTAAGTACGTACTAGATGGTGAAGTTAAAACCGCTCAAAAACTAGTTGTTACTATT
This sequence comes from Pseudoalteromonas sp. SG45-2, assembly GCF_014164115.1. Classification (NCBI taxonomy): domain Bacteria; kingdom Pseudomonadati; phylum Pseudomonadota; class Gammaproteobacteria; order Alteromonadales; family Pseudoalteromonadaceae; genus Pseudoalteromonas; species Pseudoalteromonas sp. SG45-2. Next base: position 96,845 of record NZ_JACJEO010000016.1, read on the forward strand.
GAGCCGGCTTCATTAAATGTGATTTGCAAAGAGCAATAAATCGCGTTAGTTATAATCAAAAAAGGAGCTAAATTAGCTCCTTTTTTTACATCACTTTTTAATTGATGGCCAAACAAACCCTGTTGTATCAGGCGCTTGAGAAGATGTTTCTCTTGGTGCACTTTTTGGTCTACGAATAGGTTTGTTATTTATAGTGTGAATATAAAGTGCTTCCACTTTATCGCGAGCCCAAGGCGTTTTACGCAAAAACTTTAAACTCGATTTAATGCTGGGTTGATCAGTAAAACATTTAATTTTTACTTGCTCGCCAAGTGTTCTCCAGCCAAGTCGTTGTTCTAACTCAACAAGTATTTGTTCTAATGTTACCCCATGTAAAGGGTTTTTAGGTTGATTATTCATAGCCATACTACTTATTTAAACTGCATGCATTGTAGCTTAAATCAGCTTTTAGCGCTAATTCACAGTGATTGTTTTAGGAGCTGTTGGGTAAATAGCATTACCTTGCTTATCTATTTTAAGCCAAATGAGTTGGCTGTTACTGTGTTGGGGTGTTTTAGCACCACACAAAAGTGTAAAAGAGTGAACTTGTATTAATGCCCCTTCGCTATAGCGTTTGTTGTCGTACCAACAGTTAGCTTCTTCATTTACAAACTGGTTTGCATCAATAATTGAATGGGTTTTTAGCGTTGTTGCTTCACTAAGTATTGAATACGATAAGCTGCTAAAACAAAAGCATAGAATTAAAAAGTTACGCATTAGAGGCCTTTAAATAGGGAGGGTTAAAAATAATACATTAAGCTAAAAAACGTGCTAGTGTAAAGTACACAAAGTGATTTTAAGTATAAACTTAGTTATTCACAGAACAATAAAAAGGTGCACACAATGCAATTTAATCAAACAATGATCGAAGAATTCACACTATTAGCAAAGTTTCCTCGCGACAGTAAAATGCAGGGTATTAAATTACATTCAGACGCAGAGCCAAGCTTACTTAGCGCAGCGCAACGTTTATTTGAAAAAGGGATTATAGATAGCCCAGATGGCGGATATTTAACTGATCTGGGCTTAGATTTAATTGAGCACGTTACGGTTATTCATAGCGCGCTACAAAGTTAATCTAAATTAGCTTAATTTGCATCGGGTTGATTTTGCGGTGCAGCGTCATTAAATGCAGCTAATTTATTACAATGCTCGTAAATGGCTGCAATTTTTGGATAAGCGCTCATATCTACGTTAAAACGAATTGCATTAAATACTTGCGGCACTAAACAAATGTCAGCAAGTGTTGGTTGGTTACCAAAGCAGTAGTCATCATTTTTGTTTAGCATCAGTTCTATTTTTTCAAAACCCACTTCTATCCAATGTCGATACCATTTATTTTTAGCCTCGTTATCAACACCTAATTCGTTTGATAAATACTTCAGCACGCGTAAATTATTAACAGGATGAATATCGCAAGCAATGGCAAAGCTTAAGTTTCTTATTTGCGACTTTTGCCACGCAGTCCCTGTAATTAATGGCGATTGCGGATAAGTTTCATCAAGCCACTCAAGTATTGCAAGTGATTGTGCTAAAACACCATCATCGGTTTCAAGTGCAGGTAGTAAGCCTTGCGGATTAGTTGCTAAGTATTCCTTCCCAAGCTGCTCCGATTTTAAAAGGTTAACAATAGCAAGTTCATGATCGATTGCTTTTAAGTTAAGCGCTATACGCACTCTATAAGCCGCTGATGAGCGAAAGTAGCTGTATAATTTCATAATTAATCCTGTGAACCTGTAAATTGTTTTTTAATAGTACGCCAGCAATCGGTGTAATTTGGTTGGCGCTCTTTACCTTCTAATGCATATTTTGTCGGTGAAATTATATAGCGCGACTCAAACATAAAGGCCAATGTGTTTTCATATTTTTGTGGTGTAAGCTCAGCGTTTGAGGCTTTTTCAAATACGTCGGCTTCAGGTCCATGTGGCGACATACAATTGTGTAAACTTGCGCCACCAGGTACAAAACCATGCTCTTTTGCATCATACACACCTTCAATTAAGCCCATAAATTCACTCATAATATTGCGGTGATAATACGGTGGGCGAAATGTATTTTCGGCTACCATCCAACGCGGTGGAAATATCACAAAATCGACATTTGCCATACCCTCAGTAGCAGAAGGAGAGGTCAGTACAGTGAATATAGAAGGATCGGGGTGATCAAAGCTCACTGTATTCATTACATTGAAACGCGATAAGTCGTATTTATAGGGTGCACTATTACCCGTCCATGCAACCACATCAAAAGGAGAGTGCTTAATTTCACAGCTAAATAAATTACCGTTAAATTTAGAAACAAGCTCAAAGTCACCCTCTTTATCTTCAAAGGCCGCTACAGGGTATTGAAAGTCTCTGTCGTTGGCATAACCGTTTGCACCAACAGGTCCTCGCTCTGCAAGCTCTAACGCATGGCCATAATTTTCACAAATATAACCACGGGCTGTATCGTCAATTAAATCAACAGAGAACTTAATTCCTCTGGGAACTACAGCAATTTCACCCGGTTTAATACATAACTTCCCGCACTCGGTGTGAATTAATAACCCACCTTGCTGAGGGACAAACAACATTTCGCCATCGGCATTGCAAAAGTAACGCCCTTGCATTGACTGATTAGCGACATATACATGAATGCCAATACCAGATTGCCCATTAGCACTGCCATTAGCAGCCATCGTTACTAACCCATCAATAAAATCAGTAGGCTGTGAAGGCATATCAATAGGATTCCAACGTAGCATTGTTGGTGGTGTTACGGCTTCAGTGATTGGGGCTGTTCTTATTAGGCCATTATCAATTGCTTGGTAATCACCTTGCACTACAGATGGACGAAGGCGGTAAAACCAAGTGCGACGATTTGAAGCACGCGGAGCCGTAAATGCAGTCGAACTAAATTGCTCGGTGTATAAATCGTATTTAACCTTTTGTGGGCTAAATTGTCCTATTGGCAATGCACCAGGTAGCGCTTGTGTTTCAAATTCATTCCCAAAACCTGTCATATAACTTAACTGTGTCGCCATTACTGACTCCTGTGAGAGGGGGTTGGTTTAATATTATTATTATTTCAGTTAAGGTACTCTCAAGTGAGACTAATATCAAATGTGCAACTACGCATCTGTGTAAATATTAATGAACACCAAAGTAAACCTTACAAAGCAGGGATAACCAAAAATGAAAATTGATTTAGCAACGTTTTTACCTTATCAATTAACGAATATAGCAACACATGTAAGTAACGATTTTGCCAAGGTTTATCAAACTAAGTACGGTTTAAATATTCCCCAGTGGCGAATACTTGCTAATTTAGCGCAGTATGGTCAGAGCAACGCAAAGGATTTATGCACACAAGCAAATATGGATAAATCGACAGTGTCGCGCGCGGTAAAAGTACTAATAGACAAAGGCTTAGTGAGAAGTGAATTAAATAAGCAAGACAAACGTGCAGCATTACTTGTGCTGAGCCAAGCAGGTCAAAGCCTATATGAGCAAATAACACCCGATGCACTAAATTGGGAAAAACAATTACTGAGTACTTTAACCAACGAAGAATACGAAGTGCTAGTGAATATTTTTGAAAAGTTAAATAACAAATTAAAAGCATAAAAAAGCCCACAAAGTGGGCTTTTAAAAAATGTTTTAGGTTACAGTTCTGAATTAGAAAGTGTAACGAACACCTACACGCATTTGCCATACAGATGCGCTATTTTCCGTAGTTGTACCTACGTTATTAGAGTTAAAACCAGAGTACACGTAGCGACCATCATCATCAATAGATGTTGAAATTACACGGTTGCCTACAAAAGAACCTTTCTTAAGTACGCCCCAGTCATCGTTTAACAGGTTTGTAAGGTTATCGATTACGAAAAACGCTTCACCTTTGTGACCTTCCATAAACCCAGGAAGCTCTTGCGTTAACTTAAAGTTAAATTTAACAAACCAATCTGCATTTTGTGAGTTACGTCCAGCAATTTCACCGCGCTCTAGACCTTCTGAAGCGATGAAATCATTGAATTCATTGATTTCAGCAGCACTCATGTCGTAGACAACGTTAGGATCGTTTTCAAGTGGTACGTATAACAGTTGACGAGAGCCAAAACCGTAGTTATTAGTATCACCAAACGTATTATCGCTATTGTTATACACATAGCTGTAAGGTAAACCTTTATATGCTTCACCGAACAAGTTAAAGCGAGTAGCAAAACCATCTACAAACTCATGACTATAACCAAGAGTCATAGTAAAACGATGTGGAATTTCGTAATCAGATGATGCAACACCAGGGTTACCTGGATCTGTTAATGCTAAATTACTATAATTAGAATCAGCAACCGAACTCGTCATTGGGTTCACATCATCAGAATCTGTGTACGCGTAACCAAAGCTAAAGTTAACACCATTATCGTACTGTTTACTAATGCCTAATGAGATAACTGATGAATCACCGCTATCACCGCTCACATTTGTAAGTAAGTAGTCACGTGAGCGAGTATCACCCGGATTTAGAGTATCATCTTTACCAGTATACAAAGGACGGCCATCAAATGTCGTTTGACCTGAGTTAACTAAACCAAGGTCAATTAGCGTAGCAGCATCTTTCTTTTTAGAGTATAAGTAATCAAGTGAGATTACATACTCATTTTCGGTAGTATAAGTAGCGCCTAAAGAATATTTCCACTCTGATGGCAATTCAAAATCAGGGTCTACGGCATTTACATTAGAGTCACCAGAACCAATTTCTGTTCCAGCTATAGTATCAAATTGAGACTGTGGTACTTCGTAACCAGGTGCTCCGCCGTTTACATTCGGTGTGTTGAACAAATCTACTCCACGAATTTGAGAGGCAATTTGTGTAATACCGTCATTCGAGTAAGAGTTAGACAACCAAACATTTGGGTTACCACCTGAGAATAAACCAGCGCCTGCACGCACTTCAAGTTCATCTGTAGCGTACCATTGGAAGCCTACACGTGGTTGAATTAAGTCAATACCATCAAATGTACTTTGGTTACTGAAACCGTAGCGAGCTGTATAATTTTTATTAAGGTTTGGTTTATCATCGCTAGTGTATTTATCATAGCGAAGGCCAAATGTTAGACTTGCGTCGATATCGGTAAAGCTGTATTCATCTTGAACGTATAATGTATGCTGTGCATATTCAAAGCTTGCTGCAACATCATTTGGATCGTTTGTAGCAGCAGCATTATTGTAATAAATACGTGCCGCCTGTCCGTTTTCGAAGTCTTCTACAGAGTCAAAGCGCCATTCACCTTCTGTATGCTGTACGAATAAATTAAACACTTCAAGATTTTCATACTCATAACCAGCTGTTATTGTATGTTGATCTAGATAGTATGTACCCGCAAATTTAGCGGTCGTTGTATCGTAGTTTAAATCGTTAGATTGACGAGAGTCATCTGGACCAATATAAATTGTACCGCCGTTCGCAGTACTGATTTGCATTTCACCAAAACTGCTTGCTGCGTCTAAAGACTCCACTCTAGCATCAAGCTCAGATTTACCTATGCGTACTTCAGTAGAAAAATCATCAGACCAGTCTGAGTATATTGAACCTATAATTGATGTAAATTCAGCACCCTGTTCATAAAAGTGATTTGATAATGAAAGCTCATCGTTATCAGCATCTGACTGAGATATAGTGAATGCATCGTTGTAGTTATAAATCAAGTTTGCGCGATGATTTTCATTGATGTTCCAATCTAGTTTAACTAAGATTTTTTCATCTTCAATAGGCATACTCGAAGGCATACCGCCGGCATCATAGTTATAGAGAGATTGTGAAGCAGCTTGAACTCTAGAAAGGTCATCAGCAGTAACACTACCACTAGTCAGGCCACCGTAGTTAAACTGTTGTACACCCTCAAGTTTTTCATATGAGGTGAATAAAAATAGTTTGTCTTCGATTAATGGTAAGCCAACATTAAAGCCGTAGCGCTTTTCTGTGTAATTACCTGCATCGTAATCTTCACCTTCAATTGAATCACCCTGCATAGAGTCATTTGTGTAATCGAAGAATACGCCGCCATGTAATTCATTACCACCAGATTTAGTTACAGCGTTGATGTTACACGATGTAAAACCACCGTATTGAACGTCAAATGGGGCAAGTTCAGCTGAAACTTGTTCAATTGAATCGAAAGAAAAAGGAGCATTTATTGTCGGGTAACCATTTGAGCTTAAGCCGAAGTTATCGTTCATACGAACGCCGTCTAGCGTTAAGCTATTGTAGCGAGGGTTACCACCACCACAGTTAATTGAACCACGGCTATCATCAATTGTGATACGTGGGTCGATACGGATAATGTCTTTTAAATCACGGTTAATAGCTGGTGTATTTTCAAGATCAGTTAGCGTAAATGTAGACGCCGGACCAGTACCACCAGACATAGCACTAATTGGCGCGCCAGAAACTACTATTTGTTCCATGCTTGATTGTGACTCAAGAGAAACGTTTACTGGATAATCGTTACCAATATTAAGAATAATGTTATTGAATTCTTGGTCTGCATATACATCTGAATCAACAATTACTTTATAAGGACCGCCAACTCGCAGGCCTTTAGCTGTGAAATAACCTGCGTCATTTACTTCAGTTGTTTTTACTGATCCAGAAGGTACGTGTAAAATTGTTATTTTAGTGCCGGCTGCTGGGTTGCCGTTAGGCCCCATTACTTGACCTTTAATTGCAGAGGTCGTTTCGTTAGCCATTGCAGCGCCACTTACACCAACACATGCTGCAATAGCAAGTGAAAGAGCTGTTTTGCGTAATTGAGTTTTCATTTAATTTTCCCGTGTAGTTATTAATTAAATTTTTATATTTTTATTTTAAAATTTTTCAAAATAAACAGTTAAAGTTCATTTATTCAAAATCCGTTACTAGTGTACCTTATTTATTCGTTACAAATAAAATACAACTGCAATATATTTTTAATAAATAGTACTATTTTTGTCTATTTGAGTGTTTTTTTGAGCAATAACTCTATATCGGGGTATATATTACGTGGGCTTTATGACAAACATGTGAAATTGGGGTGCGAAAAACAAAAAACCCATCACAATTTTGCAATGGGTTTTGTTAACAAATAACTTAATGTGTTATTACTTACCTATTAAGACTTAAAACTTGTAGCTAATACCAACTTTAGCCTGCCAAGCTGATGAGCTAGTTTGGTATTGACTGTAGTTACGAACGTCAGCACCATTAAATTTGCCATCAATTATATAACGACCTTCATCATCTAACCCACCAAAATCATAAACAGCTTGATCAGAGAAACCTAAGCGTTTTTCAACACCCCAATCACTGTTTAGTAAGTTTGCGAAGTTATCAACCATGAAGTAAACCTCACCGCTGTGACCTTCAGCAAAACCTGGGATTTCTTGTTTGATACTTACATCCATCGTAGTAACCCAAGGTTGAGTACCTGAGTTACGGCCTAAAATTTCACCACGTTCTGAGATACCAGCACGATTTAGAAGCGTTTCTAATTCATTCCAAGATAAACCAGACTCATCCCAATTTACATTTGGATCATCAGCGCCAGTTGGAATGTAAGCTAGGTAAGCTGAGCTTGAGTAAAAGTCGCGTGTATCACCTAAGTCACTATCTTGATACATGCCCATAGTGTAGCTAAATGGACGGCCAGAGCGGCGTTCAAAATACACGTTAAACTTAGTTGCATAACCACTGAAAAATTCAGTGTTATACGCTAGGTTTATTTTAAAGCTGTGCTCTACTTCGTATGAACCACGATCTGCAAAGTCTTCATTACGGTTACGTGTAATGTTGTATTGGTAGTTACTTTGAGCACGAGAAGATGAACCCGATGAGGCCTCAGTTACGTCTTGGTGTGCATAACTTGCAGAAACATACAGGCCATTTTCAAATTCTTTTGCAATGCCGGTAGAAATAATGATTGAACGTCCATCGTCAGATGAATTAGTCATTGCAATATCAAAGTTATCAGCAAGGTCGCCAGTATAAATACTTTCGTTAATTACACGCTCACCATCAGCAGCAACACCAATTGGGTTTAAAGCAGTGTTATGCCATACAGCTTCGTTTTCTTTTTTATGGTAAGCAATTTCTGCTTGCCATTTGAAGCCCTCTCCAAGTAGTTCTGAGTCAAACTCGTATTCAAAACCAACTTGAGCTCTTATGCTCGATGGAAGCTCAAAATCAGGGTCAACATAGTTTGTGCTACCGGCACCTTGGACTAACGTGTCTTTAATAGCGTCAGGTACTTGCGTAATATCGGCTTGGTTATTGGCGTAATAATCATTAATAGCGCTTTGTGGTGCTTCAACAAATGTAATACCGTCATTTTGGAAAGAGTTATTGTACCAAACGTTTGGAATACCACCTTGGAATCGACCTATACCACCATTAATGGTTAATGCTTCAGTTGCATAATATTTAAAGCCAATACGCGGTAAAATTATATCTAAACCATCAAGATTCTCTTGATTGCTAAAGCCGTAAGTATTTAAAAAGTTTTCGTTTAAAGTTGGTTTATCGTCTGATGATAAACGCTCATAACGAACGCCAGCTGTTACTTCTAAATCATCACCAACATAAAAAGTATCTTCGATATAAAGTGCTAATTGGTTACGTGTCGCATCGTATGCAGTGTCATTTGGGTTATTTGTGTACGCGTTACTGTAAGAAAAGTCGTATGTACCTCTAAAGTTACCCACTTCACGGTTTGCAAAACCTTCGAAGTCATCAAATTCCCAAGAACCTAATGAGTTAGATGCAAATAAGTTATATAAATTTAGCGATTCATACTGCATACCAAAGTTAATTTCGTGCTCATCCATTAAGTAAGTGGCATCGAAAGTAAGCGTTAAGTTTTCAGTCGATGAGCTATTTGCATGGCGGAATTCATCTGTACCAAACTCATAAGCTGGACCACGGAAGTACTCTTCAACTTTCACAAAGCCAATATCAGAGTTAGTTAAGCTTCTTGATGATACATCTTTGTAAGCGATACCAATTTCAGTTGAGAAGTTTTCATTCCAGTCTGAATATAATTTTGTCGCAAAATTATTGAATTTAGTAGCGTAAGTATAACGGCTTGACGCTAAGCTTACTGTACTACCGCCAGTGCCGACATTTGTTTCGTCTTTATCGTCTTGCCATTGGTAAGTGAAATCTAAACGATGATCATCATTAATATTCCAACTTAATTTAACAAGCAATGATTCGTTTGTATCTTTAGGGTCACCACCTAGAGAATCGGTTAAGCCGTATTCATTGCTTAAGATATTTAGAAAGTTATTGTAACTATCTTCTGTTACATCGTATTCATTTGTAGCGCCTGAGCCTTCAAAACCGTAATCTAAATCAAGTTCACTTGTCCATTTGTTGTAGTTAACAAAGTAAAACAAAGTATCGTCGATTAATGGGCCGCCAACATTAAAGCCGTAGCGCTGTTCGGTTTGAATTGGTTCTACCTGATCAATAACGTATGTACGGTGTCCATCTTCATCTAAAACAGGGCTACCATCTGCATATACTTGAGAAATACTGTCTACATCGCCAGCAATATCAGGAGTTGATGTTTCATAAAAGCCAGAAAACTTAAATTCGTTCGTACCTGATTTTGTTACTGCATTAATAGTACCGCCACCAAAGTTACCTTTAGAAGCTGAGAACGGAGATACATCAACAGAAATTTGTTCAATAGCATCAAGCGCAACAGGTGGCTGTGAAGTAGGGTAACCACCGTAACTTAAACCAAAATCATCGTTTTGGCCGATGCCATCAACAGTTAAACCATTTGAACGTGGGTTACTACCTGCAAACGTAAGTTCGCCATTACCGTTAATACTCGCAAGTGGGTTTAAACGCGCAATATCTTTAATGTCGCGATTAAAGCTTGGCATATTTTCTATAGTGTCAGAGCCAAATGTACTGCTAGAGCCACCTGATTGTTGAACAATCTTATAACCAGACACTTCAATCTTTTCGATGTTTAGCGGAGCAAGCTGCGAGCTTAAGCGGTAAGTTTCACCAAGGTTCAAGTAGATATTTTCAACAGTCGTATCGTTAAACGTATCAGAGTCGATGATAACCATGTAAGGACCACCTACACGTAAACCATTAGCGATAAACGTACCACTTTCGTTTGTAGTTAGTTCGCTAATAGTTCCCGTTGGTTGGTGAACTACTTTGATTTTAACGTTTGCAGCATTGCCACCTGATGGCGTTGTAATTTTACCACGCATTGCAGATGAAGTATCAGCAGCCATTGCGCTTGTAGAAACACCTAGAGCTAAAATTACCGCTCCAGTTAATTTCGAAAGGCGAAGCTTAGTCATAATGTTGATTTCCCGTGTGTAGGTTATATAAATTTAATACTGTTTATTTATCAGTCGTCATTTTTAGTGCCGTATCTAACTCTTTTGCAGAAGGGTCAAATAAGGCGTTTAATAGTCCAGCTAGTCGAATACCCGCTTGTTGTAGGCGTGTTTTTACAATTGGAGTGTTGTTATAAATGTAGCTGTACCCAACTTCGTCGTTGGTGTACTTATAAATTTTTGTTGCTAAATTGTGTGATTCTTCAACCCAAGTTTTAGGTGAGCTTTGTAAATACTCAGCAATTAATTCGCTGTTATTTGTATCAATAAATTGAGCGTATTCAGTAAACGACAAGTTCTCGTTCTCAACTAACTTTGTATCCCAAAGGCTGTGAAGGTTTGTTTCTTCGTTAAAAAAAGAAACCTTAATACGGTTACCACCTCTGTCTTCACCTCGACCGGCATGAAATGGCTGATGGCTATCGCCTACTAAATGCACTAAAAAACGCAAACTGAACTGCTTAGCATCTAAGGTGCTATTTTTATCAGTGAGTGTTTGCATTGAATAGTGAATGCCTTCTAGGATATTACTTACAGATTCTTTGTTTTTAGTGTGATCGTGATTGAAGCTGAAAGATTTTCCTGGTGCTGCATTAATATAATGCCAACGAGATGATTGCTTTTGCCAAAAGTCGCCAGGAGCAGAGCGCATTTCATCAGGCCACGTTGATATTTGCGCAAGTGACTCACCATCTAAATAAGGTTTAATTGCTGCTTTAGTTGTTTCGCTTATATGAGATTGTGCAATCTGCCCTACAATACGGTGGCCATTTTGACCCCAAGCGTGTGAGTTAGTGCTTGTGAATATCGCACTAATCAAAAGCGCAGAAGATATCGAGTACTTTATATTGTTATGCATTAAAACTTCCTAAATGAATATTTCATGGGGTTGCTATAAGCTAATGCGGTCAATTGTCCTCATTTTTAATGTTGATAGGAAGGACTTATTAAAATTCATAGTTTCTTATTTAATTGCGTTTAAAATCAGCCGCTTATATTTAACAGGTAAAATTACTTGTTGTAATAGGTAAGCGAAATTGTTCAAATACACTATATCGTCTATTTTTGGGTGGCATTGCTTTGAATTATAAAAATATTGTGTTGCACAAAATGTTAATTGTTACATTTTTGTTTCTATTGTTGGTCGTTACGTGGGTTTGCGGTCAAGTTAGTGTATACAATGATGATTTACATTTTCCGGTTATGATCGAAACCTCAACAGAGTGTCAAACAACTGCTACAAGTAATAAAGGCCAATTAATTGTTTTTACACAATCAAAAAAAATAGCCAAATTATTAACACGAAAGTTATGCTCTGATAACGTAGTAGCTAAGCAATATGGCTCGGTAAAAGGGTATTGGGGATATAGAACGGCAGATAGCTTTGAGTTTATTGGTAAAGGAATTGCTGACCTAATTTTGGCTAAAAGCAATATTATGGCTGCATTTAAAGCGGAGTCGACCTATAACTACCAACCCGTAGTTGGTTTTTCTGACTACACGGCTTTTTTTATATCTTCTAAAGAAAAACCTCGAATTACTAAACAATATTTTTTAGATAAACGCATAGGTTTGCTTGATTATCCTACCAGCCGATCAGGGCATATTTTACCAAAGCAAATGTTTAAAGAACTGGATATAAATTTAGCTAATTTGAAAATCACTTATGCTAGTTCTCATAACGAATTACGCGATTTACTCGCCGACGGAAAAGTAGATATTATTGCTTCGTTTTGGAAAGAGAGTGACGAAAAACGTTTTTCAAAAAACTATATTACGCCTTTGAGTAATAATATTACTGGAACAAGATGGTATTTAAAAATGCAGCAAAACAATACTGATTTATTATGTGCAGTACAGGCAAATTTGCTTGATATGTCTAAAGATCAAAGTTTGCATTATTATCAAAATGCACAATCGTTTTGGAGTTGCGGTACTAGCTCAGTAAACTTAAAAGAGGAAGTTAGTGATGAGTAAATATAAACAACTACTTGTTTTACTATGCTTATTTTTAACTTTATCTTCTGTGTTTTATATTTCTGTAATTCAAAAAAGCCAGCAAGTAACTAAACAAAAAATAACGCAGATAGAAAGGCAAATAGCACTCGACTTACCATTACTTGATTTATCAAATGAGCTGCTAAAGCATTCGGGGAATAAAGATGCGGTTAATAGCTACATTAAAACCTTAAATAGCTACATTAATTCGAACGATCTTAAAGTTGTTGCTATTGCACCAAAAGGCGAAATGCTAGCACCTGTAAACTTACACCAAATAACACGTAGTTTGAGCACTAATAACGGACCTGTATTAGTTGTATTTAACGTTCAGCAAACCCACTTTACATTAAGCCATTTTATTTACTATTTTATATTTTTAGTATTAAGTGTGTTGATTAGTTTTTGGGTAAAATTTGCGTTTATTAAACAAAGTAATAAGCAGTTTAATAATGCACAGCATCAGTCAATTACAGAGCCTACGCCGCTGATGCTTATAGTTGACCTTAACGATAAAACACTATCAAGTAGTTGTAATACAGAGCAAAAAGTGGGTTTAGCCAATAAGCCATTATGCTTTTATTTAGCACTTGTAGAGTATTGTACAAATAACGATGATGTAGCGCTTAGTCATAATAAAGATGTACCTGAGGAGCTTCTAGAGCTCGCTAACAAGTATTTTTATAGGTTGGTAGAGCTTGGTCATACGGTTAGAAAAAGGCCTAATTTTAATAATAGCCTAGAAAAAACCTTGAGTGAGATACGTGCGGCATTAGATGAAGTACTTAGCGAGTGTCCTGAAGAAAAAGAGTTATATTACCCACCTAAAGCCTATGGAGAAGGCTCTCGTTCTCGTTTGCATAGTTATGGGCTGGCAAATATTAAAAAGGGTAATATTGAAATAAGAGGAAAGTAACTAGATTACTTTCCTCTTATTCTTAGAGGTTATTTAGGGGTAAACTCAGCCGCTTTGAGAGGGCTATTTTTTGAAATAAAGTCTTGAAGTGCTTTAGCATCTGTTTCGTCTGTACTTACAAAGCCTTTTTTATTTGTAAGTGCAGGATAACCATCACCGCCTGATGCGTTATAGCTATTTAGACTCATTCTGTATGTTTTATTTTTATTAAGCGGTTCGCCATTGATCAAAACATTAACCAACTGATTATTTTTACGCTCAAACGATATTTTATGGTATTGCAAATAAGCACCAGCATCCGGTGGGAAGCTCGTTACTGTATTTAAGTAATCCCATAAATCACTGCCTTGCCAATCCATATAAGTAATGCGGTTTTTAAAAGGATGTACTTTTAAAATATCTTTATAGCTTACTTTACCAGCCTCTATTGAGCTGCGAATACCACCGCCACTTATTAATCCAAAGTCTGCATTTACTACATCCATTTGAGCTTGAATAATTACACGTGCAAGGTTTGTTTGTTGGTAACGAACTTTGTTTCTGTCACCTTCTAAGCGAGCATCTACTTCACCAATGGTACCTTCAATTTGTTTAGCGCCTTTAGCTTGGTATACCGCTAAATAAGATTCAAGTTTAGGGTCTGGTTTAATGTACTCGTTTGCTAATACTGCTTTAGTAGAGCCATCAGCTTGAACTTTATCTACATACAAATTAACAGGCATGAGTTTGTAGTCTAGTAACGTTAATTTTCCGTTTTCAAGCTTAAACTCAGCTTTACCAACATACTTACCCCATTCATGGGCTTGCATAATGTAAGTACCGTTTTGCTGGTCTGGCTTACAGGCAAGGCCAGGTTTAAAGTTATCGTCATTTACATTTGTATCACTCATACACACAGGTTCTTGTGAGTGACCGCCAATGATCATATCAAGTGTGTTTGCAGGAAGTGAGCGAGCAAGTGTTACGTCACCTGGTGCATTAATGCCAAAGCTAGCATCAACATAATGACCCATATGAGTCAGCGCAATGGTAATGTCAGGGTTGTACTTAGCTTTTATTTCTTTAGCTAGTTCTGCAGTAACGTCAACAGGGTCTTTAAACTCTAAGTGGCCAATATACTGAGGATTACCAATTTTAGCTGTGTCTGTTGTTGTTAATCCAATAACAGCAATAGTTAAGCCATTTTTTTTGAATATTTTATAGCTATCAAACGCATGTTCGCCTGATTCTTTTTCAAATATATTGGCTGATAGAAAAGGAAAGTTCACCCATTTTTGCTGTTGCTTCAAAACATCAATAGGATTATCGAATTCGTGATTGCCTAATGCCATTGCATCATAACCAATCAGCGACATACCTTTAAAGTCAGGTTCTGCTTTTTGTAAATCTGACTCAGGAATACCGGTATTAATGTCACCACCAGAGAGAAGTAAAACGGCATGACCTTGCTTTTGGGCGTCATTACGTAAAGAGTCAATTAACGTTTTGCGAGCGGCCATACCGTATTCGCCTTTTTCGTTTTGCCAAAAACGGCCGTGATTATCATTAGTATGAAGAACAGTTAAATATTCAGTAGGAGTACTGTTAGAGGTTGATTCAGGAGCAGGAGATGTACATCCAAGTACACTAAAAATAATCGAAAATAAAATAATTATACGCATAAAATACCTATGGATTAAGGTCTACTTAATTTATCAAGCGGGTAGTTTAAACTAGTTTTATGCTAAAAAAACGTACTTATTGACATTTTATTTAGAAGGTACAGTTAATCGATTTGTGGCGGCACTTTCGCGACGCTTTAACTCTGCATCCGCATATTCCCGCTTAGTATGGTTTATACCTACCATCCACGTTAAAAAGCTCGCCGGTAGTTTTGTGTATGGTTCACCTTTGTGTAAACCAAAGTCGCAAATTGTTTGTTTAGTGTGTGGCATTGTTAATTCCTGTTGTTTGTGTTTTTTTTAAGGTAACAAATAAGTGACCACACTTTTAAGATGATTTAATTTTAAATAGTTAGATTTATATAGCAAAAAAGAATATAAATAATGGCATATGTAATTAATTTGTTATCAACACGGTCTTAATTGTATCAACTCACACTTTAGAATCGATTTTAGTCGCCGATGGCATTAATGTGTTAACGCATTAACTAATTATTTAAAAAATATAACAACAGGAATAAAACATGAAAAAACTTTTACTTGGCTCAGCATTTGCTGCAGCAAGTTTTACAAGCACCGCTACTATAGTTGAAATGAACACGAGCCAAGGTGTCATAGAGATTAACTTGTTTGATCAACAAACCCCCAAAACAGTCGCAAATTTTTTAAGTTACGTTCAAGACGATTCATATAACGAAACAGTAATTCACCGCTCTGTTAGTAACTTTGTTATTCAAGGTGGTGGATTTACATTTTCTGATTCGCTAGATGCGATTACTACAAAGCCTGCTGTAGAAAATGAGCCCGTTTTTTCTAATGTTAAGGGCACCATTGCGATGGCTAAATTATCGGGTGATGCTAATAGCGCAACAAGTCAGTGGTTTTTTAATATTACAGACAATAGTGCAGCACTTGATACGCAAAATGGTGGCTTTACTGTGTTTGGACAAATTACTGCAGCAAGCCAATCAACGTTAGATAAAATTGCAGCGTTAGTACACTGTGGTGAAACACCCGTGGTTGATATTACTGCTGAGCAATGTGCAAGTACTGATGTAACAATTAGTAGTGCTAACTTAGTGACTATTCAAAATGTGGCGGTAATGGATGATGATCCTAATTCAGCAGCAGGCCTTACTGTTACTGAAAATACGTTAATTGATTCTGACACATCAACAGATTCTAGCAGCAGTTCTGGCGGCGGGTTAATTTGGCTTTTAGGTGCTTTTTTACTTGCGGTACCTCGTTTAAAACGTGCTAAATAATTAAAATTAACGTTAATGTGGATGGCCTAAACCAGCCGTCCACATTACTATTATTAAACTTTGCTATTTAAAATAGTACTCGCCAAACCATTGCTAGCCAAATTGAAAACACACAAACACAACCCAGTAAAAACACTTTAAAACGTGCGCGTACGTTGTTTTCACCTAAATGAATAACGCTATGCACAATACGACTTGCTACAAATAAACAGGCCAGTATTGCCACAAGTGTACTGGCGCTATTTAGTTGCAGTGCAAGTAAACACCCCGCGTAAAAAAGCACTGGTATTTCAAACTGATTCGAAAAGTTTCTATCTGCCACCCTAATAGTGTCGCCAGCCTTATCTAACTGCATTGTTTTAAAATCACTTAAATCTAGTTGTTTATTTTTAGCTGCGGCAAAGCGCCTTTTACCCATAATGAGCATGACAACCAGTGAAAGCGTAACTTGTGCAAACATGGCAAGTATGATGATTTTTTCCATTGTTTTTCCTTATTATTTAGAATTTGCGTATTTTTTGATATTGAATGATTTTTAGTCTCGCAAGGTTGGCAGACTCCCAACTAATATCCAATTATGAAGACATTTTTCACAATGTGTTACACAAAATAGCGTTATTTTGTAGAAAGTTATTAATTGAAAATGTTAGTTTAGCTTAACTATATTGCTTTGAATTGGCGCACGCTATTTTGCGCAATACTTTTTAATGGAAAACAAAAATGAAAAAGATTATTGGTTTTAGTGCCATCGCACTTGCAGTTTTAAGTGGTTGTTCAAATACGGCTTCGGTTTCAGTGGCGCCTCTGGCCTCTTTACTATCAGATACGTTAGTCGTAAGTCCTAACGATAACCGCGAATATAAAACACTTAAGCTGGCAAACGACATTGAAGTAATTTTAGTGTCAGATCCAGGTGCTGAAAAATCAGCAGCGGCACTAAGCGTTGGTGTTGGTTTACTGCATGACCCAATGTCGCAGCAAGGTATGGCGCATTATTTAGAGCACATGCTGTTTTTAGGCACAGATCGCTACCCAGACACAAAAGGGTATTCTGATTTTATGACCAAAAATGGTGGCGCGCACAATGCTTACACGTGGCTCGATATTACTAATTACATGTTTAAAATTAATAACGACGCGTTTGATGAAGGGCTAGACCGTTTTGCTGACTTTTTCAAAGCGCCTAAGTTATACCCAGAATACACAGATAAAGAAAAAAATGCAGTAAACGCAGAGTGGTCAATGCGCCGCGAAATGGACTTTTTTGGACAATTTAAACTCGCGCGTAAAATGATGGGCGATCACCCGGCTAATCGCTTTTTAATTGGTAACCTAGAAACCCTTGGCGATAAAGAAAACAGTTCACTTCATAAAGAAACGGTTGATTTTTATAATAAATACTACTCTTCAAATATTATGAAAGTTGCGCTTATTTCTAATTTACCTATTGCTGAAATGGAGCAAAAAGCGCAAAAATACTTTGCTGACATAAAAAATAAAAATATCGAAAAACCAACAGTGACTGCAAAACTTGATTTTGATAACGCTGGCGGAAAACGCGTGTTTTATGCACCAAATGAAGATGTAAAACAGCTGCAACTTGATTTCACCATTGCTAATAATAATAGCGAATTTGCACTTAAACCAAACCGATTTGTAGCGTATTTACTAAGTAATGAAATGCCGGGCAGCCCAGCGCAACTTCTTCGTGATAAAGGATGGGTGTCTCAGCTTTCAGCTTCAGCTGCACCAAATCAATATGGCAACTATGGTTCGTTAAATGTAAATGTAGAGCTTACAGATGAAGGCATGAAAAATCGTGACGAAATAGTTGCGACTATTATGCAGTACATCGATTTAATTAAAAAAGAAGGCGTTGATAGCAAGTACTTCAACGAAATTCGTACTTCCCTTAATAACCAGTTTAAGTTTTTAGAAAAAGGTGATGAGTTTAATTATGTAAGCTCGCTTACGCAAAGCATGCAAGACTATCCGTTAAATCACGCTATTAATGCACCTTATTATTATGCAAAGTTTGACGCTGACGCTGTAAACAATGTACTTGAGCAGTTAAATGCCGACACCCTTCGTATTTGGTATGTATCGCAGCAAGAAGAGACAGACTCACAACTACACTTTTACGACGGTAAATACCGCATCAATGACATTAGCGATGATGAAATTGCCAGCTGGAAAAAACCAAGCGAATTTAAGTTAGCACTACCAACAGTAAACAATTTATTGCCTGAAAACTTTGCAATAAAAACGCAAGCATTTAAAGAGCAAAAACACCCAGAACTTGCTTACGATAAAAATGGTGTAAAAGTATGGCGCCAAGCAAGTCAAAAATTTGCAGAGCAGCCAAAAGGGCTTGTTGAAGTTTATATAAATACTCAACCAGGTTTGAACGATATCAAAGCAGAAGTACTTTATTCTGTTTGGGCTGATTTATACAATATTCAACAAAGTCAGTTAAGTACCGAAGCAGCAATCGCCGGTATGAGCGTAAGTTTAGCACCGAGTAATGGTCTTGTTTTATCTATGAGTGGTTTTACAGATAAGCAAGATGTATTGCTTAAACAAGCTTTAACCGGATTAAAAGCCGATGAAACAGCACAAGCATTTAGCCAAGCGGTAGATCGCTTTAAGCGTAATTTACTAAACCAACAAAAGCAGTTTCCGTATGCACAAGCATTTGGCGAGTATTCAAAACTAACGCGTACAGGTGGCTTTGATACAGATGCGCTTATAAAAGCCGCTGACTCACTGAGTGTTGCCGACTTAGCACAATTAAAATCAGCTACGTTTGCACAAAACGATTTACGTGTATTTAGTTACGGTAACTACGATCAGCAAGATATAGACGCGATTGCAGACGAATTAAGTGCAACATTACCAAGTAATCATAAGCGCAGTGAATTTGCACGAAGCAAAGCGTGGTTGCCACAACCGGGCGAAACGCTGGTATTGCAAAAAGATATCGATGTAGCCGATGTAGCGGTGGTCGATATGACCGTTCATCCTGTTGCGGGTTACAAACAAAAAGCAGAAGCAGCTGTATTACAAAGCCACTTTAGAACAGTTGCGTTTGATAAAATGCGTACTGAGGAGCAACTTGCATACGCAGTAGGTGCGTTAGCTCGCCCAATTGAAGATTACTCAGCAATTGGTTTGTATATCCAAACACCGGTTAAAGGACCAAAAGAAATACAAGCTCGTTTTGATAAGTTTAAAAAAGAATACGCAGTTGAACTTGATAACATGAGCGAAGAGACTTTTGAGCAGCTTAAAAACTCTACCCTTGTATCACTTAAAGAGCAGCCTAAAAACTTAAGTGACGAAATGAGCCCACTTATAAACGATTGGTACCGTGAAAACTTTACCTTTGATTCTAAGCAAAAGCTGATTGATGAAGTTGAAAAAGTAACGCTTGCAGATATAAAGGACTACTACAAGCAAACAATGCTTAACTCTAATGCTGCACGTTTAAATGTGCAATTACGCGGGACTAAGTTTATAGAAAGTGACTTTGCCGATTTACCAAATCAAACTAAAATCACAACGCTTGATGCCTATTACAATGGTATTAAACTACAAAAATAAGCTTTATTTATGTAGCTAAAATAAACCCCAATGTATCACTACATTGGGGTTTATTATTTATCTCACTATATTTACTAATAATACCAATTCGCTTAATTAAGTGATCTATTTTGAGGATGGAAAAACGTGTTGATAGCTAGGCAAAAAATTCGCTATTTAGTTGTTCTAAATGAAAATTTTTTAACGCAGGTAGCGACTCGTTTAGCCCCGCAAAATGATTAAGTATTATTGCGGATTGGTATAGTATTTAAGCCATTATTAAAAAGCCTATAACAGCTAATGCCGCAGCAATTAGCGTGTATGGCAATTGTGTAACAGCATGGCTCATTAAATTACAACCAGAACCTTGCGCTGCGAGTACGGTTGAATCTGAGTAAAAACACGCTTGGCTACCAAAAGAAGAAGCCGATAATAGCGCCCCAATGACCAGTGGTATGTTTGCATCAACCGCATTAGCCAGTGGCATAACAATGGGAATTGATACAGCAAAAATACCCCAGCTAGACCCCGTTGCAAACGCTAAAATAGCCATTGAAATAAATACCACGGCTGGTAAGTATGCAGCGGTCATATAAGGACTTAAGCTGCCAATAACAGACTGAGGCAAACCAATTAAGTCGCATACATCTTTAAATATAAACGCAGCTATAACAGTACCAATCGCGGGGATCATACTTTTAAAGCCATCAAGCATACGTTCAATCATTTCACTTACACTCATTAATTTTTGTAGAGCATAAAACGGGAGAGTGACCGCCATTGTTGCTAATAAGCCTTTGTATACGTCTATTTCAAAGTAAACAGTAAATGCAACCAGTAAAATAATCGGCACCAAAAAGTTACGTAATTTACCTTTAGGATCAGCATCTTCAAAGTTCTCTTCTACGGCTTTTACCGCATATTCATCCGCTGTTTGAACGTCATTGTATTGAGCAGGGTCGACTTGAGCTTGCTCAATTTGTGCCATTTGCTCTGCTTTTTTCATTGGACCAATCGCAGGAATAATACCCAGCACAACAAGTAAAACAACAAGCACTGCAAACCACGCATAAAACATGTACGGTATGGCTTGGATATAAACTGCAATCCCTTTGCCTTCTTCTGCAATACCGTTATCTACAAGTAAGCCACCAAAAAAAACCGCCCAGGTAGATAAAGGGACAAGTACACAAATTGGTGCAGCAGTAGAGTCTACAACATAGGCAAGCATCTCACGGCTCACTTTAAATTTATCGGTAATGCGTTTCATGGTTTCACCCACGGTAAGCGCATTTAAGTAGTCATCAATAAAAATAACTACACCCAAACAAAAGGTCATAAACAAAGATGAGCGTTTACCTTTAGTGTATTTAAGGGCTAACTTGCCAAAAGCCGATGCGCCACCTGTGCGCACTAATAGCGCGATTAAAGCACCGAAGCCACCACATACAAGTATTAGCCAGCCGATGGTTTCGTCTGTCATCACTTTTAGCGATGTACTCGCAAAGTTAGTAAGTACCTGTGCAGGATCGGCGATAACTAAACCAACTAAAGCACCAATAAGTAAAGATAAAATAGGGCGGCGTAATACAACAGCCAATACAACTACCACCAAAGGTGGCAGTAAACTTAACGCAGAAGGTTCAAGCATTTAAGTATTCACAAAATTAAAAGCATGTATAAAAATTACAATAGTATTAATTTTTAAACTGCTTATACAAAAACAAAGAAGATGATAAGTTTGTTGTAAAATCATCTTCCAAGTCACTGCTTTTGTACGCGAGGGAGAGACACATAAACAGTTATGTTAAATAGCGGCTTAAGTGAAACGCGTTGGCTTTGGCGCCAGACGGTGCAAGGAGTGCAAACCGCTATTGTTGTGCCTGTAAAAACATCGGCGCAAAAATAATCTGCTTTTTAATTTCAGTCAACAAAAAGTTACATGCAAAACAAAGTTTTTTAGAGGAGCTTACATTGAACGCTGTATTTAAAACAAATCGATTGTTGTTGCGCCATGCAAATGAGCTTGATGCAGCTATTTTACTTAAGCTAGTTAATCAGGCGAGTTTCATAGAGCATATTGGTGATAAAGCAATCTATACCCTTGATGATGCCAAGTCGTACATTATAGGGCCTGTTTATCTTTCGAGGTTAAATTTGCAGCAGTATGTTTGGTATTTAGGCAAGGCAGAGCCTATGTAGTGTGGTTATTCCCCATAAATAGGCGATAACACAGCATAAATGCCAAACATGCGCTGCCCGAAGGGTTCTACCTAGGGGCAATTAACTCTTTGTTGCTCGGTTTTTACTTAGCCCACTAGGTTATAAACCTCACGCCGCGATTAAATCGCCCCTAGATTGAACAAATTTTAATCCTGAAAGGTCAACAGGCCCTAGTCATTTATTGCTTCTCATGTACGCCAAGGCTTTGGGCCTTACATTATTACTTTGCATAATGCTGTAGTGGTTGGCGTTGTTGGGTTTTATAAACGCGCCGCGTTACTGCAACCTGATTTAGGTTTTGCACTTGTAAGCGGTTTTGAAAAAAAGGGTTATGTTTTTGAAGCGGCCAGCGCACTTTTGCAATATAAGCATGAATTTGGAATTACAAAACTGTGTGCAATAACATCACCAGATAATAGGGCATCGCAGAATGTGTTGTTAAAATTGGGCTTTAAAATAAAGGGCAAGGCGGTTATCAATGATGATAAAACCGCCGTGATTATATTGTCACTTAACGATTAAAGTCTTGCTTGTTCTATTTGTTTTGCAACATTTAGGTTTATATTTAGCCATGTTGCTTCAAGTGTCGAAACCAGGCCATCATAGCCATCATCATCAATAGGGACCAATTGCGAAAAATTATTAATACTTATAAGGCGTCGGCCTGTTTCAGGGTGTGTGTAATATAAACGCCAAAGCCCAGAAATATCAGCGTTACCTTGCATATCGCCATTAAAGTGGTGAATTTCGTATTCAAGCTCATAAAACGTTTGTTGATCAAGTTCAGTAATGACCGGTAAGCCTTTTATTACCATCCAGTTGGGCATAGCATTAAAAAGTGTTTGCTGGGCTGTTGCAGTAAGCATTACATCCGGCGATTCGCCCCACAGGTTATAATTTGCAGCATGAATTTGGTTGCTATCTATTTTCATAGCAATGCCCAAATTATTTAAAGCGCCTCTAAGTACAACAGTTTGTATTCTTAGTTGCGCATCTGTATCTGCAACGTTTCGAGACGATGCACCTATAGGCTGCTCAAACTGGTAATACTGTGTCGCAGTTTGTATTGATGAACTACAACCTGCCAATAGTAATAATAAACTTGCAGTTAAAAATAACGATTTCATTATTGCTTCCTTGGTTTTGGATCTGCTGGTAATGATTTATCAAAAATTAGCATATTAGGTTGCTCGTTTAATCCGCGAGTTAGAGGCTGTAGGCCCTCACTTAAACGTTTAAATTCTTTTAATGTTTGTTGTATTTGATGATGAAGTTCAGAACCTGCTTGGTAACTGGCCATGGTTTTATCAAATTGGCGCATAGTGACTTCAAACTGCTCCATACTTTTTGTCATTTTTTCAAAGTTACGGTTAAAATCCCTCGGTAAGTTTTGTGTATCTTTTTGACTTAGCAGCTCTCGCATTTCATTAGCAAGCGCTCGGTAATCGGTAAATGTAGCTTGCATTTGTGCCAAGCTATCTTCAACTTTTAAGTTATTTACCTTATTAAGTACGTCAGAAACTTGATCTGCTAATACAGTTATACCGCTTGAAATACTCGGAAAAACATCATACTGCACAAGTTTACCTAGGTGCGCTTCTGGCGCGTCGGGGTATATATCAAAATCTACATACACAGCACCCGTTAATAAATTACCAGGCTTTAACGAGGCGCGCATCCCACTTTCAATCCAGCCCTTTAAACTGCCTTGCCAATACTCTTTTGCTGAAGCACTGTCATGATACAAGCGTCCGTATTCTACTTTTATAAGCACTGGAACCGCCGTATTATGGTTTCTAAAGTGGGCAGGTTTACCGTCAATAATTACATTGGCAGGGGTTTCAACAACAGTACCTACACGCATACCTCTGTATTCGACAGGTGCACCTGTGCGTAGTCCTCGAACTGACTGTTCAAATTCAATTAGGTAGTAATCAAAATCATAAAAGCGCTCTTCTAACGCCTCTTTATAGCTTTGGCTTAATGAAAAGCTATGCCCATCTTGTGCTATTTCACCCGGGGCCTGTTGTTCAGGTAAACCAACCGAAATACCGCCTTTTAATAGTTTACTCAAAGAGCCCGTATTAATATTGATACCATCGGCAGATAGGTCAATTTCAATTCCTGCGTTCACCCAAAATATTGAGTTCATGGTGATCAGATTTTGATAAGGGGCTTTAATAAATACGCCATACTTCATTGCTTGGTTTTCCCAATCAAAAGTGGCGGTTTCTATTTGCCCTATTTTATAATTTTTGAAGAATATACCGGTGCTTACATCAAGTACTTCAGCGTTGTAACTCATTAATTTAAAACGACCACCTTTCACATCTTTACCAATGAGGGCGGGTTCATCTTGTAACTTAAAACGCTCTTTTAGTTCTTTGCTTTCACCGGGTGAAAACTCTAAATATACACCAGACAATAACGTACTCATCCCGCTAATACCTGTTTCATCAATGCGTGGTTTTACGACCCAAATTTTGGCATCGTCAGTCAGTAGCTCGTTGTAATTTTTATCTATTTGCGCGCGAGCAATTACGCTGTCTTGCGTGTCGGATAGCCGAACATGATCAATTTGACCTATTTTTACACTGCGCACTTTTATTTCAGTCTTACCTGCAATAATACCTTCTGCTTGTGGCATTTCGATAAAAATAGTAGGGCCTTTATTAGCTTGGTATTGGTATAACATCCACATGCCCACTAACAGCGCAATTGCCGGAATGATCCAGATAGCGGAAATTTTTGGTTCTTTTGTTATTTCGGCGGTTTCGGTCATGCTTTGTTCTCTGATTTTTTGTTTTTAGGGGAATCCCACAATAAGCGTGGGTCAAAGGCATGGGCAGCCATCATTTGGCATATTACCATAACTGTAAAAAATACAATGCCTAATCCTGGCGTTACTGACATTAAATTACCCAGTTGAACTAAGGCCACTAAAATAGCAACCACGAATACATCTATCATCGACCATTTACCAATAAACTCAGTCAGTTGATAAATTCGGGTGTAACTTTTTGTATGTTTATTGGCAGGCCTTGTAACCATAAAGCATAAAAAGCTCAATACAAAAGCTTTAGCAAGTGGCACCACAACGCTGGCTAAAAATATAATAGCGGCAATAGGGTAGGAGCCACTTTTCCAAAGAGTAATAACACCACCAATTAAAGTCGAAGGGGATTCATCCCCAAGGCTAGTGGTGTGCATAATAGGTAAAACATTTGCTGGAATATAACAAACAACAGAAGTAATTAGCCAAGCTGCTGCTTTTTGTACGCTATAAGGATTTCTAACGTGTGTTTTTGTATGGCAACGCTGGCAAATATTACCGGTACATAGTTGATGGCACACATGGCAGGCTTTAATATTTTCATCTATTGCACGTTTAGCATGCTCTGCGCCTTCGAGTACTTTTACAGGCTTTATTTGAGCCCATAAGCGTGGGCGATTTAAGTGAACAAGTGCAGCTATGTATAAAATAACAAACCCCACATAAGCCCAAAAACTCGTGCCGAAGCTAATATCAGCCAGCGACATGATTTTAACCATACTAACAAGTACGCCAATTAAAAATATTTCCGACATAATCCAAGGCTCTAACGCCAAAGTGAACTTTAGTAGTCGCCTTGCAATGCTCTCTGGTAATGCTTTTAAAAGCCCAAGATGCAAAGGAATTAAAATAACAAGCAAACCCATGGGCAGGGCAATAATGCTCAAATCAATAAATAAGCCAAGTAGCTCACTATCATAATTAAACAAAATTCGAGCCGCGTCGGGCAGTGTAATAGTTTGAGTTATACCGCTACTACTAAATGAAATAAAAGGGTAAAACATACTGCTGAGCAACATTAATAGTGCGCTAAAGCTTAGTGCAACTATGCGACTGTCGTGATTAACATCGGCTTCGCAAAGTTTATGGTGACAATGTGGGCATATCGCCATTTGTTTTGCGATTATGCGAGGTATATCTATGATCAGATCGCAGCAGGGGCAGACAGTTTGCAATTTAATACCAAGCAAGAAGAATATTTCTTCAATTTTGCTATATTTAATACATTAATACAACGCGTTCTGCCATCAAGCTGCTCGTTATATAAAGGAAGCGTGTGAAATATTATTTGTACTGCATACTAATGTGGCTCTTTATTTGTTCGCAAAATGCTGTGGCTATTAATAAAGAGCGAGAAGTAATTATCTCCGCGAGCGCATCAATTCCGCCCTATGTTTTTGAAAAAACAGACTCGGGTATACACCTAGGTTTAATCAAAGCCGCGTTAAAGGCTAATGGATTTGCCAATATTAATGTGCAATATATGTCGAATAAACGCGCTGAGCATCAATTGCATAATAAAGGAGTAGATATACTTTTAAATTATGCAGGAGGAAGTAGTCCATGTATTTACCCAAGTAAACCTGTACTTAGTTATGAAAATGTAGCCATCACACTCAAGCGAAATAAATATAATATTGATGAAATAGAAGGCATGTTTAATAAAAACGTCCTTGCTTTTCAAAATGCAACTGCATATCTGCCTTCTATATTTAAAAGTAATGTTAAACACTTTAGCTCATATCAAGAGGTTATTAATCAAAAGGCGCAGGTAGATAAGCTGTTAAAAGGTTGGGTGGATGTAATTGTGTTAGATAAGCGTATTTTTTACTATTACTACAATCAACATAAATCACCCGAAGCTGTGCAAATTTACACTTTATTTCCAAAAGCAGAGCGACCTGCTTATTTTAATAACCTCTCTTTAGCTACTGAGTTTGATATAGGTTTGGCGCTCATCAAGCAAAACGGTACTTATAAAAGAATTGTTGATGAAGGCCAAACCCATTCATCAATCAAATAACGCCACTGTTTGACGTGTAAGCGCTATTAGCTCACCGGATTGTGACCATATACAGCCATCTTCTAAACCGTAACCATCTTTTGAGTGATGAGTGATTGCTTCAAAGCCAAGCCATTCGCCAGGTGATAAGTTTGGCTCTTGTACAAACTCTAAATACCATGACATGCTACTAGCTGGAGCGGGTTGTTTAAACATTTGTAATAACGTAGGTGGCCATGCATCTGTTAATGCAATTACATGCGCTTCAGTTATTTGTTCGGGCGTATGTTTAAAGCGCATCCATCCCCCTAAGTGAGACGTTTCTGCGCTGCTAAATGGCATGGCACCTTGTTGAGGGCATAAATCAACATGTTGAAAAAATTCAGGCATCTGGCCTTTAATAAAAGGTAGAGTATGGCGCTCGTCTACCGGTTTTAACCCTAAAGACTTTGAAACAGGCACATTTACACCCGACTCTCTACTTTTAGCAAAACACGCTTGTACAATTACACACACTTGTTCATTTTGAATGGCTTTGGCGAGTACCTGTGTGCTGCTTTTACCTTGTCGTAATATTTCTACCGATAACGAAAAAGGAGTATCAGCTAGTAATGGCCCTACAAAATTTGTACTGAGTGAGAGTAGGCGACGATCATTGGATACTTTTCCTCTGATAGCTTGATACAACAGTGCGGCTGAGAGCCCACCAAAAGCAGTTCTGCCTTGGCACCAGTTTTCTGGAAATTGCATTGTGCTAGTTAATTGTTCGGTATTGTCTGAACTTCCAATTTTTGCAGCTTGGAGAAGTAATTGTTCAAAATGCATGAAGATGTCCTTTTATAGTGCGATTTAATAAATTTATAACACAACCAAACTAGTCAGACCAGTAATTAAAAACGTCTCTGGCGGTGCAAAAATCACCATTCCTTACAATTATTAGGGTTATTTTGTAAATAAATCACAAAAATTGGATTTTTTTTCATTTTTACAGTTGAAATAAGTTTGGCGCATCCCTATTTACTATGTCATCGAACGTATTAACGAATATTGAAGTTGGAGAAGTTTCATGGGTAAAATTATTGGAATCGATTTAGGTACTACAAACTCTTGTGTTGCAGTACTTGATGGTGGCAAAGCACGTGTTATTGAAAACGCGGAAGGCGATCGCACAACCCCGTCTATTATTGCTTACACGCAAGACGGCGAAACATTAGTAGGTCAATCTGCTAAGCGTCAAGCGGTTACTAACCCGACAAACACATTATTTGCAATCAAGCGTTTAATTGGTCGTCGTTTTGAAGACGAAGAAGTACAACGCGATATCGGCATTATGCCGTTTAAAATCATCAAAGCTGATAACGGCGATGCATGGGTAGAAGCGGGTGGCGAAAAACGCGCTGCACCACAAATTTCTGCTGAAGTACTGAAAAAAATGAAGAAAACGGCAGAGGACTTCTTAGGTGAAGAAGTAACTGAAGCTGTAATCACAGTACCTGCATACTTTAACGATTCACAACGTCAAGCAACGAAAGATGCTGGTCGTATTGCGGGTCTTGAAGTTAAACGTATTATCAATGAGCCAACTGCTGCGGCACTTGCTTACGGTATGGATAAAAACCGTGGCGAAAACATCGTTGCAGTATATGACTTAGGTGGCGGTACTTTCGATTTATCAATCATTGAAATTGATGAAGTTGAAGGCGAGCACACGTTTGAAGTACTTGCTACAAACGGTGATACTCACTTAGGTGGTGAAGATTTCGATAACCGTGTAATCAACTACTTAGTAGCTGAATTCAAGAAAGATCAAGGTTTAGACTTAAAAACTGATCCTCTTGCAATGCAACGTGTTAAAGAAGCTGCTGAAAAAGCAAAAATTGAACTGTCATCTGCACAATCAACTGAAGTAAACCTTCCGTATGTAACTGCTGATGCAACAGGTCCTAAGCACATGAACGTGAAACTAACACGTGCTAAGCTTGAATCACTAGTTGAAGATTTAGTAACTAAATCTCTAGAGCCACTTAAACGTGCACTTGCTGATGCTGATTTATCAGTAAGCGACATCAACGATATTATTCTTGTTGGTGGCCAAACACGTATGCCTTTAGTACAAAAAACAGTTGCTGATTTCTTCGGTAAAGAACCACGTAAAGACGTAAACCCTGATGAAGCAGTTGCAGTAGGCGCAGCGATTCAAGGTGGTGTACTTGCTGGTGACGTAAAAGATGTACTATTACTAGACGTTTCTCCATTATCTCTTGGTATTGAGACAATGGGTTCAGTAATGACAGCATTAATTGAGAAAAACACGACGATTCCTACTAAGAAATCGCAAACATTCTCAACAGCTGAAGATAACCAATCTGCTGTAACAATTCACGTGTTACAAGGTGAGCGTAAACGTTCAAGCGACAATAAATCTCTAGGTCAATTTAACCTAGAAGGTATTCGCCCAGCACAACGTGGTACACCGCAAATCGAAGTAACATTCGATGTTGATGCCGATGGTATCTTACATGTATCTGCAAAAGATAAAGATACAGGTAAAGAGCAAAAAATCACAATTCAAGCATCTTCAGGCCTAAGCGATGAAGAAGTTGAAAAAATGGTTCGTGATGCAGAAGCACATGCTGAAGACGATAAAAAGTTTGAAGAACTTGTAGCTGCTCGTAACCAAGCTGATGCTCTAGTACACGGTACTCGTAAGCAAATTGAAGAAGCTGGCGATGCATTACCAAGCGAAGACAAAGAAGCGATTGAAGCGGCTGTTGTAGATTTAGAAGCTGCTATTAAGAGCGACAACAAAGAAGAGATTGAAGCTAAAACTCAAGCTCTTGCTGAAAAGTCTCAAAAACTAATGGAAATTGCACAAGCGAAAGCACAGCAAGGTTCAGCAGATGCAGGCGAGCAACAGCAATCAGCTAAGCAAGACGACGACGTTGTTGATGCAGAGTTCGAAGAAGTGAAAGACGACAAGTAATTGTTGCTAACGCTTCTCGCTAGCCAAAAACACTTAACTCAATCGAGTGTTTAGGTTAGGATGAACAATTGAGGCGCGCGAGCAATAGCTTGTCGCGCCTTTTGCGTGTATTTAAGGTTTGAAAATTCAATGATAAATCGATGCGATTTATCGGTTTATCCAGCAGCTCACGCTGCAAACAGAAAAGAGTAGTGTGATAGATATGTCCAAACGCGATTATTACGAAGCCCTCGGCGTAAGCAAAGATGCGAGTGAGCGAGACATAAAAAAAGCGTATAAACGCTTAGCGATGAAATATCATCCAGATCGTACCGCAGGCGATAAAGAGCTTGAAACTAAATTTAAAGAAGTTAAAGAAGCTTACGAGATTTTAACTGATCCTCAAAAACGCCAAATGTATGACCAACATGGTCACGCG
>NZ_JACJEO010000017.1:0-121622 GCF_014164115.1 Pseudoalteromonas sp. SG45-2
ATCTTTGATCAATTTAACGAATTAAATTGCACTATAACGTCGTTAAAAATTTTTTATTTAGAACAACTAGATACAAAAATTTTTGCCTAGTTCTAGCGTAATTTTCTTAACGTTAAATAGACCCCATATATAAGCAGATTGGTATTAAAGAGATTTAAAATGAATAAAATTATTATTGGGTTTGCTTTTGCTATTTCATCATTTGGCGCATTTGCACAAAGCGCTGATGGTTGGCCAGAAGGCGGTGCAATGCATACTGGCAATATTTATAATTTAGAAGGCAATAGATACAAAACTAAAATTAGTAAAATGATGGATGAAATTTACCCGCAACTAACTGATGATTACCAAGTTGATGCAGTTAAAGCACAAATAAAAGCATGGGAGCAGTATATAGACGCTACATGTAACGTTGTTGGCATAGCAACCGGGGCAGGTGGCTCTTGGCCTTCAACGTATAGTGTTAAATGCGAAAGAAGCCTAAGTTATGATAGATACTTTGCGACTAAAAACGCGCTGAAGTGCGTTAATAGATTAAATAAAGAAGAGTTTGTAGGGCGTAGCGAAAAGTTAAATTGTTTAATTCAAACATTAAATATAAAAATATTTTAAGGTTTGCAGCAGTGCTACAGCTAAATTATACAGTTAGCTGTAGCACTTTAGGCTTTATAGCAACTCAATACTTACTGTTGCACCTTTTTCGATATTGCCGCTTTGTGCTGGCACTACAATTAGGCAGTTAGCTTTACTAAGCGACGAAAGTACACCCGAACCCTGTTTATTAAACGGGGCAACCACTAAGTCACCTTGCTCGTTAATTGTTGCAGTACCGCGTTGAAAGTCAGCTCTGCCAGGGCGCTTTTTAATAACGGATGTAGTAACCGCGTTAAAGCGCATTTTAGGATTTACTTCACCAAGCCCCGACAGCTTTTGCAGTGCAGGCTCTACTAACTGATTAAACGTAACAGCAGCCGACACAGGGTTACCTGGCAAGCCAAAAAAGTAACTGTTAGCTAGTTTACCAAAGGCAAAAGGTTTACCTGGTTTCATGGCTATTTTCCAAAAGTGAATTTCGCCAATTTCGTTGAGCACTTCTTTAGTAAAGTCGGCTTCACCAACCGATACACCGCCTGAGCTTATTACGGCATCGGCAAGTTCGTTCGCTTTCAAAAATGCATTAGTGATGAGTTCTTTGTCATCAGGGATTATTCCTAAATCGATCACGTCTATATTTTTTTGTTGCAGCGCACTAATAATAACAGCGCGGTTGCTTTCAAAAATAGCGCCTTGTTTAAGAGGCTGACCAGGTTCAATTAGCTCATCGCCTGTAGAAAGCACGGCTATTTTTAAGGTTCTTACCACGTCTATATTGGCAATCCCTAAAGATGCAAGTAATCCCACATCAACGGCTTTTAATTTATCGCCTGCTTTTAAAATAACATCGTCTATTGCAATATCTTCGCCAGCAAAACGTACGTTTTCATTTAGCTCTGGTTGCGCGGTAAACGTAATTTTATCGCCATCTACCGAGGCGTTTTCTTGCATTACAACGCCGTTAGCGCCAGGTGCAATGGCGGCGCCGGTCATTATTCTTACGCATTGACCAGGGGTAAGTGTTCCTTCAAAAATTTGCCCCGCAAACACACTACCTACTTGTGTGTAGGTTAAGCTTTTATCTGAAATACACAGCGCATAGCCATCCATTGCAGAGTTGTTATGAGCAGGTACGTTTATAGTTGACTTAACATCGCTTGCTAAAACGCGATCAACACTTTGCATTATAGAAATGGTTTCAACGTCTTTAACAGGCGTTATTGTGCCAAGTATATTTTGTATTGCAGTTTCAATTGGTAATAAACCGGGTGCATTGCAAACATCGTTCATATATATTGCTTACTTAAATCATTTTATTTTGAAACAATACTTATAATGTCAAAGCTTTACAATACATGGTTGGGTTATTTTTTGTGTGTGATATGCATGCTTTCGTGCAGCGTAAACGCAAAAGAAACGCTGCAAGTAGCCGTAGCGAGTAATTTTAAAACTGTATTGGAAACCCTACTAAAAAAATCCCCATTACCTAATGTTGACGTAAAAATATCAGCCGCTTCTAGCGGTGTTTTATATTCGCAAATAGTGCATGGCGCGCCATTTGATGTGTTTTTATCGGCCGACGATTTTCGCCCACAATCACTTATTAAAGAAGGCTATGCCGAGCAAAGCAGCTTAATCACTTACGCGTTAGGCGAACTTGCTTTGTGGCAACCCAAAGCTGAAAAAGTAAATGATAAAGTAGCCATTGCTAATCCGCGTTTTTCACCATACGGACGTGCCTCAGAGCACTACGCGAATAACCATTTTAAAAAACCAATAAATTATGTGTACGGGAATAATATTACGCATGCGTTTCAGTTTGTGCAAAGTGGTAATGTAGGAGTAGGGCTGGTGGCTGTTTCATCCCTAAAGGCGGCTTACCGTAACACGCAAGATCAAAAATATTTAGATTATACCGTGCTGCCTACCAATCAATATCCCGATATAATTCAACAAGGCGTTATTATTAGCTCGACTAAAAAACATGCTAGCGCTAAGCAACTTATGCAATTTTTAATGGCAGAAGCTACGCAGCAGCAGTTAATTGAATTAGGTTACAGAATAAAGGACAACAATGCTTCAAAGTGATTTAACCGCGCTGTGGTTAACTATAAAACTTGCCTTTATAACCGCAGTACTTCTTCTTATTTTTTGTATTCCTCTGGCTTACAAGCTCGCTGGCTATAACGGTAAATTTAAACCATTTTTAGAGGCATTAATTGCAATGCCTTTAGTGCTACCGCCTACGTTGTTAGGGTTTTATTTACTTGTTTTGTTTTCGCCTGATCACGCTTTTGGGCAGTTTTGGTTTTGGCTAACGGGTACGCAGCTTGCGTTTAGTTTTCAGGGCGTGGTTATTGGCTCGCTTTTTTATTCGCTGCCTTTTGTAATGCAGCCGCTTGTGGCTGGGTTTAAGCATATTAATCAAACCTATAACGAAGCTGCCATTGCGCTTGGATTAAGCCCATTTAAACGCTTTGTGCATTTAATTATTCCGCTTTTAAAACCCAGTATTGGTAGCGCATTTGCTTTAGGCTTTGCGCATACATTGGGTGAATTTGGTTTGGTATTAATGATTGGCGGTAATATTCAGGGGCAAACACAGGTGGTGTCTATTGCGCTTTATGACCATGTTGAATCGTTAAATTATACGGCGGCGCATCAGCTTTCACTTATTTTACTGGCTATTTCGTTTGCCTGTTTAGTGCTGTTATTTAAGTTTAATAAAAGCATTGTAGGGGTTAAGCAATAACATGATTAAGTTAAGCCTTTTTAAAGCACTCAATAATTTTGATTTAGATATAAACCTTGAGCTTGAGTCGTTTAATGTATTGGGTGTTTACGGTCCTTCAGGCTCCGGTAAGTCAACATTACTGCGTTGTATTAGTGGTTTAGAGCCTGCAAAAAGTGTTCATATTAATAATCAGCCAGTGCATGAGTTGCCAAGTGATAAACGCGGTATAACGCTTCAGTTGCAATCGTGCCCGTTGTTTCCTCATTTAGATGTGGCAGGTAATTTAGCGTTTACACAAAAACACTGCGAAAATAAGCAAACCAGCTTAACGCTTCAATACGTTGTTAAAACACTTGAATTACAAGATTTACTAAATCGTGATGTACAAAGCTTATCGGGTGGCGAGCGCCAGCGTGTAGTATTTGCGCGCACTTTGCTTGCCGGTCAAAAATTTATAATGCTTGATGAGCCTTTTAGTGCGCTTGATTGGTCATTGCGTTTTAAAACGCTCACTAAACTCAATGAGTTAGCCGTTAAGTTTAATATTAAATTTATAATAGTAAGTCACTCATTAAAAGAGCTGCTATTTTGCTGCGATACCCTTATTCAGCTTGATAAAGGTAAGGTGATAAACCAAGGTGCAAGTGCGCACGTTGCAAAGGCTATTTACGCAAACGACAGGCAAACACCGCTGAGCTTAATTAATTACGATGTGGTTAAATTTGATAAAGACTACGGGCTATATCAACTGCAATTACAGCAAAGTGAGCAACCGCTTTTTGTGCTTCCTGCACTTGTCGATAGCAGTAATAAGCTAATTATAGAAAGTGAGCAAATGTCGCTTAGTGTGTTAAAGCCTGAGCAAACAACGCACAGTAATGTTTTAAGGTCGGTATTAACTCAGGCTGAGCTTATTAATAATAAGTGGCAGTTAACGCTTAATGTAGATGGGCAAACTTTGTATTGCTTGGCTTCAAGACGAGTGTGGGACAAAAACGACTTTAAAGTGGGCGATGTGCTTTATACAACAATCAGTAATCTAGAATAACTAAATGCTGCACACTGCACATTGACTGTTTTTAGCTATTTTAAAACGATTAAATTCCATGCTTAAACCATCCACCAGCAATAAGTGCTCGCTTAAGCCACTTGGCAAACCAGCAAGCATTTTTAGCGCTTCAGTTGCCTGAATACTGCCTATTAGCCCCACAATAGGAGAAAGCACACCAGATTCGGAGCAGCTTTGTGTTTGTTCACTAAAAAATTGCGATAAACAACCATAACAATGGCTATTTTCATCCATAGTAAAACACGCGACTTGTCCTTCCATACGTATTGCAGAGCCAGACACAAGTGGAACTTTAGCTTTAAAACAAGTGCTATTAAGTGCGTTGCGCGTTGCTAGATTATCTGAGCAATCAATCACTATATCAATGTTATTAAATAGCTGTTCTGTAGAGGTATTTACATCAAAAAATGCTTCAATGGTGTTTATGTCTATTTCACTATTAAGTGCGTTAAGCTGTTTTTTTGCAGCACTGCATTTTGAGCTACCAATATCACTTTCTTTATACAGTATCTGCCTTTGCAGGTTGGTCACGTCTATTTCATCGTTATCAATTAAGGTGAGCGTGCCAACGCCTGATGCCGCTAAATATTGACTTACCGCACATCCAAGCCCACCCACACCAACAATTAATGCATGCGATTGCCATAGCTTCTCTTGTCCGTCTATATCAAGCTGCGGCAGCATAATGTGCCGAGAATAGCGTAGTTGCTGTAGGTACGTTAACGGTGCTTTTTGCATTTTTAAACATCTCATACTTTTTTTGAACAATACCAATTTGTTAAATCCTAGAGCAAGTAGTAACGCTTTTTATTTGCACTGTAACAGCCCATACCCCCTCACTCATATAGTGCAACTATAACGCATTAAAATAATAAATGCATATAACCAACTGAAATATATGGTTTTTAATTAGTGGCTCAGTAATTGCTCTATTGGGTTAACTAAAATTTAACAAAGTTTGGGCTGCTACTCATATAAAAGAGTGGGGCATTTATAAAACAATAATACGTTTACGAGGAAATAAACATGCAACCGAGTTCTGGATTTAACTTAATATCCTTTAAAGGAAAAATGAAAGTATTACATCTGAGTTGGATGGTCTTTTTTGTGTCATTTTTTGTATGGTTTAACCATGCTCCTTTATTAGGTGCAATTGCGGGCTCGCTTGGTATTACCATGGCACAAGTTAAAACATTACTAATTTTAAATGTAGCGTTAACTATTCCTGCCCGTGTTGTGGTGGGTATGCTGACCGATAAATTTGGTCCCCGGATTGTTTATGCCGCGCTACTTATTACCTGTAGTATTCCGTGTTTTATGTTTGCTATGGCAACCACATTTGAACAAGCCGCTATAGCGCGTTTTGCGCTAGGCTTTATTGGTGCTGGCTTTGTTGTGGGCATTCGTATGGTGAGTGAATGGTTTCCTGCTAACGAGCTGGGCATAGCAGAAGGTATTTATGGCGGCTGGGGTAACTTTGGTTCAGCAGCAGCGGCTATGTTATTGCCAATTATTGCACTTATGTTTGGTGGCGAAGATGGTTGGCGTTACGCAGTAGGTTTAACGGGTGTATTAAGCGTTATATTTGGTATTATTTGGTACTTAAATGTAACCGATACACCAAAAGGCGGTACATACTTTAAGCCTAAAAAAGTAGGCGCAATGGAAGTAACCAGTAAAGGCGACTTTGTATTACTTCTTATTATGAAAATCCCTATGTATGGTGCACTAGCATTACTTACTTGGAAGCTTTCACCAACCGGTGCTAACCTAATTTCGGCTAACTTTGTACTTGCCGTGTATGCTTTTTTAGTTCTGCTTTATATTTACGAAGTGTATAAAACCTTTGATGTAAATGGTCATATTTTTAAAGAGCCTGTACCTGAGTCGCATCGTTATGAGTTTAAGCAAGTGGCTGTTTTAAATATTTTATATTTCACAACCTTTGGTTCTGAACTTGCGGTTGTATCTATGTTACCGCTGTTTTTTATGGATGTATTTGCGCTTGATATGGTCTACGCGGGTATTTTAGCCTCTGCTTATGCATTTATGAACTTAGCATCTCGCCCTGGTGGCGGTTGGATTTCAGATAAATTAGGTCGTCGTATTACCCTTATTGTACTTACAACGGGTCTTGCTGTTGGTTATTTTGTAATGGGCTTGGTTGATGCATCTTGGCCTTTATGGCTTGCAGTTGTTGCGGCTATGGCGTGTTCGTTCTTTGTGCAAGCTGGTGAAGGCGCTGTATTTGCCGCAGTACCGCTAATTAAGCGTCGTTTAACTGGGCAAATAGCTGGAATGACAGGTGCTTACGGTAATGTAGGTGCAGTAGTGTACTTAACGGCATTGTCACTTGTTGATTATCAAACTTTCTTTTTCATTATTGCGGGTAGTGCATTACTTGGTCTAGCTGCACTGTTTTTTATGAGAGAACCAGATGGCCATATTACCGAAGTAAATGAAGACGGCACCGTTGAACTTATTTCAGTGACTTAAGGCATTATTGACTATGTTTGATGAAACACTCCACGCTAAATCGCTAAAAAATGAACTCAACGTTTCATTTGGCGGGCACAGTGCTAAAGGGTTAAAAGCAGAAAACCAAGATGCGTTTGCAGCTCTCAATACCAAAGCGCAAGAAAAAGAGTCTAAAGGCGTTATTGCTTGCTTAGCCGATGGGTGTTCATCAGCAAAAAATGCTAAACAAGCGTCTCAACTTTCGGTTACTCATTTTATAAATGAGTATTTAAATACCCCCGAAAGTTGGGCGGTTAAAAAGTCGGTGTCGAAGGTGTTAGCAAGTTTAAATCAGTGGCTTTATTCGCAATCGGTTAATTACAATCACTTAGGTCAGCGTCAAGCCGATTGGATGACGACTTTTACAGCACTTATTTTAAAGTCGGCAACGGGTTATATATTCCACTTAGGTGATACGCGTATTACTCGCTTGCGAGGAAATAAAATCGAGGCAATAACACGGGATCACAAAGTAAACGATACGCTAACGCGTGCTCTTGGCGCGCAACTTCATCAAGAAATAGATGTATACGAGGTTGACCTAAAAGCAGACGATATTTATATATTAACCTGCGATGGCGTACACGATGTGCTCCCAAGTAGTGATATAGCTAAATTAATTAACGAGTACACTAATTTAGAAAATGCAGCTAAAGCAATTACCGAACTTGCATTAGCACGAGGCAGTGACGACAACGTAAGTTGTTTACTGGTAAAAGTAGAAAATATTGCCGAGCAAAAGTTAGATGAACTTTACCATTCGCTAACACGACGAAAAATTCCACCTGCGCTTAATGTTGGGCAAAAAATTGATGACTACACGGTTATTCGTAAATTACATGCCAGTAGTCGCTCGCACATTTATTTAGTGCAACAAGCGCCCGATATACCGCCAGTGGTTTTAAAAGCACCTTCGGTTAATTTTGAAGACGATGTGCACTACCTTCAAGGCTTTATAAGAGAAGGCTGGGTAGGGCAACGCATAAACCATTTAAACGTGATGAAAGTGCTAAGTACGCAATCGCAGAGTCGTTTTTTGTATCATATTTGTGAGTACATGGACGGGCAAACACTCAGTGATTGGAAGCACGACGTGCCGCACCCAGAAATAACCCAAGTACGCAGTATTATTGAACAAATAGTACATGCACTAAGGGCGTTTCAGCGACTCGATATGGTACATCGTGATTTAAAACTCGATAACGTGATGATAGATGCGCACGGTAAAGTAACGCTAATAGATTACGGCACAGTAAGTGTTGCGGCTATGGACGAGTCGGTTAAACAAATTGCGGATGATTGCCCGCAAGGCACTGCCGACTACACCGCACCCGAAACACTTATTACTATGCACGCCGATTTTAAAAGTGATTTGTTTTCACTTGGCGTGATTGCATATGAGTTATTGTGCTCAAAATTGCCTTATAAACCACTGCCACTTAACCACGTAGCGCCAAAAGATTACAGCCATTGGCATTACACAAGTATTCGTAAATACAGAGCCGATATTCCGTTTTGGTTAGATCAAGCCCTTATGAAGGCGCTTGCCCCTAAACCTGAGCTCAGATACCAAGCTTTTTCTGAGTTTATAAACGATATCAACAAACCTAATCCTTATTTAGAAAGTACCGCTAATAAAAGTTCAATAATGAAACGCGATCCAGTTATGGTGTGGAAATGTATTTCGCTGTGTTTATTTATTGCTTTGGTATGTGTATTAATAATTAAAACTTAGAGAACCAAAATGCTTAATTACAAGAACAACTTACCTATTATTTTTATACTGGGTTGCTTCACTGCGCCTTTAATAAGCCAAGCTGCGCAAACTGATCTTGATTTTAGACTGCGTTTTGAAAGCGTTGATCAAGAAAATGCTCTAAAAGATGCAAGCGGCTTAACACTTAGAACCCGCTTAACGCATCAAACAGACGAGGTGAATGGTTTTTCAGCACTTATTGAAGTAGAAGACACTCGCAGCCTATTGGGCGTAGATGATTACAACAATACAGTGGGGAAAAACACTAATTATTCTGTTATTGCAGACCCAGAAAACACTGAGATAGACCAAGGCTTTGTTAAATATGTACGCGATGGTCTATCGCTAAAAGTAGGGCGCCAAATAATAGCTCTTGATGGGCAGCGTTTTGTTGGGCACGTAGGTTGGCGCCAAGACAGACAAACCTTTGATGCCGCGACCATTAATTACGCATTTAATAACAT
Source organism: Pseudoalteromonas sp. SG45-2 (assembly GCF_014164115.1). NCBI lineage: Bacteria > Pseudomonadati > Pseudomonadota > Gammaproteobacteria > Alteromonadales > Pseudoalteromonadaceae > Pseudoalteromonas > Pseudoalteromonas sp. SG45-2. Next base: position 9,135 of record NZ_JACJEO010000017.1, read on the forward strand.
AAATTTACAGTACAGTTATTTAAATAAGCGTAACCGCATATTTGCTGACGATAAAGACATTAAATCGTCCGATCATTTAATTAATGCAAGCTTTAAAACAGACTACGGTAAAGTGGTTTTATACAGTTACTTATTAAGTGACGATGCACTACAAGATGACAGTTTAGATACTTATGGCGTTTCTTTTAACGGTAATAAAACCCTAAACGACATAAAATTTTATTACAAAGCGGAGTATGCAACGCAGTCTGCTTCAACAAGCGTGAGTGATTTTGATGCCGATTACTATGCACTTGAAGGCGCTGTCGATTTAAATGGGTTGGGCATAAAAACAGTAACATTAAAAGTTGGCATAGAGTCACTTGGCTCTGATAATGGCGATTACGGGTTTGCAACACCGCTTGCCACGTTACATAAATTTAATGGTTGGACAGATACGTTTTTAAATACACCCACACAAGGTTTGGACGACACTTACATAAGCTTAAACGGTAAAGCGTTTGACGGAAAATGGCTGGTGGCTTATCACAGTTTTGAAGCTAATGAGCAATCAAATGGGGTTGACGATTTAGGCAGTGAACTAAACGTACAATACGTTAAACCTATTAATAAACAATACGCAGTGGGTGTTAAATACGCTGATTACTCAGCGGGCGATACTGCTGCTAATAAAGTCGATACTCAAAAATTGTGGGTATGGATGAGCGCTAAATTTTAACCCTCTCTATCTTCTAATATTCACTTGTAATTTATAGCGACACACGATGGTGCAATTGCACCATCTTGTGGGACTTTATGCTTTTCACCTCTGCACCAATGTAGGCAACTTGCTGATTTTAAATGCTTATATATTTGGCTTACATATTGCTATAACAAACCTATAACAAATTATTCGATTTCAATTTTAGTCAATTACTAAAATAGGTATCACTTTAAGGTGGGTGAATGTTAAGCAAGCAGCGTGTTGTAGTGGTAGGAAACGGAATGGTCGGGCACCATTTTGTGCAGCAGCTAGTTTCTCAAAATCAAGCTGATGAGCAATTTGAAATTACGGTACTTAGCGGTGAAGACCGTTTAGCGTATGACCGTGTACAACTATCCTCTTTTTTTAAAGGCAAAACCGCAGACGACCTCGCACTTACATGTAATAAAACCTATGACGATTGGCAAGTACGCTTTCATACTCATTCTAAAGTGGTTGATATAAATCGTGATACGCAAACTGTAACGACCGCTAAAGGGGAATTGTTTGAATACGACAAACTTGTGCTTGCTACAGGTTCATTCCCATTTGTACCGCCTATACCGGGTAAAGATCGCGAGCATTGCCTTGTTTATCGCACCATTAACGATTTACACGCAATAAAAAATTCAGCCCACGGCAGCAAAGTAGGCGTGGTAATTGGTGGCGGTTTACTGGGGCTTGAAGCTGCAAACGCATTAAAGCAATTGGGTTTACATACTCACGTAATAGAATTTGCACCGCAACTTATGGGTGTACAAGTTGATGCTGGTGGCGGTCGGTTACTAAAAAACAAAATTACGGATTTGGGCGTTACTGTACATACAGCGGTAGCAACTGAGGAAATAGTAGAAGGTGAAAGTTGCCGTTATAAAATGTGTTTTAAAGGTGGCAAAACCCTTGAAACAGACATGATTGTATTTTCGGCGGGTATTCGCCCTTATGATAATTTAGCCCGCGAGTTTAATTTAGAGATAGGTGAGCGCGGCGGTATTGTAATTAATAACCACTGCCAAACGAGTGATAAAAACATATACGCTATTGGTGAATGTGCACTGTGGAATAATTTTATTTTTGGCTTAGTGGCACCCGGTTACGCCATGGCTAAAATAGCAGTTGGGCATATTTTACAAGATACGCAGCAAGGTACTTTGCAAAGTACTGGCTTAGACAATAAAGCCGATGAATTTAATGGTGCCGATATGAGCACCAAGCTTAAATTAATGGGTGTTGAAGTAGGCTCTATTGGCGATGCACATGCACGCAGCGAAGGCGCAATAAGCTATTACTTTGAAGACCAAGCCAATGGTATTTATAAAAAAATAGTCACTAACTCACAAAGTAATAAGCTGATTGGCGCGGTACTTGTTGGCGATACCAGCGATTACGACAATTTGCTGCAATATCATTTAAACGACATTGAACTTACCACCGCTCCCGAAGCGCTCATTATGCCCCTTGCCGGCGACATAGCAGAGCTAAGCGCCGATGACTTGCCTGATGACGCCATTATTTGCGCTTGTCATAAAGTAACTAAACACACTATTGAACAAACAGTCGCTAAAGGCTGCATAGATTTGGCAAGTGTGCAGCAAAGCACCAAAGCCAGTACAGGCTGTGGAGGGTGTGAAAAGCTCGTTCAAAACGTAATAAACAGCGCACTCGCTAAAGCAAGTAACACTATTAACGTAGTTACTATTAATGAGCCTGTAAAACAGCCTGCATAAATTAAAGCACACTAAAAGAGAGCAGTATGACAACCGCAAACACGTCACCAACTATAAATAAAACCAGTTTAAAACAAACAACATGTGCTTACTGTGGTGTAGGGTGCGGTGTTGATATTTCACTTTTTAATAATGTGCCAACCAAGCTTGAAGGCATGCGAGAGCATCCCGCAAACTTTGGTCGTTTATGTGTAAAAGGCACCCATTTGCTCGACACAACAGGCAGTGATAATCGCTTAACATCGCCCCTTATTAATAACCAAGCCGTTACGTGGGATGAAGCCACCGACCATGTTGCCAATAAATTTAACGACGTAATACAAAAGCACGGACCCGATGCTGTGGCTTTTTATGTATCGGGGCAGTTACTTACTGAGGATTACTACATCGCGAATAAATTAATGAAAGGCTACATAGGCTCAGGCAATATTGATACAAATTCGCGCCTGTGTATGTCATCTGCTGTGGCAGGTTACAAACGCGCTTTTGGTGAAGACGTAGTGCCGTGTACCTACGAGGATTTAGAGCAAACTGAGCTGCTTATTTTAATTGGCTCTAATGCCGCGTGGACTCATCCGGTTTTGTATCAGCGAATGGAGCGTGCAAAGCAGCTTAACCCAAATATGAAAGTGGTGGTTATTGATCCGCGCAAAACCGACACCGCTGAGCTTGCCGACACATTTTTAAATATAAAACCAGGCAGTGACGCTGCGCTTTATAACGGCTTGCTTAATTATTTAAATGAGCATAACCACCTCGATACGCAATTTATTGATCAGCACACAAACGGCTTTGAAAGCGCATTGCAAGAGGCACAAAAGTGGAACTGTGAGGCAGTTAGCGACTTTTGCGATATAGCAATTGAGCAAGTCACTGAGTTTTACGCGCTATTTGCTAACAGCCCAAGTGCGATTAGCTTTTATTCAATGGGTATAAATCAATCAAGCTCGGGTGTAGATAAATGCAACGCCATTATTAATGCACATTTAGCCTCAGGTAAATTACTTAAGCCAGGCAGTGGTCCGTTTTCGATTACGGGGCAACCTAATGCGATGGGCGGGCGCGAAGTAGGTGGTTTGGCTAATCAGTTAGCGGCGCATTTAGATATTGAAAACGAAGCGCATCAATCACTTGTACAACGTTTTTGGCTCTCGCCAACTATCGCTAAAAAAGCAGGCAGCAATGCCATTGATATGTTTGATGACATAGCCGCAGGCAAAATAAAAGCAGTGTGGATAATGGCAACAAACCCAATGGTGAGCTTGCCCAATAACGCCGCTATTAAAAAAGCATTAGAGAACTGCGAGCTGGTGGTTGTATCTGACTGTATTGCAAAAAGTGATACGTTAAAGTTTGCCGATGTTGCTTTTCCATCAACCGGATGGGGCGAAAAAAACGGCACAGTAACTAACTCAGAGCGCAGAATATCAAGGCAGCGCCCTTTAGTAGCGCCTTATTCGGGAGCTAAAAACGATTGGCAAATTATGTGCGAAGTCGCTAAAAAAATGGGCTTTGAAGGGTTTGATTTTACAGACCCAAGTGGCATTTTTGAAGAATGGGCACAATTAACCGACTTTGAAAATAACGGCAGCCGATTATTAAATCTCTCTGGTTTAGTTGGGCTCACAAAAAGCCAGTACGATAACTTAAAACCCATTATGTGGCCTGTTGTTAAAAATCAGCCTTATAAAAACGGTCAGGTTTTTACAGATAACCAATTTAGCACCGCTGATAAAAAGGCGCGTTTTATACCTATAACGCCGCAATTACCTGTGCAACAAACATCAAGTGATTATCCGTTTGTAATGAACTCGGGTCGTATACGTGACCAATGGCATACGATGAGCCGCACGGGTAAAAGCACTGCGCTTTCATCGCATATTACACGCCCGTACATTGAAATTAATCCGCTTGATGCCAGTAAATTAGCAATTAAACAAAACGATTTAATAAGCGCGATTGCCCAAACAGGGCAGGTTACCGCGCATGCCAAAGTAACCGATTCGGTGCGAAAAGGTGAATGCTTTATGCCTATTCATTGGAATAAGCAATTTGCATCATCCGCAACAGTAAGTGGGTTGTATCAATCGGTAGTTGACCCTCTATCTGGTCAGGCTGAGTGCAAACACGGTGCTGTTAATATAGTTAAAGCACCCTTTGTGCAATATATGCAGCTGTTTGCTAAAAACGAACTTGTTATAAACAGTGATTTTTGGCTCAAAGTTAATGCAAGCAATTGCTTTAATTACCAATTGGCGCTTAATGAACCACAAAGTGATTTACTGTATTACTGCCAAACCTTGACTGGTTTACAAGGGCAGTGGTCGGCTATGAATACGGCAAAAGCCATGCATGTGCAGTGTATTCAAAACGATCAATTAGCGTTCGTAGGTGTTATTTCTAATGAGCAAAAAGAAATATCACTTGAGTGGATAAACCATTTGTTTGCAGAGCCATTACTGACCTTTACACAGTTACAGTCTTTGCTTTATGCAACCCCAGATGAAGAATTTACTCAAGGCGTGCAAGTGTGTAGCTGCTTTAAAGTAAGAGAGCAGCCAATTATAAACGCCATTAAAAACGGTGCAAACACAGTCGAGCAATTGGGGTCTGAACTTAAATGTGGGACGAACTGTGGTTCGTGTAAAACGCAATTAAGCCAATTAATTAAGCAACATGCTACGCAAAAAGCGAACAGTATTAATGTTGCGGTTGAAATGTAAACAAACAAGGAAGCATATGCTTAATGATCAATTTGGTCGGCAGTTTAACTATTTGCGTCTCTCAATAACCGATGTATGTAATTTTAGTTGTAGTTATTGTTTACCAAACGGGTATCAGTGCGATACGCCGCGTAATTTTTTAAATAAAAACGAAATTAGCACGCTAGTAAATGCGTTTGCAGAGCTAGGTACTAAAAAAGTACGCATTACAGGTGGCGAACCGTGCTTGCGAAACGACGTAACCGATATTATAAAACTCTGTAAAAACACATCTGGCATAGAAAAAGTAGCCATTACTACCAACGGATTTAATTTATTAAAGAAAATTGATGAATTTGCAGAAGCTGGGCTTGATGCGCTTAATGTCAGTATTGATAGTTTAAATCCAAGTATGTTTAAACTCATAACAGGGCACGACAAACTTAACCTTATTTTAAAAGGAATAGAACGCGCGGTAGAGCTGGGCATAAAAGATATAAAAATAAATGCAGTGCTTGCAAAGCAGTTTAATAAAAACCAATTAAAGGATTTTTTAGCGTGGGTAAAACACCACAAAGTTACAGTGCGCTTTATAGAATTAATGGAAACCGGTGACGGCGCAACATTTTTTGAAGAAAACCACTTAAGTGGGCAAACGGTTAAAGCCCAATTACTCGACCAAGGTTGGTTACAAGTCGTTAGGGGGAAATTAAACGGACCCGCTGAGGAATTTTGTCATCCTGATTACGATGGTCGTATTGGTTTAATAATGCCTTACAGTAAAGACTTTTGTAAAAGTTGTAATCGCTTAAGGGTGTCAGCACTGGGTAAATTACACTTATGCTTGTTTGCCGAGCAAGGTATAGATTTACGCGAACTACTCAACGAGGACGATACTGCAGCGACCGTAAAGGCAATTCAAGCCGCTATGGGCAATAAAGAAATAAGCCATGAGCTAGATAAACGCTTAACAGGTGCGACAACTCACTTAGCCATGTTAGGTGGTTAATATGGAAGTAAAAGTTAAGCGAGATTTTACAGGTGTTGTGCTTGCTGGTGGTAAGTCATCAAGAATGGGCACAGACAAAGCCGATTTAGTTTTAAAAAATAAAACGCTATTGCACAATGCGTGTGATTTATTAAAAGACGTAGGCGCTAAAAACATACTAATAAGCCGCAACGTTACAAATCCAGTTAAATCATCGAGCCAATATTCTTCGAGCGATTATCCTTCAGAAAAGTACGTTAAAGATATATACCCAAATAGTGGACCCCTTGGCGGTATTTACTCAACATTAATAGCCACCGAGTATGACTTACTTATTACTGCGGTAGATATGCCTCTACTAACGAGTAGTTTGTTAAGCACAATTGTGCTGGCTTCTCAGTCAAATAAAGTACAAAGTGTGAGCAATCAATTAAATCAGTCACAAATACATGCTTGGCACTTTGAAAATGAACCACTACCGCTGTATATTCGTAATACAAGCAGTGTAAAAAATCATTTAAAACACATACTCACAAACGCAAACAGTCATAAGTCAATAAAACAGTTTACCCAAAGTATTGGTGTGCAAACGCTTTTATGTAATAAAACGCATGCATTAATAAACACCAATACGCCGGCGCAATTTAAAGCTGTAAATGAGCATTTTGACCAAAGCATTAATCAATTAAGAAGAACATTATGAGCCACACAACTGAGTCACAAATAGCATTAAACATTGCCGTAATGACGGTAAGCGATACACGCGATGCGATTACCGATACTTCTGGTCATTACTTAATTAAAGCGCTAACTGAAGCTGGTCATCACTTAGCTGATAAAGACATAGTTAAAGATGACATTTACCAAATGCGTGCAGTGGCATCGCAGTGGATAGCCGATGACACCATTCATGCTATTTTAGTGACTGGCGGTACAGGTTTTACTGAGCGCGATTCAACACCAGAGGCATTTGCGCCGCTGTTTGATAAAAGCGTAGACGGTTTTGGGGAGCTATTTAGGCACATATCGTACGGCGAAATTGGTAACTCTACTATTCAATCTCGTGCATTGGCAGGACTTGCTAATAACACCGTTATTTTTTGTATGCCAGGCTCTACAGGCGCATGTAAAACTGCGTGGACAGGCATAATAAAAGATCAACTTAACTCAATGCATAAACCGTGTAACTTTGTACCGCACATTACCATTGGTAAAAAGTGTGAATCGCGTGAGCAATAGTATGTTGAGTCACGTTGACGAAAACGGCCAAGCGAATATGGTTGATGTATCGCTCAAAGACGTAACCTTGCGCGATGCCTCAGCTGAAGCATTTATTAGCATGAGCAAGCTTGCCTTTGAACAAGTAATGCTTAATCAAAACAAAAAGGGTGATGTGTTAGGCGTGGCACGCATTGCAGGTATTCAAGGCGCTAAAAAATGCGCTGATTTAATTCCGCTTTGTCATCCGCTTGCACTTAGTAAAGTCGCTGTTGATTTTGAACTTGATGAAGCAAACAGCCAAATTAAAATAACCAGCTACTGCAAACTTGCAGGTAAAACGGGGGTTGAAATGGAAGCGTTAACAGCGGTATCTGTGGCTAGCCTTACTTTGTTTGATATGTGTAAAGCAGCCGACCCACTAATGGAAATTAGCGGCATGCGCGTTACTCAAAAAGCAGGGGGCAAAAATGGTAGTTGGCAACGCGATTAATCCAAACGATGCAATATCTAGCGCCGGGAAAGTAGAGTTATTGTTTTTTGGGCAACTAAAAGAGCGGTTAAAGTGCAGTAATTTAAGTCTTGAGATTACGCAGCCGCTTACTATTTCAGAGCTTAAATTAAAATTAGTGAGTCAATACCCGCACTGGCAACCGTGGCTGGAAGAGCGTGAGCTACTTGCAGCGCTTAACCAAACTATGTCATCAAGCGACGAAATAGTGAAAGCAGGGGATGAGCTTGCCTTTTTCCCGCCGGTTACAGGTGGCTAATGAGCATACATATTCAAGTACAAACCGATGATTTTAATGTAGGTGACGAGCATAATACGCTTTGTAGTAATAATAAAAGCGATGGCGCTGTTGTCACCTTCACAGGTTTGGTAAGAGAGTTCAGCAGTGGCGATAACGTTATTGCACTTGAGCTTGAACACTACCCTGGTATGACCGAGCAACTCCTTCAATCTATTGCAGAGCAAGCACAAACTCGCTGGCAACTGGCGCGAATATCTATTATTCACCGCGTTGGTTACTTAGCACTTGGCGAGCAAATTGTATTTGTAGGCGTAACGTCCCGCCATCGCCAAGCCGCGTTCGAAGGCGCACAATTTATAATGGATTATTTAAAAAACCACGCCACGTTTTGGAAAAAAGAGCACTTTAAAGACTCATCAAACTGGGTTGAGTTTAAACAAAGCGACAAACAAGCGCTGGGCAAGTGGCAAAAGTAGTTATAAATGTAATGTGTGAATAAAGATGCGTTCAAAATTTATCTCAAAAAGAGAGTCATTAGAGTCCGCTGCACTTTGGGTAGCGGCTCTATTAATTTTAGCTATTATGTTAGAGCTCATAACAGGCTGGTCTATAGGTGGAAAAAGCACTGCTGGTCACTCTATAAATATTGAGCCAGAACAGTTTTGGTTTGAAATAAAATTGCACTGCAGCTTAGTGTTATGGTTTATTTTTAGATCTTTTTTTACTTTTCCATTTTTTAGGGCGCAGTACAATAGCTTGCTTAGCTTCAGAGAAGAACACAAAATCATATCAAATATTCTTTTTTATATACTTACTCCCATTTTTGTAGTGTTTTTAATTTTAACTTTATTATTTATTAGCGACTTATAAATATTGTTCAGTTTCTTATTAAGAACGAGTGATTAAATTTATACGCTCTTACTATTAGCCATTTTTTACAGCCGTTCTATATTTACTTTTTGCCTTAGTTGGAACGTTAAGCCTTACTCATTTTACAGTGAAGTGTTTTAGGGGCATTTACATATCGTGATTATTTTATTGTCGCTTATAGCACCCAAAATTCTAAATTTAAAACTAATAGAATATAGTCTTTGAAAAGATCAACACGCCCTAATGTTTTCTGTCTCTTTAGCAGTTATTTTAATAGTTTACTGAGTAAAACAGTAAACTATCTTACTCAATTAATTACTTCTTATGTTAGTAAATCAGGCATTAAATTGAGCCTGTTATGGATAGCATGATGGATGAAAGATAACTTAGTTCGCACCGCTTGAGTAAGTACAAATGGGTAGGCATCGGCAAGTCCCATGCTGCGATTTAGCGAATTTAGAATGATCGAAAATTCCATCCAAGTATCTAAAATAGCATCAATCGATGTTTGTGAATTAAAGTAATATGCACTTTGTGGCAATCTAAGCTCGTCTGCTTCATCTAATTCAAACTCATTACCCGTTGTTGAGCCTGTAATTGAAAAGTTTTTGGCTGTTTCTAAAGTATCGATAATATGCATGTAATGCGCCCATGTTTCCGCCCAGTCTTCATAAGGGTGCATAGTAGCGTATTCACTGATAAAGGTTTCATGCCAGTTAGCTGGCGCGCCTTGCTTGTAATGAGTATCGAGCGCTTGCTGGTAATCTAATTCGTCATCACCAAAATATTGCTTACATAAAGCATGTTTTTTTGATGAATTTGCGATTAGTTGATCAAAATAATAATGACCGAGTTCATGGCGAAAATGGCCAAGTAAAGTACGGTAACGCTCGCCCATTGCTATTTTAGCTTGAGAGCGTGCTACGTCGTCTGCTTCAGCTAGGTTTATAGTGATATGCCCGCAATCGTGTCCTGTAAATACAACGTCTTGACCTATAATAGGGCTTACAAAGTGATCGCTTACGTTACGGTCTGCTATAAAATCGAAGCTTAATCCGCTTTCAGGTTCTTGAATCGTGGTATTTAAAGGGAGTGATAATGATTTTAATGTATACAAAGCGCGACGTTTTGCTGTCTCCATTTTTTTCCATAATGGAATATGTTCAACAATACTTAAATCGGGCACCGTTTCATTAAAGCGGCACGAAAAACACAGCACTTCGTCTTTATCGGCAACAGGTATAAATGTGTCTAAATTAACCATACCATTGCATACGTGATACTGAGCGTTGTTATCACATTTTTTATAAAAAACTTCAGGCGCTTCTGCTTTGTAAAATAACCCCGATTGCTCATCAATTTCATAGGGTTCAACTTGGTCGAACTCATCATCAATACCCACGGTTCTGCCGCAAGCCAAACAATGGCTGCTTTCAAAAAATAAAATAAGTTGATCTGTGCAATTACATTTAAATGTTTTCATATGTTACCGAATAAAAAAGAGACCGTATAAACCACTTTTACTTAGCGCTATGCTATTGGAGGATAGTGGTTAAATCCTTTTTAAAAGTTCAGACTTTTTAATATTAAATTCATCATCACTCAACGCATTAGAGTCGCGAAGTTGTGCTAACTTTTCAATAATTTGAAGTGTTTCGTCTACCGAGTATTGCCCCACAGTATTATTAGCCGGTGCTTCAACTTGGTTTGGTGTTGACGATGCAAAATTCGGCTGCGTTACTTGCTGCGTAAAATCTTTTTGTGGTTCTGGAGGCGTTGGCGTTTGCCCTGAAATTAATGGCAGGGTATTTACATTAATTGTCCCCCACTGACTGTTAAATGTAAGAGAGGTATTATTGCCTTGCTGTTGGCTTACACCACCAATATTATGATCTAACGTGTCGTATACGCTCACTTGTCCATTTAATTCAACGGCTAAGCGATTAGGGAATATAGCGTAGCGAATATTATTTTGCGCACCACTGCTAAATGGGCTGCCTAGATTACCTGGCCACCACTGATTGCTGCCAGGCGATCCTACAGGAATAACCGGAAATATTTGGTTATTGCTCAATATATTAGCAAGTTCGTTGCACAAGTTATCAACGGTTGATTTTAAACCGTTGTTAAACATGTCGCCAACCATTGTCATTCCGCCACGCATCCATTGACCAGAACCACCAAGTTCTGGGCAATTAAACTGTGCCATTGAGCAACCGCCGTTATTAACGCTAACTAACATGTGAATTACTGCATCGTGACTGAGGTTATAACGAGATGCTATACCATTAACTAAGTTTTCACCGACATCTGTTAGCTTTTGCATAAGAGAATATCCTATTAGGTAGATTGGGTTGATTTAAAAAATCTTAAATACGCTAGGGCGTGTTGATTTTTGGGATTGAAATTTGTTCAATCTAGGGGCGATTTAATCGCGGCGCGAGGTTTGTAACCTAGTGGGCTAAGTAAAAACCGAGCAACAAAGAGTCAATCGTCCCTAGAAAGAACCCAGAGGCAGCGCATGTTTGGCATTTATGCTGCGTTATCGCCTATGTATGGGGAACAACCACACATCATAGACTCTGCCTTGCTTAAATACCAAACACACTGCTGCAAATTCAACCACCAAAGAACAACACGCCCTAGTGCTGCATTACCTTTAGCATTGATGATAATGAAAAATTAACAGGTTAGTGAGGTGTGCTGGTTTTTCAAATTGGACGTGTTCTGTTTTGTTTGAAATTAAAACACACCACTGCAAAACTAATCTTTAAAGTAAGCATCTATGTATTAAAAGTTGCTTGTTTTATCTCATCGAGATTGTTAGTTTTACTGTAACGTAAGCGGTTAAAAATCGATCTAGTATAGCACCGTTACTTACTTTAACAGCAGCTTTATTGTGAACTATTTCTTACTATTTAATGATTATTTTTAATGATTTTTAAACTCTAAATAAATACTTTTAATTATAACCGTTTAGCGTTATAAATAATGGAGTAAGTATTTTGAAAAATTAACTTTATTTGTTTTATTTCAATATTTTAAATTAATTAGCTTTAATCGTAAGTTATTTTAAAGCACTATTTTGGTGCATTTTCTGCACCATTAAAAATCTAAAATTGATGGTTTAAATTACACTAAGTTTACTATTTATTGAATTGGTGTGTTTTTCCTATTAATTAGGTCAAAACCTTTATGCATAACGTTGCTTTGTGCAAGAGCCGCGAGTGGATGAACAGTACTACTTAAGCAAGTCTTTTGGTATAAAAATTGCACAAGTGAATTAGTCCAAATAATATTTTCAGCGTTATATTGTGGCCATACATTATTAAAGGGGAATTAATAGATGACAATTACAGTTGGGATTTCGCACCATACTCAGTATAAATACGACCGGTCAGTTAATATGGGGCCGCATATATTCCGATTACGTCCAGCGCCACATAGCCGTACAAAAATTAAAAGTTATTCTTTAAAAATAGTTCCAGAAGATCACTATATAAATTGGCAACAAGACCCTTTTGGTAATTACCAAGCGAGGGTGGTGTTTAACAAGCCAACTACCGAATTTAGTTTTACAGTTGATTTGGTCGCCGAACTAACGGTTATTAATCCTTTTGATTTCTTTTTAGAAGATTACGCCGAAAACTTCCCGTTTGTTTACGATGCTATTTCAAAGTCAGAACTCACTCCTTATTTAAAAAAACGCAAAGCCAGTCCAAAATTTAAAGAATTAATTGAATCTTTAAATCCTAAAGAGCCGCTCAGAAGCGTTGATTTTTTAGTGGCTGTTAATCAAGCTATTTATGAATTAGTAGGTTATGGCATTCGGCTAGAACCAGGTGTGCAAACGGCAAACGAAACAATAAGTAAAAAAACAGGTTCGTGTCGTGATTCTGCTTGGTTGTTAGTACAATTGTTTCGTCATTTAGGGTTGGCATCTCGATTTGTATCGGGCTACCTAGTACAGCTAACCTCAGATCAAAAATCACTAGATGGCCCAAGCGGTCCAGAAGAAGACTTTACCGATTTGCATGCATGGACCGAGGTGTATATTCCGGGTGCAGGTTGGATAGGGCTTGATCCTACCTCGGGTTTATTTGCTGGTGAAGGTCATATTCCATTGGCGTGTACGCCAGAGCCAAGCTCGGCAGCGCCGGTAACAGGCGGCATAGACGACTGTAAATCTGAGTTTAGCTTTTATAATAAAGTAACGCGTGTACACGAAGACCCACGTGTTACTAAGCCGTATTCTGAGGCGCAGTGGGCGGCAATTAACCGCTTAGGTCAGCACGTTGACAATGTTTACAATGAAGAAAACATACATTTAACTATGGGCGGCGAACCTACGTTTATTTCTATTGACGATATGGAACATCCTCAGTGGAATACTGATGCCGATGGTAAAGAAAAAAGAATATTAGCTCAAAATTTATTTGTAGAAATGAATAAAGTATACACAAAAGGTGGCTTTACTCATTACGGACAAGGTAAATGGTATCCGGGTGAGCCATTACCACGTTGGCAATACGCATGTTATTGGCGCAAAGATGGTGAGCCTTTATGGCAAGATGCCGCACTATTAGCCGATCCTAATAAAGACTATAAATTTGATCATACCGATACTAAAAAGTTTGCTGATAAACTGTGTGACTCACTTGGTCTTGAAACCAAGGCACTTACTACAGCTTATGAAGATATTTTATATCACATGTGGCAAGAAGCCTCATTACCTACCGAAATAAAGCCAGATCAACCAGAACTTCTCCATGCAATGAGCCGAAAAGGCTTTTTAGCTAAAATGGATAAAGGTATAGAAAAGCCAGTTGGCTATGTTCTCCCTTTAAAATGGAACGATAGCAAAAACTGCTGGCAGTCGTGTACGTGGGAGTTTAAACGAGGCAATTGTTTCTTATTACCTGGTGAATCCCCAATGGGGTATCGCTTGCCCTTAGACAGCCTTGAGTGGAGCGGCAACATTATTGACCGCGACCCGTTTGATATTCCTGAAAACTTTGGCAAAGCTAAAAAGCTTAAAAAAGGCTTTATTGGCAAAGAAATGGTTAAAACTGCCCTTGTAATGGAAGTGAGAGAGGGGCGTTTATACATATTTATGCCACCAACAAGTCATTTTGAACATTACATGGGTTTAATAAGTAGTATAGAAAGTGTGGCTAAAGCACTTAAAATGCCGCTTGTTATTGAAGGCTATAGCCCACCTAAAGATAGCCGCGTAGAAAAATACGCTGTAACGCCAGATCCAGGTGTTATTGAAGTAAATATTCATCCTTCAACATCGTGGGATCAATTAGTCAGTCGAACTACAACGCTATATGGTTTAGCAAAAGAATGCCGATTAGGTACCGATAAGTTTATGGCAGATGGTCGTCATACTGGTACTGGTGGTGGTAACCACGTAACGCTGGGTGGCGAAACACCTGAGCAAAGCCCATTTTTACGCAGACCCGATATTTTAAGAAGTTTTATTACCTATTGGCAGCATCATCCTGGTTTATCGTATTTATTTTCGGGGCTTTTTATTGGTCCTACAAGCCAAGCACCGCGAGTGGATGAAGCCCGTGATGAAGTTTTATACGAGCTAGAAATTGCCTTTTCGCATATGCCCGAAGGTGAGGTGCCTGAACCTTGGTTAGTTGATAGGCTACTTCGTAATTTATTAGTGGATTTAACGGGTAATACGCACAGAGCAGAGTTTTGTATAGATAAGCTCTATTCACCCGACTCAGCCACAGGTCGTTTAGGGATTGTAGAATTTAGAGGCTTTGAAATGCCTCCGCATTCACAAATGAGCTTAGTGCAAATGCTGCTGTTGCGTACTTTACTTGCTTGGTTTTGGAAAAAACCTTACCACAAGCCATTAATACGTTGGGGTACTGAGTTACACGATAAGTTTTTATTGCCACAATATGTAGAAAACGATTTAGCTGAAGTAAGCCGCGATTTACAACAGGCAGGTTTTCAATTTCAGTTAAGTTGGTTAAATCCATTTTTTGAATTTAGGTTTCCGGTATGTGGTACGCGAGAACTTGATAACGTTACACTTGAGCTTAGAACCGCAATCGAGCCTTGGCATGTACTGGGCGAAGAGGCGAGTGCGTCGGGTACGGCGCGCTATGTGGATTCGTCATTAGAAAGAGTACAGATAAAAGTACAAGGAACAATGAGCGACCGCTATGTTGTAACGTGTAATGGTCGAAGAGTGCCGCTTAAACCGGTTAAAGGTAAAGCAAAAGATGAAATGGTCGCGGGTATACGATACAGAGCTTGGCAACCACCTACAGCGCTTCACCCAACTATTGGCGTACATGCACCATTAGTTTTTGATTTAATCGATACGTGGGAAGGACGTTCAGTTGGAGGCTTTGTATATCATGTGAGCCATGCTGGTGGGCGTAATCCTGAAACGCTACCGGTTAATGCATTTGAAGCAGAAGGGCGCAGAGTCGCAAGATTTTGGGAGCATGGGCATACACCATCTTTACTTGCATCAGCAGAACCAAGCTGGAGCCCATCGGCGGTTACGCATAGTTTTCAGTCGGCGCAAAGCTCAAGTGAATACGTGGTACCTGATGAAGAAAGTAGTAATCCTGATTATCCAAATACCTTGGATTTACGCCGGCAGCCTAACTTTAAATAATAATTGATAGTTGTGTCATTCCACTTTGAAATTATTTAAAGTGGAATGACTAAATATTTTTAAAGCATCATTATGAACACGGCTATTTACTATAAATTGGAGCGCTTTCAGCTTGTATATTAACAATAACGCGATGCCGGAATTGCCTGAGTGGTTGTCTTTATACCTTGATAAATCACATGGACATGATGAACTAGCAAACCACAGTGGTTTAAACCCAGACCATTGGGATACTTTATTTAAGCGTTTAGCTAGTCTAACAGCAGATGATGTTAGTAGCCGCGCTACAGAAATTAGCCAATTGCTACAAAATGGCAATATTAAAAATGAAAGCAATAAGCAGTGGCACTTCGACCCATTGCCATTTATGTTATCTAAAGCCGATTGGGCATTGCTCGAAGAGGGAATAAAACAAAGAACCCTTTTATTAAATAAAATTCAGCAAGATATTTACGGTGACCAAACATTATTAGTCGATGGTCATATTCCTGCAAAGCAGCTTTTTCAAGACCCTAATTACTTACGCGAAGGTTTTAGCTTACCTAGTAACGAATTAACACTCTTTTTTACTGCATTAGATGTTTACCGCACGCCAACAGGCGAATTTAAAGTATTAAGCGATCATTGTCAGTGCCCGTTAGGCTTAGGGCTATTAATTAAAAGCCGTATTATTGCAAGGCGTGTAATGGCTGAAGAATTTGCCGAATGTAATGTTCAGCAAATTAAAGAATTTTTAAATTTATTCCAAGAGGGTATTAACGAATATACCCATTATATGGATGACCCACGAATTGTAATCCTTACCCAAGGAATTGATGACCCTAACTACAACGAGCATGCATTCCTATCTACCTACTTTGGCTATACATTAGTACAAAGCGCCGACTTAACCGTACGTGGTGGTGACGTTTGTTTAAAATCGTTACAAGGCTTGGGTAAAATTAATGTCATTTTACGCTGGGTTTCTGATCGTTGTATTGACTCTTTAGAGCAAACTGAATATTCACTTCATGGTATTCCGGGCTTATTACAATCGGTTCGACAAGGGTCGGTTAAGGTTTTAAACCCGTTTGGTAGCGGTGTGCTCTCGTCACCTTCAATAAAGTGCAACTTAGAAAAGTTATCGCAGCAAATTTTAAAACAACCCCTGTTGTTAGGTGAGCCAAATTATTTAAGTGTAAAAGAAGCGCAAGCCGTTGATTGGAATAACCTCGAACTACTATCTGCTATAGACCCTACACTCAAGTTAGATGGAGTGTTAGACGAGCAAGAAATAAAGCTACTTATTAGCAAAGAACCCGATAATTACTTTTTCCAAGAAAAACCTTCTTTTAGCAGTGCACCATTTTGGCATGACGGGCAATTAATCTCCAAGCCAGTGGTGTTTAGATGCTATGCATTAACCACTGAAAATGGCGTAGAAGTACTTCCTTCAGCACTGTGTTTTTCGAACGAAAAAAGTAACAACCCGAGAATATCTGGTTGGATCAAAGATACATGGATAAATACAGCCGATAGAGTTGATTTAGGCGAGCATAATCCACCGGTGCCAATTAGAAAAAGAATGGATGTAACGCTACTCGAAGGGGTTATTTCGAGCCGTACGGCTGAGCACCTTTTTTGGTTGGGCCGATACTTAGAGCGCTGCGAAAACACCATCCGTATATTGCGTATTTTTATAGACAAGTACACCGAATTTTCTGTTTACCCAGATTCAATACGAAAAAGTATAGTTGCACGGCTTTCAAATGCTATTAAGTCGCAATATATTGTTTATCCATATGTAGAACCTGATTTAAAACTAGATGGCATTGATGTAAATCTGTCGAAAGAAACCGCTTTTCAACTGCTTGCAGACGAGCAATGCGCTGGCAGTATTATTAATACATTAAAATATATTGCGAATGCATCGGTGCAAATTCAAGAATTACTGTCCCATGATAGTCGCCGAATAATTGATGATATTAATGAGCAAATTAAGATATTTAAAAATGTAAATATTAATATTCCAACGCGTGCAATGCAAAGCAGCCTAGATAGAGTTATAGGCTCTATTATGGCTTTTAATGGCTCAATCACAGATTGTATGCCAAATAGTAACGGCTGGTTTTTACTCGAAATGGGTAGACGAGTAGAGCGTAGCTTACAAATTACATCACTAAGCACGGCTTTATTAACCAAAGAGTTAGACGAGCCCGAAGAGCTAGGCTTACTTGAGGCTGTGCTTAGCTGCCAAGTTAGTCTAGTTACCCATAAGCGCCGATACAGAATGTATCAAACCATTGGTACAGGGCTTGAGTTATTACTTTTAGATGCAGAATACCCACGTTCTTTATTATTTCAGTTAGAGGAAATTAATAAGTTGTGTAAGCATTTACCCACAAAACGTAGACAAGGTGTAATTGCGGCACACGAAAAAGCAATTTTACTATCTAAAACAAGTTGTTATGTAACCGAAAAAGATTACCTACAAAAAAGTGAAAATGGACAACGTAACCAGTTAATCGAATTTAACCATAATACGCGTATGAACTTAGATACATTTTGTGATGTATTATTACTACAGTATTTTTCTCATACCCAAACGGCAAATAAATTGAACTGGACTAATATTGAGCAAGCTCAATCGTGAAATATAAAATTAAGCATTCAACTACTTACAACTATTCTGACTTTGTGAGTTTGTGTCAAAACCAAGCGCGATTAACGCCAAAAACAAATCGTGGGCAAATATGCCACAGTAGTCGTGTAGAAATTGAACCGACACCGACTTACTTACAAACATTTACTGATTATTTTAATAATCAAGTAACAGCGTTTGAAATAGCAATACAGCATAAAAAACTTAAAGTTACGATGATCAGCGAGGTAGAACTGTTAGTCGGCGCTAATAGCAATTTAGAGAGCGTTGATATTGCTTGGCGAAAAGTACGAGATTTATTGGTTAAACCAAATACAGCGGAATTATTAAAAACGTCTGAATTTGTACTACCTTCACAGCTTATTCCAATAGATATAGGGATTAAGGAATACGCGTTGATTTCGTTTGATGCACACAAAAATATAATTTCTGCATGCAAAGATTTAATGGCACGAATTTTTCATGAATTTCATTATGATCCTGGTTTTACAACGATTAGTACGCCTCTGAGTACTGTTTTTGCACAAAAAAGGGGCGTTTGCCAAGACTTTGCACACTTTGCGCTTGCATGCATACGCAGTATGGGGTTAGCGGGTCGATACGTTAGTGGGTACATAGAAACCATGCCGCCAGAAGGCGAAGAAAAGCTAGAAGGTGCTGATGCAACTCATGCATGGTTTGCGGTATTTGTGCCAAACTTTGGTTGGGTTGATTTTGATCCTACAAATAATGTTTTACCACGCGATCAGCATATTACTCTAGCCGTAGGGCGAGACTTTTCTGACGTAACTCCTTTAAAAGGCGTGGTATTTGGTGGCGGTAGCCAATTGCTGGATGTAGCGGTTGATATGATTCGAATGGAATAGCAGTTTAACTACGTCATATATGATGATGGATAAGGTGAAAGAGTGTATGAAAATTGATTGGAAAGCGTACCAAACAAAAGGTTTCTTTGATGAATTAATTGATGCACAAGGAAACGTTAGATCGCATGGAACACAATTAGCACAATTTTTTGCTAATTTATCAGCAGAAGAATTAGTAAAAGCCAGAGCGGTTGCTGATTTAGCAATTAAAGAAATGGGTATTACTTTCACGGTTTACAACGAAGGTAATATGATTGATAGAGCCTGGCCGTTTGATATTATTCCTCGAACTATTGGTAAAAAAGAATGGCAAAGCGTAGAGGTTGGTTTAAAGCAACGTGTTGAAGCGCTAAACCTTTTTATAGATGATTTATACCACGACCAAAAAATAATAAAAGATGGTGTTTTTCCAAAAGGGTTACTAGAAAAATCAGTTAACTTTCGCGAGCAATGCGTGGGAATAAACCCGCCAAATAAGATATGGGCGCATATTTGTGGCTCAGATTTAGTACGCGATGGTAGCGGTACAATGTATGTGCTTGAGGATAACCTGCGTGTTCCTTCTGGTGTATCTTATATGCTTGAAAATCGCTCTGTAATGAAGCGTGTATTCCCTGAATTATTTGAGCAAGTATCGATTTTACCTGTTGATGATTACCCTTCACAATTATTTGATATGCTAGCGGCAATGTCGCCTCGTCCACAAGATAAACCAGAAGTCGTGGTACTTACTCCTGGGGTATTTAACTCCGCTTATTTTGAGCATTGTTACCTTGCCCAAGAAATGGGTTGCGAACTGGTAGAAGGACGGGACTTAGTTGTTGAAAAAGATGACTGTGTATACATGAGAACAATCACAGGGCTACAACGAGTTGATGTTATTTATCGTCGTATAGATGATTTATTTTTAGACCCAGAAGCCTTTTTACCAGAATCCCAACTTGGCGTTCCTGGATTAATGCGTGCTTGGTCTAAAGGTAATGTGGCTTTAGTTAATGCACCAGGCGCAGGTGTTGCTGATGACAAAGTAGTTTACGCCTATGTACCTGAGATGATTAAGTACTACTTAGGCGAGGAAGCTAAACTTGCTAATGTCCCAACGTTCAAATGTTTAGATCCGAAAGAATGCGACCATGTGATTAAAAATATCGATAAGCTTGTTGTTAAACCTGCAAATGAATCTGGCGGATATGGATTATTAATTGGTCCTAAATCGACTAAAAAAGAACAAGAAGCGTGTATTGCTCAAATTAAAGCGGACCCACGAAATTGGGTAGCTCAACCAACATTAGATTTATCAACAGTACCAACATTTGATGGTAATAAACCAGATGGTCGACATACCGATTTAAGACCGTTTATTTTATCATCAGGTAAAGATACGCAAGTTACCACTGGTGGATTAACGCGTGTTGCTATGGTTAAAGGCTCTTTGGTGGTTAATTCATCACAAGGTGGTGGCAGTAAAGATACTTGGATTGTTGACGAAGAGGCTAAATAATATGTTATCAAGAGTAGGCGAAACTTTATATTGGGTATCTCGATACATTGAGCGCGCGGAGAATGTGGCTCGTTTAATCAACGTTAACAATTTACTGATGATGGACTTACCCAAAGGCGTATGTACCGGCTGGGAGCCATTAATTGATATTATTGGTGTACGCAAAGCGTATTCAGAAAACCATACTGATTTTTCTGAGCAAAAAGCATTAAGGTATTTACTTGTTGGTAGTGATAATAGCTCGTCAATTTTAAACTCTATCACTTCTGCCAGAGAAAGCGCGCGTACAATTCGTGATGTAATACCGCGAGACGTATGGGAAGAAATAAACTCTCTGTATTATTATGTAAAAGACAATCAAAAAGAAGGGATAACAAAGCGCGGGCGTTTTGAGTATTTAAAAAAGATTATAGATTCAGCCCATCAAATATTTGGGGCGTTAGATGCCACAATTAATCATGATCAGGGCTATGTTTTTATCCGCTTTGGTTCGATTATAGAGCGCGCAGACATGACATCGCGAATTTTAGATATTCGCTCTGCTACGTTAATTACTAATGAAGAAGAAGTGAAGCCGTTTGATAATATTCAGTGGATCAGTTTATTGCGCTCATTAAGTGCTTATCAAATGTATCGCCAAGAAATGGGCGTTAGAGTACAGCGTGCAGATGTAATAGAATTTGTAATGCACAGCAAAGTATTCCCACGATCTATTTTATTTTGTATGAATGAATTAAAAGCATTGGTTTTACCTTTGCCAAACTCAACAGAAATTATTAAATCAATTGATGATGCAATTGTTGAGTTAGAAAATAAAGACGTGCGAGTACTTAAAAACGGTCTGTTGCATGACTTTATCGATGAAATACAAATAGACTTAGCTGGAATACATAACGGACTGGCCGAAACGTATTTTTTAAAACAAGCAGAATAATAAAAACTGTATATTGTGAGATGACTGCTTAGTCTTAAGCGGTCATTTTTTTGCTTAAATTTATTTATAATAATTTTAAAACCTGCATAATTAATCTTTACTTCCTCATCCGTTGGTATCGCAATGAAAATCATCTCGACTAATATCTCTAAAATTAAAACTCTTATTCATAATGGTAAAGAGGTGAAAACGGGAATATTCAAAACGCCAACTAACGAACCTGTTGTTATTGAAAAGCTAAATATTATAGGGGATGAGCAAGCTGATTTAGTTAATCACGGCGGGGTTGATAAAGCGGTTTACGCGTTTTCGCACAATCATTATGATTATTGGAAACAAACCCTCGAGAATGATGATTTGGCAGTAGGTGCCTTTGGCGAAAACTTCACGATTTCTGACCTTGATGAAGCGAATATACACATAGGTGACCATATTCGAATTGGTACTGCATTACTTGAAGTAAGCCAGCCTCGTGTGCCTTGTTTTAAATTAGCTATCGCCCTTAATAATAAAAACAGCCTTAAACTGTTTACGCAGCATTACTGCACTGGCGTGTATTTTAGGGTACTAGAGCAGGGCGTTGCAAAAACGGGTGATAGTGTTGTTATCGAGAAGAAAGCCTCGCACGACATATCAGTAAAAAAACTGTTCCAGGCTTTTTTTGATAAAAAATATCCAGATTATGAAAGTGTATTATTAGCAGCACTCGAATTGCCGGAGCTTGCTCTTGAGTGGCAAACTAAAATTAAAAAGAAGCTTTGTATTAAAAATGAACTAAGTTAAGCGTAAATTGTTATTTATAGAGGAGCTAGTAAAAAAGATAAAACCTGCTATACCTAATGTGATAAATACTATAATTATTATAGTGTTATTAAAAAACTGTTGGGTTAGTAGCTAAAATAGGTGTCGTATATGAATATCTCCAGAAAACTGATGCTTATTGTGATTTTAACAGCTGCAGAGGTAAGTATTACTGTTTACTCAGCTTTTGAAATAGCTAAAGGGGCCAAGTTTCACCAACTTAATTTTCTTCACTTAAAATATACTCATCAACTTACTAAGTCAGTTAAAAAAATAGAAAATGATCTCCCCATAGATATAAATACCATTGAGTCAGATATATTGTTAATTAGGCAGCAACCAATTGACTGTATTGAAGAAATAAATCCATTAAATTATGCTGTTATGAAATTTATTAACACAGAGAAAACTTTAACAATTTGTGAAAAAGATATAGAAATTGCGGATAAAACACTACTGTCAGTTACTCAGTATGAAAAAGGTGAGCTCAGTAGAGCTGATTTTTTACTAAACCTTAATCTTGCACTTGTCAGCTTTAACAAACACTCTGAGATGTTTGAAGAACCAATCAGAAAAACAGTATCGTTTATACTAATGACGTTAATTCCACTTGTTATCGTCATATCTTTTTTTAATATTATTTTTATAAGTTACCTTTCTCGTACTATATCCAGCTCTATTCGAAATCTTACCCTGCTCTTATCAAGTAAACCCGAAAGCAATATTAACCTAGATGATGAGCTTGATATAAAAACGTCGGGTGAATTAAAAGCACTCGTTATCGCGGCCAGGCAGCGGATTAAAAATGATCTTTTAAATATTGAAAACAGTATTGAACTCAAAGAGATTATAAATAGCCAAACAGCCTCCCTGCAGCAAGCAAATGACGAACTTGCACAGTTTGCTTATCGAGCTTCTCATGACCTGAAATCACCGTTGTCAGGGGCTAAATCCCTAGCGCATTTTGTTATTGAAGATATAAAAGCAGGAGATACTGAAGAGGCAAGTCGAAATGCATTGGTTATCTATCAACAAATGGAAAAGTTAGAGACACTTGTTGTTGATATTTTACTATTAGCTAAAGCTGAAATTGGTAGTGAAGATAGAGATGTAATTGATTTTAATCAGTTGATTATTGATATGAAAGAGCGACTCACTTGGCTTATGAAAGACAACCCTTGTAAGCTCGAGACAACAATTAATCTATCAGTACCTATAAAGTCAGAAAAAGCGCGTTTTGCTCAAATTATTGAAAACTTAATTTCAAACGGGTTGAAGTATTACGACAGAAATAAAGACTCCCCTTATGTCCGCTGTGATATTTTCAATGAGCAAGAGACGTTTTTTATTACTGTTACAGATAACGGAATGGGAATACCACAAAAGCATCAAGGTGAAGTGTTTGATATGTTTAAGCGATTTCATGCACAGACGAGTACGGGCTCTGGTTTAGGGATGGCGTTGGTTAAAAAACATATTGAGTACTTAAACGGTGAAATATTACTGCAAAGCTCTGATAAAGGCACAACATTTAAAATAGTAATACCATTGGATAAGCTAATATGACAAAAATTAAACCCCCTATATTAATTGTCGATGACAACGAAGTTGACCGGTATATTCTTAAAAGGCTAATAAAAGAAGCCAAGTTAGATCTTACAATTTTTGAAAAAAAAGATGGTCAAGAAGCATTAGAATTTTTAGAAAATTATGAATCTAATAGAATAAAGTACCCTGATGGATTTCCTCCAATTCTTATATTTTTAGACATTAATATGCCAAAAGTTAATGGCATTCAATTTTTAGAGAAGTTCTCTAAACTCAGAAAAATGATAGAGATAAGCTCGTGTGTAGTTATGATGTTTAGCTCATCTGAAAGAGAAGAAGAAAAAAAGATTATAATGTCACACGACTTTGTAAAAGGTTACCTTGTAAAAGGAAGTTTTCAGGCAGCAGAGTTAAAAGAAAAAGTCATGGCTGTTATTGGTCAGCATTTAGATAAATACAGCTGATGTGCATGTATTTTAAGTTTTAACCTATTAGGCTGTGCCAATTGAAGAGCCTTTAGTTTGAGTATGTGGCTCAAACCAAAGGTTTTTAGCTTAAAGTTATATAGGTGTCTGATTTAACCTTCAATTTTACAGAGGCTCAAAATAACCTATTTATTTAAGGATGATTTTTTACAATAGTCATCGAGTATCAAGTTAATCTCGTTTGCAGGCATAGGTTTTGAAAATAGAAAACCTTGCAAGTAGTCTATGTTTAGTTTTTTACATAGCTGATGTTGGGCTTTCGTTTCGATTCCTTCAGCTACCACAAAAAAATCTAATTTTTTTAGCATTAAAGATAAACTCTCGATTATTTTTAATCGCTTATTATTTTCTCCATCCAACGACTGCATGCTTTTGTCTAATTTTACTATATCAATAGGGTAAGATATTAGATGAGATATGGATGAGTACCCCATACCAAAATCGTCCAAAGCAATCCTAAATCCCTTGTTAGACAAAGAAGTTAATATCTCAATCACTTCTTTACTATTTTCCATAAAAGCTGTTTCTGTTATTTCAAGAATAATACTGTTGGTTTTTAAGTTGTATGTTTTGACTGTCTCTAATAAATAGCTCTCTAAAATCTCTTTTTGTAGCTGAATAGGTGAAATATTGATAGATAGTGTTAAGGGAGTTTCATAGCTTTGCTGCCATAAAGATAACTGCTCTAAAGCGCTCGCAATTATCCATTTTCCAAGAGGGGCTATTAATCGGCACTCTTCAGCAATAGGAATAAATTCATCAGGAGTATAATGAATGGTTGTACCTGGCCAACGGATAAGGGCTTCGACACCTGTCATTATTTGTGTTTTTGAACAATAAACAGGTTGATAAAATAGCCTAAAGTTTTTTTCCTCTATATGCTCTTTTATACTATTTTGGATATCTACTCGGCGACTAAATTCGTACTGATATTGCTCTTTGTAAAAGCTAATTCTACTTTTACCACTTTGCTTTGAGCGATACATTGCAATGTCAGCACATTTTAGCAGTTCATGAGATTCAGTAGCATCATTTGGGTATAAAGCACTTCCTATACTAACACTGCAATTTAAAGTTCTACCTTCATGCAAAAAGGGTTTAGAAACTTCTGCTAAAATTCTATTTGCTATCATACCTATTTGATTAATATTGCAAATTCCACCTATTATAACTGCAAATTCATCGCCTCCTAAGCGTGCAAATCCTTCATTTTGCCTCAGGCAACTATGAATCCTTTCTACTGTTTGTATTAAAATTTCGTCGCCGACACTATGGCCAAGCGTATCATTAATATTTTTGAAGTTATCTAAATCTAAAGCAAGTAACGCCACGCAGTTTTTAGCACGTTTATTGTTAGCTATCATTACTTTTAGTATTTCTTCAAAATGATATCGATTAGACAAACCAGTAAGCTGATCCCGTTCTGCCATATGCTTTACAGCAAGATAACTGTTGTGCATACGTTGTTCTGCCTCGAAGCGTTTTTTGGCATATATAAGTGCTTTATTTAAACTATCCCTCGTTATATCACCTTTTGGTAAAAAGTCTTGAGCGCCTGCTTCTATACACTCAATAGCCAAAGCTGAGTTCTCTGAGGAGCTAATCATTATAATTGCGGTGTTACCGAGTTTAGGCTTTGCACGCATTTCAATTAGCATTTCAATGCCATCTTCTTTAGGCATATTATAATCGAGTAGTATTATATCAAAGTGCGTGTCTTCAATGGCTTTCAAGCCCTCGGGTACGCACGTTACTTCGGTAATGTCATGATGATGAGAGCCATCAGAAATAAGCATTTTTTTAATTAATTTGCGATCAACTAAGTCATCATCAACAATTAAAATATTCATAAGTTCCTTCTAAGAGCAGCATCTACATGATGCTCGTTTATAATTGATAATTTCATAGTTAAACTTTGGGCCAAAAAATAGTGAATGTACTGCCGAGTTCCCCATCGGAGGCTACTTCAATTTTGCCCCCATAATTAATAATGAGCTTATTGGCAATACAGAGTCCGATGCCGCTCCCTTCAACATCATCTCGAGATTGCAATGTCTGAAATAACTTAAATATGAGTGAAAAATATTTAGGGTTAATTCCAGGACCATTATCTTTTATTTCAATAATGTAATATTGATTAGAGGGGATAAGTGAAATGTCGATAACCGAGTGCTCTTTATTGTTATGTTTTATTGCATTACTAATAAGATTTTGAAAAACAGTTTTAAAAGGGATCAGTGGTATATCGAGTACTTCGTTATTGGCGTGTATATCAACAGTGACAGCTTGTGGAACTTCTAAAATTTTTTCTATATCTTGGTAAAGACTTTCTAAAGATATGTTTGCACGAGTTGAATCACAGCTATTTATTCTCGAGTAGCTTAGTAAATCTTCTAGGAGTACTTGCATTCTATTAGCTCTGCTGAACACAAGCTGAAAATTTTCTAGGTGCTCTTGAGGGAGTAAATCTATGCAATCATCATAAACCCATTCTAATAAACGTTTTATAGCATTTAATGGTGACTTGAGATCGTGTGAAGCAATACTGGTAAATTCATCAAGTTCATCGCTCATTTTTTGTAATTTTTTAATTAAGCGATCTTTTTCAGTTTCGTCTTTTTTGTTTTGCTCGCAAATTGTTGAATTATACTTAGCACTGTTTATTTTATCTAATAAGTTTTTACGTTGGACTAACTGATTTACAATGTTTTTTTGTAAACTATTTAAAATTGATTTTTCTTTTTCTGTAAGTAGTGAATCACTTGCTCGCTCGAATATCAACCATCCAAACTTAAGGTTTGAGGGCAATATAATAGGCGATATAACTCTAAATATTTTAAGGTCATGCTCAATAATCGATTCATTAAAAATATCATCAGCTAGTTGCTCTTTAGCTACTGCTATTTCTGAACCTGATTTATATAGCTCAACGACACCTGAAGGCTGATTAGCAACAATAGAAAATGAGCTCGCATCAAAAATGTTTAAAATTAGCTCAGCAATGTTTTTTATGTTTGTTTGAATGTCATTATCAAGAGAAGTTGTTAATTGCTGCTCATCTATTAATGATACACCTTCTATATAACTCTCTACATTGGGCATTCAAACTCCTACAACAGTATTAAATATACCTCATTAAAATGAGATGCAACAAATGATTAACTTATTGTAGTTGATTATTTTGAATGCGTTGAATAATTTGCATTATAAATAGACCTCAAATTAGGGTTTTACCTTATTATAGTCAGCAGGTTATGAATCAACTTTAAAATAAGGCAAAACTCAATATGGGTGTGAAATTTGTAACTTAATAAATAACTATTATTTAGGGTAGTGGTATTACTAAAGATCAACATGCCCAAGTAAAAACAGCATATTTAATCGCTCATTTGTACAATTGTTTGCGCTACGCTAAATAAGGTTTTATGCGTATCCATTGCTTGTTTTTGTAGCTGTTTATGGGCTTGCTCTTCGGTGAGCTTTAACTGCTCAATAAGTATGTACTTGGCTTGGTGAATTACCTTTTGCTCACTAATAACTTTTTTAGCGTCAAGTAACGCTTGGTTTATTTGTTTTATATGCTGGCTTTGCTCGATAATTAAATCATACATAGTTTTATTACTGTTGAGCTTATCGGCCGCTATATTTTGGTTTACTTCTGGCTCTGGTTGCTTAATGGCTAATTGGCCAAAAGTAGGGGCTATGTGTTGCTCTGCCATATTGTTAAGTACTTGCTTATTTGTATTTAAACTACGTTGAGCACAGGCTATTTGCATTGCTGCGGTATCAATTAATTGATCTGCTATATTTTGTTCAATTTTGTGCATTATATCTATGCGCGTAGTGGTTACTTCGTACCATACTTCGCTTAGTTGCGAGAGCGGTTGAGCATTCTCGTCATCGAGTTTTTGCAGTAAACTTCTAAGTTGGTCTACCTGATTATTCACCTGATGTGTTGTTAACGTGGCAAAGCATTTTAAAAGGTGCGCATCGGCGTACTCATTAAAAAAGTCAAAGCTGTGGTTTTGCTCTTGTACGAAATGCGCGAGTTGTTGTTTTTGCTCAGTGGTAAATTTACTCGCTGCAAATGCTTGAGCACCACATGCTCGCTCTTGTCCTGCGTATTCTTTACCTTGCATAAAATTAAAAAAGGCAACTAACAAACGCGTTATTTTGGGATCGCTTGCGCCATCGGCCGCCTCTAAAATAATATTGAGTAAACTAGCAATTAACTGAGTGAATGACTGAGTAGCATGCACTGCACTAATATTTTGTTGTGCTATTTGGTTTCGCAAGACGGGTAATGCGTCGAGTGCTTGCAAGCTATACGTAATTAAATTAAATAACCGAGTATGGCCAGTATCGGCGTTGTCGTTTATAAATGTTTGCTTAAGTGAATCATAAAAATCAGTTTGTGCGCTGCTGCTTAAAGGGATCTGCTCTTGTAATTGGCTTTTGAATCGCTCGCGATTTGAGGCCAAAAATATATTACTCATTGCACGTTCTTTTTGTAACTGGTGTACAAAATCGCCTAATTTAGTAAGCGAGGCACAACTGTTTTGTAATTGCTTTAGGGCATGTATTTCTTGATATTTAGCCGCTAATAAAAACTGTTTTGTGAGAGGATTGCTTGTCGCCATTGGTATTATTCCACACTTTTTTGTTTTTAAAGTGCAACCACTGTTCCAATCATTAATAAATTTCATCATTGAATTTAAAATCAAGCTAATACAATTGCTTAAAGTATAATTTTTGTTTATCACTGTATTTCTATAATTTAAATTGCCATTACTTTTAACTTATTTGGTGCATTTAAGTATGTTATTGCACACAACTTGAACCCAAATTAAAAACAAAAAAAGCGCCTACTCCTGGGGAGGTAGTAAGCGCGAAAAGTGCATTATTCATTTTACGTCATGCGTTAACATTTACACTGTTTAGTAACTCAGGACTAATAGCCATTTTATGATTTATTACTTCACCAATCATAATTAGGGTAGGGCCTTGAAGGTTGTGTTTAGCATGCTCATTTACTATTTTCTCAAGCGTACTGGTAATTACTTTTTGCTTAGTAGTAGTGGCATTCTCTATTAGTGCGATGGGTGTATTACTTGGCCAGCCCACTGATTGCAAACCGCAGCTTAGCGTTTGTAAGCGCGAAAGCCCCATATAAACCACTAAAGTGGGGTTGTTGTTTGCAGGCATAAACGCGTAATTTTGCCAATGAGGTTGCTTGTTAGGATCGGCAAACTGCGCTGTTAAAAATGTAACACTACGCGCTACATCGCGTGCAGTGAGCGGAATACCCGTATAAGCGGACGTAGCACAAGCCGTTGTCACACCCGGAACAATAGCAAAATTAATATTATGCTCACTAAGCGCATCGGCTTCTTCGTTAATACGTGCAAATATACTCGGATCGCCGCCTTTTAAACGCACTACGTTTAAGCCTTGTTGTGCGTATTTAACCAGTAGTTCGCAAATGTTAGCTTGGGTCATCGAATGTTTACCCGCACGTTTACCCACAAATACTCGCTGTGCTTTTTTAGGAAGCGTTTTTAATAAATCATCGCTTACTAACCAATCGTATAAAACAACATCGGTGGTATTAATTAAACGCTGCGCTTTTACTGTAATTAGCTCTGCGTCTCCTGGGCCCGCACCAATTATATAAACGTTGCCGCTTTTGACGCTGCGACTATTTGAGCTTGTTAGCTTAGTAACAAGCTTATTTAGCCACACGTTTTCAATACCCGAAAAATAAGACAATACACTCATACTATTCCCTTAAGCCACAGCTGTTGTAACTTTTGGTTCAGAGCTTATAAATACACTTCCATCTTCAATTTTTGCATTAAAAACCGGTAAGTGTATTGCTTCTGCTTCTAAACATTCGCCTGTTTCTAGGCAAAAGTGTTGCTTATATAAAGGCGATGCGACAACTAATTTATTGTCGATTGAGCCAATAATGCCACGTGATAATACATTAGCTTTGCCAATTGGGTCGTAGTTACTAATAGCAAACACAGCCGTTGGATTTTGTGGAATGTAAAAAATAGCCACTTGCTGATTATTAACTAATGCACATACGCCGCTATTTGCCACTAGGTTGTCGATTGTTCCAATATTATGCCAAGACATCAGCTTGCTCCTCTTCAACTTCCATTACTGGAATACGGTTTTGTGTATTACGTTGCTCACGTTTTTCGGCTTCTGTAGCAGGGCGAATTTGGTTACGCTCTTGCACAAATAGAATGTTGTCGTCGGTTTCGGGGCTATTAACAAACTGGCGGAATCGTTTGGCAGCATCTGGGCTTTCAATCGCTTTTTTCCATTCACACGCATAGGTTTGTGTAATTAATTCCATTTGCGCTTCTAGCTCGTCGCAAATGCCTAAGCTGTCGTCAATTACTACGCTTTTAAGGTAGTCTAAACCGCCTTCAAGGTTTTCCATCCATACCGACGTACGCTGTAATTTGTCAGCCGTTTTAATGTAAAACATAATTACGCGGTCAATGTATTTAATTAGTGTTGGTGTGTCTAAATCGGTCGCAAATAAATCAGCATGGCGAGGGCGCATACCGCCATTACCACACACGTATAAGTTCCAGCCATTTTCGGTGGCTATAATGCCAATATCTTTACTTTGTGCTTCGGCGCATTCGCGGGTACAACCCGATACCGCCATTTTAAATTTATGCGGTGCGCGTAACCCTTTGTAGCGGTTTTCAATTTCTATTGCGTGTCCAACGCTATCTTGCACACCATAACGACACCACGTACTACCTACACACGATTTAACAGTTCTAAGAGACTTACCATAGGCATGACCGGTCTCAAATCCGGCTTCTATAAGTCGCTCCCAAATAACAGGAAGCTCTTCTAAGCGCGCACCAAATAAATCAATACGTTGACCGCCAGTTACTTTGCAGTACAGGTTAAAATCTTTGGCTACTTGTCCAATTACAATGAGTTTGTCGGGTGTTATTTCGCCACCCGCAATACGCGGTACCACAGAGTACGAACCATCTTTTTGCATATTTGCTAGGTACGTATCGTTAGTGTCTTGTAAGCCAACATGAGCGGGCTCTAAAATGAAGTCGTTCCATGTTGAAGCTAAAATAGAGGCAATGGCAGGTTTACATATTTCACAGCCATGACCGCTACCGTGTTTAGTTAGTAAGTCATCAAAGCTTTTAATGCTTTCTACTTTTACCATGTGCAGTAGTTCTTGGCGTGAATACGCAAAGTGCTCACATACATGGTTGTTTACTTCAACACCGCGGCTTGCTAATTCGTTATCAACAACTGATTTTAATAACGCTGCACAACCACCACAGCCACTTGCTGCTTTAGTACATGATTTTACTGAGGCTAAATCGCATGAGCCGCCATCAATGGCACCTACAATGTCGCCTTTACTCACATTGTGACACGAACAAATAGTGGCTGTGTCGGGTAGGGCACTGCCCGATAACGAGGGTGCGCCGCCGCTGTCCGGTAAAATTAAACACTCAGGGTTTTCTGGTAAGTCCATATCGTTAAGCATGTACTGCAATAAAGTATCGTAATCGCTGGTATCGCCAACAAGTACAGCGCCCAGTAATTTATCGCCTTTTTCACTTAGTATTATTTTTTTATAACAGCCGCGAATAGCGTCTTGGTATATAAGTTCTTTACAGTCTGGCGTTTTTGCATGAGCGTCGCCAATTGAGCCTACTTCTACGCCTAATAACTTAAGTTTGGTGCTCATATCGGCACCTAAAAACTCAAGCTCGCCACCACTTAATTGGCTCGCTGCAACGCGCGCCATGTTGTAACCCGGCGCTACTAAGCCAAATAGTTTTTTGTCCCACAGGGCACATTCACCAATAGCTAAAATATCAGGATCTGACGTTTGGCATTGGTTATTAATAATAATACCGCCGCGCTCACCGAGTTCTAAATCAGCAATTTTGCCGAGTTGGTCATACGGGCGAATACCAGCAGAAAACAAAATTAGGTCTGTTTCTAAAAATGACTCATCCGAAAAATTTAATCTAAAGCGACTGGTTTCGCCTTTTACTATTTCACTGGTTGCCTTTGATGTGTGTACCGTTACGCCAAGTTCTTCTATTTTATTTTTTAGAAGCGTACCGCCTTGCCCATCAAGTTGAACAGCCATAAGCTGCGGTGCAAATTCAACTACGTGGGTATCAAGCCCTAGTTGCTTAATGGCGTTTGCGGCTTCAAGCCCCAACAAACCACCACCAATAACAACACCGCTTTTACTTACAGCGGCACTGGCTTTTATTTGTTCTAAATCTTCTAATGTGCGATACACCAAACAATGAGGTTGGTCGTTACCTTTTATAGGCGGCACAAATGGAAATGAACCTGTTGCCAATATAAGCTTATCGTACGGGTATTGCTCACCAGTTAGCGTGGTTACTATTTTTGCTGTTCTATCAATGCCTTCAACCCACTGGCTGGTATGCACATTAATATTAAGTTGTTTGTAGTTGTCGTGAGTGGTAAGTGCTAAATCGGCGGCTGTTTTGCCATCAAATACACTTGATAAGTACACGCGATCGTATGCAAGATTTGCTTCTCCGCAAAGTACGGTAATGTCTGCGTTGGCATCGCTTTGGCGCATTTGCTCAACAAAGTGGTGTCCGACCATACCATTACCAATAATGAGTATTTTTTGCGAGGTTTGCATAGGGCATTCCTTAAAGTGACGGTTTAGATACAAATAACAAAAAAGCCCGCCACAAATACGCAATATGCATAACTGTGTGCGGGCTTCTTTGCCGATGGTTGCTAATAGCTATTGTGCTCACAACCTAAATTTTTGCCGTAAGTAAAACGGGCTTGTTGATAGAATGTTTGCAAAAATACAGCCAGTTTTTTAAGTTATTGTTTAAATAGTATTTAATGTGTTTTTAGAGTGAGGATAAAACCTATTTTGTTATATGTTGGTGCGCGCCTGGCACTAAGAGGGTGCAAGTATTGTCATTGTTTTGTGCATTATCAGTCAATAAAACACCCATTATCATTCATTGTGTATTGAGTTAAATTTAACCCATGAAATACGCACACGAATTACGAGCAAAATGATAAATACAAACTCAATAGATGCTTCCCCTTTTCATGAAGGCGAGCTGGCAGTACAAGACAAACTCGGTAAACGAGAAATAATGGCCACATTTGGCAAACGTGCCGTGCGCTCATTTATGCCAGAGCAGCATAGAAAGTTTGTGGCTCAAAAGGTTACGTCGTTTATTCAGTTTTTATTTGAAAAGTTTGAAGCTAAGCCAAAAACAAAAAAGCCTAAAATCAGTTAAGTGATTTTAGGCTTTTTGGTGCAGGTTATTAAATTTATTTTAAAATAACCACAGGCACATCGCTGTTCTCGAGCATTTTAATGGTGTTACTGCCCACAAAAAACTGCCTTAGTTTAGAGTGCCCAAATGCACCCATTACAATT
Source organism: Pseudoalteromonas sp. SG45-2 (assembly GCF_014164115.1). Taxonomy (NCBI): domain Bacteria; kingdom Pseudomonadati; phylum Pseudomonadota; class Gammaproteobacteria; order Alteromonadales; family Pseudoalteromonadaceae; genus Pseudoalteromonas; species Pseudoalteromonas sp. SG45-2. Next base: position 43,037 of record NZ_JACJEO010000017.1, read on the forward strand.
AGTTCTACATTATTTTGTTCTTTATATTGCATTAACGAGTCGAAAATATTGCCCTCTAAAAAGCTTGCCGATACTTCGAAGTCCATACTGATAAGCTTGTGCTGTGCATTAACAAATTTTTCTTCAAGGTCTTTTTCGTTGTTTTTAATACTCACTAAATGACAATGCAAACCATGTAACAAGCCGCCATCAATCACTTGTTGTAGCGCTTTGTCGGCTGTTTCGCGGCCGTCATACGCAATCAGAAATGATTTAGGTTGTTTAAATGTTTCAGGAATAAGCAAAATAGGTTGTGTTGCATTACGCACTAAGGTTTCTATATGTGAGCCCAGCACCGCGAAGCTATTACTATGTCCAGCACCATTTTGGCCAATAACAATAAGGCGTGTATCGTCTTTTAAGTCTATAACGGTATCGAGCAAATCACCGTGGCGCTTAATTAGTTCAAAATTAGTAACACCTGCCGATTTAGCATGCTCACTTACTGAATTTAATAATTCGTCAGCCATTTTTAAACTTACTTTGCAGCGTTGTTCGTCAAGCTTAGTCATTTCATCAAGAAGTGTTGACTGTGCACCAAGCCCAATACTACCAGAGTAGTCGCCGATATTAGTTTGCTGCGTTTTTTCAATTGTATGCACAAAGCTAATTGGTTTATTTAGCTTTTTTGAAGCCCAAATAGCAGCATCGGTTACATTTTTAGTAATGGCTGAGCCATCTACATAGGTAATTATTTTAGTCATTGCATTCTCCTTAATGTCCGCCAAGTAGTTTTTCGACTTCTTCAGGGTTGTTATGCACACCAAATTTATCAATTACAGTTTCGGTTGCGCTATTCATACCAATAATACTAACCGTTGCGCCTTCACGCCTAAATTTAATAACCACCTTGTCGAGTGACGATACACCAGTTATATCCCAAAAATGTGCATGGGTTAAATCAATTACCACGTTAGAAACCGCATTTTTAAAATCGAACGATGCAATAAATTGCTCAGCTGAGGCAAAAAACACTTGGCCAACTACTTCATAGGTTATTTTATCGTTGCTTTCATCATGCTTGGTTTTAACCACCATAAAGCGACCAATTTTATTGGCAAAAAACAACGTAGCTAACAACACACCAACTAAAACGCCAATGGCTAGGTTATGCGTGGCAACAACCACAATAACGGTGGAAATCATCACTACATTTGATGAAAGCGGGTTCTTTCTTAAATCCTTAACAGATGTCCACGAAAACGTACCAATCGATACCATAATCATTACCGCAACTAATGCTGCCATAGGAATTAAACGCAGCCACTCATCTAAAAACACCACCATGATGATTAAAAATAAACCTGCAATAAAGGTAGAAAGCCTGCCGCGACCACCCGATTTAACATTAATAATTGATTGCCCAATCATAGCGCAACCCGCCATACCACCAAATAAGCCTGCGCCAATATTAGCAATACCTTGGCCCTTACATTCTTTATTACGATCGCTCGTTGTATCAGTTAAGTCATCAACAATAGTGGCGGTCATCATTGACTCAAGTAAGCCCACAACAGCAAGACCAATTGAATACGGTAATACAATTTGCAGTGTTTCGAGTGTTAGCGGTACATCGGGCCATAAAAATATAGGTAGAGTGTCTGGTAGTTCGCCCATGTCGCCAACGGTTCTTATATCAAGACCCAAAAATATTGAAATCAGTGTAATAACAACAATACACACTAAAGGAGAGGGAAGTATTTTGCCAATAGTTGGAATATACGGAAATAAGTAAATAATACCTAAGCCCGCTGCGGTCATCGCATAAACATGCCAAGTAACATTAGTCAGCTCAGGTAACTGCGCCATAAATATTAAAATCGCCAGCGCGTTTACAAACCCTGTTACAACAGAGCGCGATACAAAGCGCATTAATTCACCGAGCTTTAAAAAGCCTGCAAATATTTGTAGTACACCAGTGAGTAAGGTAGCAACCAGTAAGTATTCCAAACCATGGTCTTTAACTAGCGTCACCATTAACAGTGCCATTGCACCGGTGGCCGCCGATATCATGCCAGGACGTCCGCCTACAAAGGCAATAATAACCGCAATACAAAATGAGGCGTATAAACCTACTTTTGGATCAACACCGGCAATAATAGAAAAGGCAATCGCTTCAGGTATTAGGGCAAGCGCCACAACAATACCAGCAAGCACATCGCCACGAACATTAGAGAGCCAATCTCTTTTTACGTGATCAAACATGTAATAAACCTAATTAGTTAGTTTCCCAAAGTATAGGGGAGTATTTTATTTAAATAACAGTGATTCTCGCGCAGGCGGCGATTAAGGTTGCACGTAACGTGCTGATGAAAAAGGGGAGTGGTTGCCTAGGGCGGCGTAAGTTTCAAGAAAAAAGCTCCTTTTGATTAGTTTATATTAATAATGCGGACGAATTATAAACATCACATATATATTAGCAATATGTTATTTGGCCTTAAAGACCAAACATTAATTTAATTATGCATTTGCTTATTTAAAACTCAAATGTAAAACCAAACTCTCTTAGTTTTTCGTATACGTTTATATCAAAACGGTACAAAGTAGCAGCTCGGTGAGCTACGTTGATTTGTTTTTCTTTGCAGTTTATTAGTAAGTTTATTTTTTGGAACTTACGTCTAAAGTTAGGCTTATCGAGTGATTTATTTAAAATCGACTCGTAAATTCCTTGTAGCTCAAGCAAGGTAAACTTTTCAGGGAGCAGGCTAAAACCAATCGGCTCGTGCCTTACTTTATAGCGTAAGTAATCTAAGCCACTTTTCAAAATGTCGGCGTGGTCAAACATTAAAGGGGGAACGTTATTTACATCAAACCATTCACATTCTAAAGCATTGTCGCCGCTCACAAGATTGGTTTCTTCAAAGCGTACGAGCGAATAGTAAACAATGGTTATAATACGTCTAGCAGGGTAGCGGTCAACGTTACCAAACGCACCTAACTGATCTAAATAAAGGTTTTCAACACCGGTCGTACTTTTAACAACACGCAGAGCTGCTAACTAATGGTGACTTTGAAGCCGGTCTTGATTCATGGCAATCACGAGGCAGTGCTACTATTTCACTTGAAACAACCCAAGCTCACAGCGGAAATAATGGTGCATTAGTACAAGGGCGAGCTGAAACGTGGAATGGGTTACAAAAAGATGTAAAAGGCCTATTTACAGCGGGCAAAACCTATAATGTATCTGCGTGGGTTAAGTTATCTGACGATAACACAGCGGTATCGCCAGGAATTAAACTTACACTGCAAATTGAGCATGCGAGCACTGAATACCTCGAGCTAACCACTGTTACAAACGTAGTTGCAGGCGATTGGGTACAGCTTTCTGGCACTTATACCCATTCAATAACAACCGAGGAAAGTGCGGCTTTACTTTATGTGGAGTCAAACGAACTGACTGCTGATTTTTATGTAGACGACGTATCGGTCACTTTGGTAGAACAATAAACCAAACTAACAGTAATTAACCCCACATTTGATAGTCTGTATTTTTATACAGACTATTTTTTTGAGGGCTTTCATAAAAAGAAGTGCACTATGCTTTTATATTAGTAATGAGTATCGCTTTAAAGCGACACATACCGTCATTATAAATACATTAGCACGATAACACCGGTGCGTGAAAAGCTATATTAGTTTGACTCAAATGACGAAAGTTTCTTTTGAACGTTATTTCGTAATACATCGTCTATGTACTCATTAAATGCCTTATTACCGGTTACCACGGGGTTTTGTTGATCAGATTTACGATTTTTTAATGTATTAATTTGATTAATGAGATCATGTGAAAACGGGTGGTTTGAGATACTTCCATCAACATCGTTTTTGTTTGCAATTTTTTGAAAATAATTTAAAGAGTGCAAATAAGTTTGATTTGCTGCTTTAGTATCCGGTAAACCGGTACCTCCCCAAAGTGCAACTGTATGAGGTATGCCATTATCTGTAACAGGTATTATCAAAGACAACCCACCAGGCGTATGCCCTGGTGTAGCAAGTACCGTTAAATTAGTTTTACCTAAACTTATTTTTTCACCATCGATAACTTGGGTGTAAGTGCTAGGTAATGGTATTTCGGTAGAAAAATTACCGAAAGGATCAGTTAATACAGGTGCATTTGGATTATAGATGTAGTCCCACTCATTTTTTCTCATTAAAATTTTAGCGCCATAATGTGATTCAAAGTAGTGAGCGCCACCATAATGGTCGCTGTGGCCGTGAGTAACTATCACGTATTTAATATCTTCAGGATTTAAGCCTAACTCTTTTAGTCCAGGAACAATCACATGTTTGGCATCGTGCGGGGTCCACATGGTATCGATTAAAATAATGCCCTCAGTTGTAGTGATAACAAAAGTACCTACGCTGACATATCCTACAAAATAAAGGTTATCAAATAGCTGAGTGGGTTCAATAACAGTGGTATTGAACAAATCACTAGAGGTTAGCGAGGAAGGTAATTTATTTAATCTAGTACTTATTTTATCTTCACTCAATTTTGTAATATTACCGTTATTTGATGTTGTGCAGCCGCTCAGTAAGTAAGTTATTACTGTAATCGAGAAAATGCCTAAAAATGTTTTTTTCATATTTTACACCTTAGTTAATTAGGCATATTAAAAGCCCAAGTAATAAACTTTAGTACGTCGTATATTTAATTATTAAATACAGGGTATGAACTCAAAATTAAAATTTAATGGATAAAACAACCTTAGCCTTTGTTTGTTTAGAGATCGAGTTTGTTATCTTTATCCTAAATGAGAGATGCGAAAGCATTTGTCATTTTGTAAATGAGGGTTTGAATAACGATAGAAGCGAATATATCGTTATTCATTGTATTTAAAATAGCTCTAGGTTACTTACTATCCTAGGCGTTTATATCATTGACTCGGTTAATTATGATATTAATTAAAAAAGCACATAAAATAACGGCAGGTATTGCATTGGCAACACTGTCGTAAACTACATGAAAAAATGTTGCACCAGCCATAATAACTAACAAACCACTTGCAGCTATAATGCTTAGTTTTTTTATCCAAATAGCAACAGCACCTGCAAGTTCACTTGCACCAATAAAATAGCCAAACCAAGCAGGTAAACCCATGAGTGCAAAAGATAAGTGCATTTGCTCAACTCCTGCTAGTTTTGCAGAGCCTGCAGCTATAAAGGCAAGTGTTGTTAATCCTAGTGATGTATACATAAAAATTCTTTTTACTTTTGTGCTCATGTTATTCCCAACTTTAATAAGAGTGATTTAAGCAGATGCTTAGCTTTTGACGTTAGAATAATCACAGTTCTTATTAATTAATATTGAATGTTTTTTTATAAGATATAAACTTTAGCTTTACATGTTTGGCGTAAATTATGAAATTAGAACAGCTTAGTATGTTTGTTACTGTTGCTCAGGTTGGATCATTGAGTGAAGCAAGTGCTCTTTTACACAAAACTCAACCAGCTATAAGCCAAGGTATTAAGCAACTAGAAAATACCCTTAACTTTGCCTTATTTAGTCGTAATGGTTATCGGTTAGAGCTTACCAGTGCAGGAAAAACTATGTTTCATAAGGCTATGAAATTGCTAGATGATGCAGCACAACTTAAACAAGTTGCACACCACATAGCACAGGGGAACGAGGTAAGTATAACGATTGCAATTGAAGCATCATTTAATTTAAAAGGTATTTTACCATTACTAAAAAATATGCAAAATCAGTTCCCTGAAACTCAAATAATAATCAGGCAAGAGTACATAACAGGTGCAATTGAAGCCTTACTTGATGGCGGTGCCGATCTGTGTATAACACCAATAATGGAATTTTCTGCACAAGAAGAGAAAATTGAAAAGCATTTGTTAAATAGCGGCTCATTAATCAATGTAGCTTCCCCTTTGTTGTTAAAGCGAAATCCAAACCTAAGGCAAGCCACTGATTTGTTGAACGAATACCAAATAATTGTGCAGGACTCAGGCACTGGTTCAAAAAACATAGAGTGGGGTGTACAGCAAGGTCAGCGACGATGGTATGTAAATGACTTTCCAACTAAAAAAATGCTTATCGAAAGTGCAATGGGTTGGGGCAAATTACCAGGTTATTTAGCTGATGAAGGTATTGCAAATAATACTCTGAAAATGCTGTCACTTAGTGATGTGCAAAATATAACGCCTCTAAAATATTACATTATTAAGAAAAGGGGAGAAGTGTTGGGACCTGTAGCAGAGGCCGTGTGGGAGCAATTTAAAAACTATCAGATATAACAATTACATATATGTGAAAAACGTATTTAAGTGTTTATATTGAGGTAATTTTGCAGCTTGTAAAATTAACGAAGGATTGGTTGTTGCATCAACCGGTTGTAGGGCTTTGATTGACTCTACATCGCCACTGTCGGCAACGACCGTGGTTACTTTTTTGAGTTGTTCTAACAAGTTCATAATGATGTACGCCTCGGCTTTAAAACCGAGGCGATGTCCTTATACGTAGCGGTTAACAATATTCTCAAGCAGCTCTTGTCGGCCAGAAACTTGCTTAGGATAGATGTCGTTTTCGTGTACTAACGCAGCAAGGCTCTCAAGTGATTGTTCACCTTTTAAAATGCTTTGGCCTAGGTCTTCTTTCCAACCTGCGTAACGTTTTTCTACAAAGTCAGAAAGCTCGCCGCCTTCAATCATTGCTGCTGCATTGAGTAATGCTTTTGCCATCGTATCCATACCACCAATGTGACCGATGAATAAATCATCACGTTCACACGATTGACGACGAAGTTTAGTATCAAAGTTAAAGCCACAGGTTGTAAAACCGCCATTCTTTAAAATTTCGTAAACGACAAGTGTTCACTCAGCTACATCGTTAGGGAATTGATCTGTATCCCATCCGTTTTGCATATCACCACGGTTAGCATCAATACTACCCATAATACCTTTAGCGCAAGCAACGGCAATTTCGTGGTGGAAGCTATGACCTGCAAGTGTTGCGTGGTTTGCTTCAATGTTTACTTTAATTTCGTCTTGTAAGCCGTGCTTGTGTAAAAAGCCTGCAACCGTTGCTGTATCGTAATCGTACTGGTGCTTAGTTGGCTCTTGTGGTTTTGGCTCAATTAATAATGTGCCTTTAAAACCAATTTTTTCTTGTGTTCTACAACCATTTTCAAAAAGCGTGCGTACTGCTCGCTTTCTTGCGCAAGGTCTTTATTTAGTAGTGTGTCGTAACCTTCACGACCACCCCAAAGTACGTAGTTTTCGCCGCCTAAACGATGCGTAATTTCCATTGCATGTTTAACTTGCGCTGCTGCATATGCATACGTATTAGGATTAGGGTTTGTTGCACCACCGGCACAAAAACGTTTGTTTGAGAACAAGTTAGCAGTACCCCACAGTGGCTTTACACCAGTGCGTTGCATTTCTTTTTAGATAATGTTAGCTATGTGCGTTACGTTATCGAGGCTTTCTTGTAGTGTTTTGCCTTCAGGGGCAATATCAACATCATGAAAAATATTTGTATTTAAGTTTTTACACGAAACCAAAGGCAAAGAGCTTGAACAAATGAAAGGGTAAATATTACCCCTTTAATAAGCGCCAAAACTATTGTAATAGTTTGGCGCTTATTTTATTTATTTTCATATCTACAATGAAAAAGAGTGCTTATATTCATTTTTATTTTTCTATAAAAGACTCCTAATAGATAAAGTTATATTTAGGAGTCATTAATTTTCTAACTTGCACCGCAATAGTACCTTACATAAATTATGCTGGCTAAGTGGCCTTAATAATAGTTACCCTATTTGTATGGTTGTTTTAGCAAATTTAAGAGGTTGTAATTTAGGTTTTGCAAAACAATAAGCAAATGTCAGTGGACCTACTCTGCCAATCAGCATAAGTAAAATTATTATTAGCTGGCTTGGCATACTTAAATTACTAGTAAAATCACGAGATAGCCCTACAGTGCTCAATGCCGAAATTACTTCAAAAGTAATATCTAAAAGAGACGCTTGCTCGATTTTACTCATAATCATGATGCTTAAAAAAGCCGTAAATAAGTATAAAATTACAACACTCAATGCTTTTATCACAAGTTTGTCGCTTAGCTCTCTGTTAAATATGGTTACCTGTGGTTTTTGGCGTAAATAACTATACATAGCAAGTAGTAAAATAACAAAAGTTCCTATTTTAATGCCGCTTGCTGTACTTACCGAACCGCCACCTATTACCATTAATAACAATGTAAGCAATGTCGAGTCGGAACTGAGCTGGCTAATAGGTAAAGTATTAAAGCCTGCAGTACGTGGTGTAACTGCTTGAAACCAAGCAGCAATTACTTGCTCGTTAATAGGTAGGTTGGCAAGTGTGGCTGGATTTGAATATTCAAATAAAAAAATAAGCAAAAATGCACTGCAATTTATTACAGCACTTGCAATTAATACAATACGTGTATTAGTTGCTAATTTATGCCAGCGACGTTGTTGATATATATCTATTAAAACGGTAAACCCTAAGCCACCGATTATAAATAATGCACTGATAATAAGATTAACAGATACATCACTTTTAAAAGCCATTAAGCTATTACTGTCGAGTGCAAACCCGGCATTGTTAAAAGCCGAAATAGTATAAAATAGACTTTGATAGGCGCTACCCGCAATACCATAGTCATCTACCCAGCTAATAAAAAGTAAGCAAAATGCTATAGTCTGAATTATTAGCGAGTAAGTTATTACACATCTAGCTACATGGATCACTCCATTTAAATCGCTTGTATCGAATGCTTGGCTTGCAAGTAAACGTTGTTTTAATCCTAAGTTTTTACCAATACTTAAAAATGAAATAACGGCTACGGTCATAAAGCCGATTCCTCCAATTTGAATAAGTACCATAACAACACATTGCCCAAATGTGGTTAGCGCAGTACCTGTATCAATAACAACTAAGCCTGTAACTGTAACCGCAGAGGATGCAGTAAAAAAAGCTTGAATAAAGCTAAGCGATTCAACACTTGCAAAAGGTAATAGTAATAAGCAAGTGCCTAAAATAATGAGAGCAAAAAAACCAGCAGTTAAAATTAAAGGGGGGTTAACAGGCCTTTTGAAATTTTTTAAACGGCGATTAAATTGCTTTGGAAGTACGTGTGCTTGCCAGTTAATCATAAAGCTTTAAACCGTTTGGTGAGTTTTGTTAGGTAATGTTTAGAGCCCAGTAATACAAGGCTATCACCATGGCGTAACTCGGTGTCGAGTGTTAGGTCTGTATTGAAATTATCATCTCGGCGTAAGGTGAGCGGTTTTATATCTGAGTTACGCTCTTTTAGAAGCCAGCCAATATTGCGCCCTGATAAATGTAAATCTATGGCAAGCTCAACAATAAATGTAGATTGTGTAAGCGCAAAGTACTGGTTAACCATAGGGTAGTTAAGTGCATGTGCTACTCTGATCCCCATTTCTTCTTCGGGGTGAATAATACGAGATACGCCAAGTTTACTTAAAATTTGATGGTGACTTTTAGAGCACGCCTTAACCCATATTTGTTTAACACCAAGGTTTTTTAAATGCAGCACGCATAAAATACTCGCTTCTATGTTTTCACCAATTGCAACTAATACAGCTTGGCAGCTGGTTAAGTCGAGTCGAGCAAGCTGTGTTTCATCACTAGCATCTAAAATGACAGTGTAATTTAACTGATTAGCAAACGTGTTAATGGTGCTTTCGCTTATATCGGCTGCGCAAACGTGATGCCCCTGATTAGCAAGCTCAAGCGAGGCGGTAACACCAAAACTACCTAATCCAATTACTGCAAACTGTGCCATGTGCGTTCCTATTTAAAAAATACTACATAGCAAAGACTATGGAATTTTAAAAAAGAGTCACCCCATATCAATTAAGCTTTATAAACATTTAACACTACAGCCAAAAATCTTTATAAAAACTTTATACACAACGTATTAAAAAGCAGTAACCTATAAAAAGAGAATTTTATGGGAGTGCACAAATGGGTATTAATAAATGGCTTAAGCCGCTTTTATTGACAACAATTGCGCCTATTTTTATTGTGCTGGCTATTTTTCCAGTTCGAGAGTGGCTAACGACCACCGACATTGTGATGTTGCAATTACTTTGGGTAGCATGGGTTGCGGTGCGTCAAAATGCCGCCTTAGCGGGGATTACAACGTTAGTTAGTGTGGCATGTACCGACTGGTTTTTTGTACTGCCGTACTTTACATTTCATATCGAAAAAATTGAATACTTAGTCACTTTTACTGTCATGCTTATAGTTGGCTTGATGATAAGCAAATTGGCGGGCGAGCTAAGTAAAAACGTTCGTGATACCCAGTTACATGCCAGTAATATACGATGTTTATATGAGTTAGCTAAGGCGCTTAATGGGCTTGATGATATAAACGATCAGCGCCAAGTATTTACAACATCGATTAAAAACCATCTAGGTATTACACTTCGTTGGAACAATAATACAATGGATAATGGAGAGTACTTCAATATCGAACAAAACACACAATGGGGCGGCTTTATTTCAGATGCCGAACTTAGTCCTGAAAACCGTGCATTTATAGATACGGCACTGTCTTTGTTGTTTCAGGTCCACGAAAACTCAAATCTTAGAAACCAGTCGGCATCGATGAAAGTACAAGCAGAGTTAGAACGTGCTAAAAACGCATTGCTGCGTAGTTTATCTCATGATCTACGCACGCCTTTAGCTACTATTATGGGTTCATCAAGCATGTTAGCTGACGAAAATATTGAGCTAAGTAAGGCATCAATTACAGAACAAGCAAAAAATATATATGAGCAAAGTGAAATCTTAAATCAGCATTTTAATAAAGTGATGGAGCTTAGCCGGGTAAATAAAATAGGAGAGCAGCTAGCGTGGCAAGCTATCAACGTACATACACTTGTTACTGAGGCTAAAGCACGCAGGCAGCAGCAATTAAGTGGTTTTAACTTAGCGTTAGTATTTGATAAAGCTACTTGTTGTATAGGTGATATAACACTTTTAGAAATCGCGCTTGCGAATATATTCGAAAACGCGGCACGTTACGGTGATGGAGTGGCGACAGTGGACTTTAATACTGAACGAATTGGTAATATAACACACTATAAAATAGCCGTAAGCAATCTCATAGTTACTCATCCAAGCAGTTCGGATGAAGGAGTTGGTCTTGGTAGCGTAATTTGCGATGTAGTTGCTCAGTTTCATCAAGGCGAATTTGTATTAGCTATTGATGAGCTGACCCAAGTAGCGACAGCAATACTTAGCTGGAGTGCAAAGAATGATTAATGTATTGGTGCTAGAAGACTCACCTGCATTGCAAAGTTTTTTAAAAACATTACTAGGTGCCAGTGGCTATAACGTATCAATTAGTGCGAAAGGGCTTGATGGTTTTTCATTAATGAGTGAGCAAAGCTTTGACTTAGTGTTACTTGATTTGGGTTTGCTTGATATGGATGGACAGGCTTGGTTACTTGAAGTACGACAATGGAGCCAAATACCAATATTAGTGCTTTCGGCTCGCGATGGCGAGGTGGAAAAGGTTACAGCCCTTGATAATGGGGCAAACGATTATATAACCAAACCTTTTAGTGCAAACGAACTTCTGGCAAGAATGCGTGTGCTACTAAGAGTAAATACACAGCCCAGTTTGGCACTACAATGCGGTAACATCATTATAGATCCGCATAAGCACACAGTTACGCTTAACAGCAGCGATGTAAAGCTCACTAATAAAGAATATAAAATTTTGCTTATGTTATTTCAAAATAAAGATAAAGTGCTTACTCATAATGCTATTTTAAGTCAGGTATGGGGGGAGCAATACATTAATAGACCTGAGTATATTCGTGTACATGTAGCGCAACTAAGACAAAAGCTTGAGGTAAACCCTGCAAGCCCTATTCATATCTTAACTGAGCCAGCGGTAGGTTATAGATTAGTTGGGTAGGCACTAAAAAATTATCGTCCTAAATTTAGCTATTTAGGACGATAAAGTTACACGTTTTCTAGTTTCGTTCCTTTGGTTTCTGTTACTAAATAAATAACAAAAAGCACCGATATTAATGCAAAAAATGCATAGAGCGAATATGCGAGTACAAGCCCTCCAGCGGCTAGCAATATGGGAAAGGTAATAGTGACTAAAAAATTAGCCAGCCATTGAGCAAGCCCTGCAACCCCTAAGCCTAATCCTCTCATGCTATTTGGAAATATCTCGCCGAGCATTACCTACATTACGGGACTCCATTAAAGGTTAAAAAAGAATACATATAAGTTGGCCTTTACAAGAAAACCAAAGCAGCCAAATCTTGATTACATACAAAAAATTAGTAATAACCGCTCATGGACATAGCCGAAGTTGATATAAAAGCTGAACATTCAGCTAACCCAATACAAAGCGAATTAAACCTGCTCTACAGAGTAGTGCTCTTTTTATTTCAGTGTGAGATACCCAAGTTAGTAATACTTATATAATGCGGCTTTTTCATGTGGCTGCATTAATCAATAAGCAATTGCTTAATAAGGCAACCTGCTTAATTCAGGAATTTAATATGAATACCTTAAAACGAATTCGCTTTATCATTGCAATGTTTATGAGCATAAGTATTTGTGCGAACGGGCAAGACTCAGCTGAACTTAATGAGCAAGCAAAAGCCACACATAATGTGATTGCAAAAACACAATTAGGGCTTGTTAAAGGGGTGTCTGTACTAGATACAAAAATGCCAGTTAATAAATTTTTGGGGATCCCTTATGCACAAGCACCTATTGCTAATTTACGCTGGCAGGGACCTAAAAGTGCGACTCAGTGGCGAGACGTGCTTGATGCAACTCAATATGCCCCTGACTGTATGCAAACCACATTTCCTGGTGATTCGGCGCCCCTAAAAGGCTCATTGAGTGAAGACTGCCTTTACTTAAATATATGGGCACCAGCACAAGATATCACTCAAAAGCGCCCAGTTATGGTGTGGATACACGGTGGAGGCTTTGTCAATGGTGGTTCGTCAGCGGCTATTTATAGTGGTCAGTCGTTTGCCGAATCGGGCGTTGTATTTGTTAGTTTTAACTACAGGTTAGGGCGTTTTGGTTTCTTTGCTCATCCTGGGTTGAGTGAACAAAGCAAAAATACACCGCTTGGAAATTACGGCTTAATGGATCAAATCGCGGCCCTAAAATGGGTTAAAAATAACATTACCCATTTTGGTGGAGACGCTGATAATGTAACACTTTTTGGTGAGTCAGCTGGTGGTCGCTCGGTGAATTTTCATATGTTATCGCCCCAATCTAAAGGGCTTTTTCACAAAGCGATTGTGCAATCAGGGGGTGGTAGAAGTGATTCGACAGAGACGGTCGTATACTTAAATAAAAAAGGCACTAAAGGTAACCCTTCAGCTGAGGATGCTGGCATTCAATTTGCTAGAAGTGTGGGAATTAATACCAATGATATAAAAGCACTCGCAAAACTACGTGCTTTACCTGCAGAAAAGGTATTGAGCGGTTTGAATATGATGAACGCAAATACGCCTACTTACAGCGGGCCTATGATTGACTCATCTATTGTATTAACAAGTGACGAGGAGGGGTTTGCTCAAGCTCTACAAACAAAAGTTCCACTTTTTATTGGCAGTACGGATTTTGAGTGGGGATTTTTAAAAGACTACAATCCGAAAGGTGCTATTGCAATAGCCACAGAAACGCTCGAATCAGTGAACAATAAAGCTCAGTTTACTAAAGCGTATGCGCCATTTGTGCTAGCTAAAAATGGGGAGTTAAATTATCCACTGCTAGGCTCTATGATATTCGGTGATAAGCGTTTTGTAGAACCTGCGCGCTATATTGCAAGCAAAGCGAGTATGAGTGAACAGCCTACATGGCTTTATCGTTTTAATTACGTCCCTAGCCACTTAAAAGGCAAAGTTGATGGCGCATACCATGCCACTGAAATATCTTTTGTATTTAATACTCTTGCGCAAAATCCGTTAACATCGCAAAACGATTTTAAAATTGCCAGTGCAATGCACGCTGCATGGGTAAGGTTTGCTAAATACAGCAACCCGTCACCTAAGCAAGGCATTGCTTGGCCTAATTACAATGCTAAAGATAATAGAATAATTGAATTTAACGAGAACGGAAGTGAGGTAAAACAAGACCCACTTGAGAATCGCTTAAATGAGATAACCAATCTAATTAGCCAATAAACATTTATAGAGCCCGTATATATACGGGCTTTTATTGGCATAAATATTAAATTTTCATAACTAAAATTTATATTTTTAGAGCGTGTTGATATGTGTTTATTAAAAAATTAAACAAAGCATGTTTAGTGCATTTTAAGCATGATATTAGATTTTAATGTATTAACCATTTGGTCCGTCTGTTAGGCTGATTCAGTATGCTAAAAGCTGCATATGTGCCATTTAAATTAAACTCAAATACCACACAATAGCATTAAATCAAGGCGCAAACCCTGACCAAAGCGTTGCTGTTTACTTTTTGATCATTACGAAAAATTTCATTGATTCAGTAAAATTGTAGCTAGGTAAGCCGTATTTATTGGGTAGCAGACATGGCCTTAACGATTCAAATACATAGCTTATAGCTTAAAAGGAAAAGTTTAGGAGGCATATTATACAATTTGAATTCAATTGTTTTGATTCTGTGAAAGTTAAATTTCAGCAGCAAATCACCTCCAGATAAAATGTTGCCACTTAAATGTATGTTGTTTGGGTTAAATTTGTTACATATGGCAACCCATCACCTTATTTTACTCAAAATTTGCCACTACTTTCAGCGATAAAGAATGAAATTATTGAATTTAATCAGTTTTGGTAAGCTATCAAAAACGATCAGATAGTTAAGCTTTTAAACGATATAACTAAGTTAGTTAACTAATCGTATATATTAATAAATAAAGCCCATGTTACTAATATCATATGAGCTTATTATTTTAAGGGAACTTGTTTAAATTTTCTCGTATGGCATTCCCACATATTGGATTGCTATTACTTTTTTACCTTCTTCATAATTTAGATGAAAATCAAGGTCGGATGCCATGAATCGTTCAAGCGTTTTAGTCTCGTTTTCATTCATGTTGTCATCATCGTATTCATGCAGCATGTTTGACATCCACCATGAGAATCGCTCGGCGTGCCATACTCTTTTTAATGCTATTTCGGAGTATTTGGCTACCGCATCAGGTTCCTCACCATTGTATGTCTTATCTAGCAATTTGCTGAGGGTGGATACATCAGATGCTGCCAGATTAAGACCTTTAGCGCCTGTAGGTGGTACAATGTGAGCGGCATCGCCAACTAAAAATAAGCGTCCATCTTGCATTGGTTCACATACAAAGCTACGCAGAGGGGCAATACTTTTTTCAATGCTGGGGCCGGTAATCAGCATCTCAGCTACGTCTTCAGGTAAGCGTTTTTTAAGCTCAGTCCAAAATTCATCATCAGACCAATCTTCAATTTTATCAGTTAATGGCACCTGTAAATAATAACGTGAACGGGTTGAAGAGCGCATACTAGCTAAAGCAAAGCCTCGTTTAGTTTTACAGTAAATAAGCTCATCAGCAACGGGGGGAGTATCGCTAAGTAACCCAAGCCAGCCAAAAGGATAAATACGTTCAAATTCGTTACGTTTTTCTTTAGGGATAGATTGTCGAGAAACGCCATGAAAGCCATCGCATCCAGCAATATAATCACAGTCTAATTTATATTCAATACCATTTTGTGTAAACGTTACAAATGGGGAGTTTGAACTTTGCTCATGAATGGCAACATCACTAGACTCATAATAAGTCGTTGCCCCTATGTTTTGGCGCGCTTGCATTAAATCACGGGTAACTTCTGTTTGCCCGTAACACATAACGGTGCTGCCATTTGTAAGTGCCTTTATATCGATTCGATGACGTTGACCATAATGTGCTATTTCAAAGCCATCGTGAATGTGGCCTTCCTTTTTCATTCGCTCATCTACACCAGCTTCTGCTAGTAGACTCACTAATCCTTGTTCTAAAATACCTGCACGAATACGACCTAAAATATATTCGCCTGATGCGCGCTCTATAATTATGTTATCGATCCCCTTTTTAGCTAGAAGTTGACCGAGTAACAATCCAGAGGGCCCTGCGCCAATGATTGCTATTTTAGTTTTTAATGATTGCATTTTTATACTCGTTGAAAACATCGTGTTCTTTTATATTGCTCATTAGTTAATGTTTAAACCATTCACAATTGATGTCATCTGTTGTACTTTTGAGTCAAAGTTAATTTGAGTACACGTGCAGATGAATAAAAAAATTCCATTTTATGACCTATACGGAGAGCCGTTTATTCGCCAAGAGCCAGGTGCTGTTCATGTTGAAGATATAGCTTATCGAAGCAGTGAGCTTAAATGGGAGATATCACCACATCGTCATAATAAGTTAGTTCAAATTGTAATTGTTTTTAATAACTCTTGGGCTGCGAGGTTAGATGAAAGAGAGTATCAACTGAATGGGGATTGGGGGGTAATTATTCCGGCTGGTGTTGTACATGGCTTTCATTTTAAACCACGCACACAAGGCTTTGTAATTTCAATAGACGACAGTTTTTTAGTAAGCAATTATGGTGAGACTAGCCTGAATCAATTGTTATTAAAGCCATTAACGGTTGAGTTTGAAAATGCAGCACGTTTAGTGCATTTAAAGCACTACATAGAGCTGCTAATGTATGAAATTAATTATAATGAATTAGGTGCGCCTATTGCCGTTGAGCAATTGCTAAAATTGATATTATTAAATATTTTTAGGCAAAAAAACACTACTCTTTTGGCAAGTAACGCCCGCAGTCGAGAAACAGAAATAGTCGTTAATTTTAGAAGCTTAATTGAGCTAAATTATACCTCACATATGACTATTCCTGACTACGCTGAGAAGCTACATATATCTACTTCAAAGTTAAACCGTATTTGTAAAAGTTTATTAAATGATTCTCCCAAAGCAATTGCTCATCAACGTCTGATCACTGAGGCAAAGCGACGTTTAATCTATACTACACAAACAATCGACGAAATAGCGCTTCATTTAGGATTTAAAGATAGCGCGTATTTTTGCCGTTTTTTTAAGTTAGCCACTAATACAACCCCAACATTATTCAAGCAACAGTCGAATATTAACTAGCTCGATTAAAGCATGCGCGTATTGTTTTTAATTATTGTTAAAAAACGCG
Source organism: Pseudoalteromonas sp. SG45-2 (assembly GCF_014164115.1). Lineage (NCBI taxonomy): Bacteria > Pseudomonadati > Pseudomonadota > Gammaproteobacteria > Alteromonadales > Pseudoalteromonadaceae > Pseudoalteromonas > Pseudoalteromonas sp. SG45-2. The sequence continues at coordinate 60,277 of NZ_JACJEO010000017.1, forward strand.
ATTGCATTTGGGTAGGCTGCCAGTCTTTTCGTATCGTCAGTCCTATACTACGGTCAGTATCGGGCAGTGTCATCGGGCAGATAGCTAATATTCCTGTTTGTACTTCTATTTCAACTTGCTTGGCTGGTAACAAGGCCGCTCGAGAACTGTTTAATAAAATACCGCGCGCAGCAACTTGCGAGCTGCACTCTATTACATGGCTTGGTGGTGGTAAACCTCGGCTAACAAATATGTTACTAAAAACCTGCCACGCGGGTGTGCTTTTGTTAGGTGCTACCCAATCAAGTTGTTGGAGCTCTTTTGTTGATATTGTTTGGCGGCTTGCCAAAGGGTGTTGAGCATTTACTACAACACAAAGTTGATCTTTAAATAATGGAATTTGTTCAATATCATTATGTTGAGCAGGGATGCGTAATGCACCGACAATGATGTCAATTTCACCATGAAGTAAGTTAGCTAGCTGCTCTTGGTATGGACCATCTATAATACTTAGCTGGGCATCAGGAAATTCATTATTTAAAGCAATAATACTCAATGGCACAATAGCTGAGCGTGCCAATGGTAAGCTACCTACTTTTAGAGCACCATCCATTTGTCCATTAAACTCCCTCATTTCATAAATACCTTGGCGTAATTCAGAGAAAAACAGCTTTGCAAAACGATTTAGCAAGTTTGCCGTCCAAGTAGGTTCAATACCCACGGGTGAACGTACCGCGAGGTCCTTTTTACATAGTTGCTCTAAATCTTTGATGCTGCGGTGTAAGGTGGGTTGCGACAAATTAAGTTTATTGGCTGCAGCGGTGTAGTTTTTCATTTGTACTAAGTGTATGAGTGCTACTAATTGCTTTGAAGTGACAGAGCGATTAAAGGCATCTTGCTTATGTTTATTATTAAAAATAACCCTCGAAAATTCATCCAAATACTCAAATGCACGTTCAACCCGATTTAGAAAAAATATACCGCTTGGCGTCGGTGTCATCCCCGAGTGGGTCCGAATAAATAGGACTTGATTAAGTTCGTTTTCAAGTTTTTTAATGCCTTGGGTGAGTGCCGACTGGGTTAAGTGAACAGTATTAGCTGCCTTGCTTAACGACATTAAGTTCCTTATATACAAGGCGCTTAACAAATGTCTATTGTTAAAATTCATTTTTATTTAACTCACACATTAATATTTGATTACTACCACTATAGAAAAAACTAATGTCCTTTGACAGCTTTTTAAAGTTCTTTATATAGCTGACTTCAATATACTCATTGCATCAATAGCGTTTAATTATAAATAAGGTAAATAGTATGGCTGTGTGTATTACAGATATAGCGCGCCCTAATAAAGAGATATTAGAAAAATACCAAAATGCTGAAGTTGCAACGGTACATGAGGCACAAGGTCGCGTTGGCTTATTAGCCAGCTATATGAAGCCTATTTATCGCTCTGCTCGTATTGCTGGCAGTGCAGTAACATGTGAAGTGGCTCCTGGCGACAACTGGATGATTCATGTAGCTGTAGAGCAATGTCAGCCAGGTGATGTACTTGTTGTTACACCTACGAGCGGGTGTATTGACGGTTTTTTTGGTGACTTGTTGGCAACTTCATTACAAGCGCGAGGCGTTAAAGGTTTAATTATTGATGGTGGCGTACGCGATATCGCAACACTGACTGAAATGGGCTTCCCGGTTTGGTCTAAAGATGTTTATGCGCAAGGTACAGTTAAAGAAACCATTGCAAATGTCAATGTGCCAGTTGTGTGCGCAGGGGCTTATATAAAACCTGGAGACATCATTGTTGCTGATGATGACGGCGTTGTTGTTGTTGAACAAAGTCGTGGTGAAGAGGTTCATGAAAAAGTCCTGAAACGTGTTGCTAACGAAGAAGACAAGCGAAAGCGTTTAGCTTCGGGTGAGTTAGGTTTGGATATATATGCTATGCGCGAGCGTTTAGCAGCTAAAGGCTTAACTTATATAAAGCAAAGTGAGGATAAGTAAATGCACGCGGCTATTCCTTGCTCAATTATGCGCGGTGGTACCTCTAAAGGGCTTTATTTTTTAGCCAGTGATCTTCCGAGTGATTCCTCAAAGCGCGATGAATTACTGTTACACATAATGGGGTCGCCTGACACAAGGCAAATTGATGGTTTAGGTGGTGCGCATCCTCTCACCAGTAAAGTGGCTATTGTTGAAAAATCAATGCGAGCAAATACTGATGTGGATTACCTTTTTTTACAAGTTGTAGTTGATAAAGCGGTGGTGAGTGATACACAAAATTGTGGCAATTTACTCGCCGGTGTTGCGCCATTTGCAATTGAGCAGGGCTTAGTGAATGCAAAAGAAAAAACAACCGATGTACGAATTCATATGCTAAATACTGCAGCCTCAGCTGTGGCACGCGTTCAAACTCCTAATGGCAAAGTAAGCTATAAAGGGGAGGCCGTAATCGACGGTGTACCAGGTTCAGCAGCGCCTATCACGCTCGACTTTCTAGATATAGCGGGTGCCAATTGTGGTGCACTTTTTCCTACGGGTAATGCCATAGATGAAATTAATGGGTATTCAATAACCTGTATTGATAACGGCATGCCGGTGGTTATTTTAGATGCTAGCGAGTTTGGTTTAGTGGGTGATGAGTCGCCTAATACACTCGAAGATAATACCGATTTAAAGCAAAAGATTGAAGCTATTCGTTTAATCGCGGCTAAGATGATGAATTTAGGGGATGTAACTAATAAAACGATTCCAAAAATGTCTTTAGTAAGCCCTGCAAAAAATGGTGGGGTAATTAACACTCGAACATTTATACCCCACCGTGTTCATGAGGCTATTGGGGTGTTAGGCAGTGTGAGCGTAGCAAGTGCATGTGTTTTAAAAGGTACAGTAGCCTATAGGCATGCTAACCAAAACTTTATTGATGGGGAGTTTGATATCGTTGTTGAGCATCCAACGGGTCAGTTTACTGTTGAAATGCAGGTATCAGGTATCGCTCAACTGAGCACTTATAAAATACATCGTTCTGCGCTGTTAAGAACCGCGCGGTTATTAATGGTCGGCTCAGCAATGGCTTGATCGACTACTAAAAGATAGTTTCAATAATACTCTCAGCAGGAGACACACAATGATAATAGACTGCCACGGACATTACACAACAGCGCCAGAGTCATTACAGCTTTTTAGAGCAGCGCAAATTAAAGCATTTGAAGAGGGAAGAGCCCTTCCAGGCGTTCCCTATATTTCGGACGATGAAATTCGCGAAAGTATTGAAAAAAATCAGTTAAAATTACTTGATGAACGCGGCTTAGATATGACTATTTTTTCACCTCGTGCATCGGCTATGGCTCATCACGTAGGTAATGAGGAGGTATCAAAACAATGGACCTTAGCCTGTAACGATTTAATAGCGCGAGTTGTTGACTTATACCCTACGCGTTTTATAGGAGTGTGCCAATTACCACAATCGCCGGGAGTACCAATTGAAAATTCAGTTGCTGAGCTAGAGCGCTGTGTTAATGAATTAGGATTTGTTGGTTGTAATTTAAACCCTGACCCTTCTGGTGGTCATTGGACTTCAGCTCCGTTAACCGATCCGAGTTGGTTTCCACTTTATGAAAAAATGGTTGAGCTCGATGTTCCTGCAATGATCCATGTATCGGGCTCATGTAATCCAAATTTTCATGCGACGGGCGCGCATTATATGAATGCTGATACCACCGCATTCATGCAATTTTTACAAGGTGACTTGTTTAACGAGTTTCCTGATTTACGGTTTATTATACCCCATGGTGGTGGAGCGGTGCCTTATCATTGGGGGCGTTATCGTGGATTGGCTGATATGATGAAGCAGCCACCACTTAACGAGCATGTTATGAAAAATGTATATTTTGATACCTGCGTTTATCATCAACCAGGCATAGATTTATTAGTAGACGTTATTGATACTAAAAATATTTTATTTGGCTCTGAAATGATTGGGGCTGTGCGTGGTATTGATCCGCAAACCGGACACTATTTTGATGATACTAAACGTTACATTGACACATTAGAAATATCGGCAGCAGACAAAAAAGCTATTTTTGAAGAGAATGCGCGTCGCGTATACCCACGCTTGGACGTCAAATTAAAAGGGATGGGTTTGTGAGTAAATTTATAATGGATGCCGATTGGCTTCATTGGCATCAATCGCCATCAAAACCTGGTTTTGAGTTACCCGAAGGTGCGGTTGATGCGCATTGTCATGTATTCGGCCCCGGCAATGAGTTTGGTTTTGCGCCCGAGCGTAAATACACACCGTGCGATGCATCAAAACAGCAGCTCTGGGATTTACGCGATTACTTAGGATTTAGTCGAAATGTTATTGTGCAAGCAACCTGTCATGGAGCTGACAACAATGCGATGGTAGATGCGCTTTTAGCATCAAATGGTTTAGCACGTGGTATTGCAACTATTAAAGAAGATATTAGCGAAGCCGAGCTTGATAAATTACATGCTGCAGGTGTACGCGGTGTACGTTTTAATTTTGTAAAGCGCCTAGTTGATGCCTTGCCATTTGACTCGTTAAAACGTATAGCTGATCGTATTGTTAAACGTAATTGGCACATTGTTATCTATTTTGAAAGCCAAGATTTGCCCGAGCTTTATGATTTTTTCACTAGTTTGCCAACGACATTAGTCGTTGACCATATGGGGCGCCCAGATGTTACTAAACCTGTTGAAGGCGAAGACTTTGCGTTGTTTTTACAGTTTATGCGTGAGAATGAAAATGTGTGGTCTAAAGTAAGTTGCCCTGAACGGATCTCTGCTGATGGTCCTGATAAAGGCTACCAAGACGTTGTTCCTTTTGCGCGTAAAGTCGTGGAAAGTTTTCCTGACCGTGTTTTATGGGGCACTGATTGGCCGCACCCAAATATGAAAAGCCACATGCCCGACGATGGTAAATTAGTGGACATGATTCCACTTTTTGCACCTACTGCTGAATTACAGAAAAAGTTATTAATTGATAATCCAATGCGTTTGTATTGGTCGAAATAAGGAATACATATGGCTATTAATAAACCTTACAAAGAGGTGCCAGGTACCATTATATTTGACGCCGATATGGCGCGTTTAGGTTTTCACTTAAATCAATTTTGCATGTCGTTGATGAAAGCGCCAAATCGGAAGAAATTTAAAGCAGGTGAGAAAGTCTACCTTGATGAGTGGCCAATGAGCGAAGCACAAAAAGAAGCGGTTATAGCACGTGATTACAACAGAATGATGAGCCTAGGCGGCAATATTTATTTTCTTGCAAAAATATTTTCTAGCGACGGTATTAGTTTTCAAGCCGCAGCATCAACGATGACGGGGATGACACAAGATGAATACGCGCAAATGATGCTATCAGGGGGTCGTGCACCCGACAGCAGTAATACATTAAAGAAAGGAAGTTAATCATGGCCAAAATAAATGCAGGTGTTGCTACATCACATGTTCCGGCTATTGGGGCTGCTATTGATATTGGCATAACAGATAATGAGTATTGGAAACCATTATTTGAGGGTTATGATTACGCTAAAGAGTGGATAAAAAAGCAAAAACCAGACGTTGTATTATTAGTATATAACGATCATGCAACCGCGTTTGACTCTAATTTAGTTCCTACCTTTGCGATTGCAACGGGTGAAGAGTTTAAGCCAGCCGATGAAGGATGGGGGCCACGTCCTGTGCCAAATGTAAAAGGCTATCCTGAATTTGCTTCACATATTGCTCAATCTGTTATTCAAGACGATTTTGACTTAACTGTCGTCAATACTTTAGATGTTGATCATGGCTTAACGGTCCCGTTATCACTGATGTTTGGTCAGCCTGAAAATTGGCCGTGTAAAGTTATTCCTATTGCAGTAAATGTAGTGCTTTATCCAACCCCATCTGGGCAGCGTTGTTACAATTTAGGTAAATCGTTACGTAAAGCTGTAGAAAGTTTTGATGAAGACCTGAATGTACAAATTTGGGGGACGGGCGGCATGAGCCATCAATTACAGGGACCGCGTGCAGGTTTAATTAATAAAGAATTTGATAATGCTTTTTTAGATGACATTGTTGATGATGCTGAAAACTTAGCCCTAAAACCACATCTTGAATACATTAACCTAGCTGGCTCTGAAGGCATTGAGCTTATTATGTGGCTCGTAATGCGTGGTGCGCTCAATGATGAGGTTGAATTAAAGAAGCGTCATTATCATGTACCCGCATCTAATACTGCTGTTGGTCATCTTGTTTTAGAAAATAAATAACCTGGAGAAATTTTATGAAAGTAATTGTTGTTGGACCAGGCGCATTTGGAATTAAGCACCTTGACGGTATTAAAAATATCGACGGTGTTGAAGTGGTAGCACTTGTTGGTCGTACGCTAGAAAAAACTCAAAAAGTGGCTGATGAGTATGGCATTCCACAGGTTTTTACAAGCTTAAATGATGCGCTTAAAATTGACGCAGATGCAGTTATTTTATGTACACCTACTCAGCAACACGCTGCGCAATCTATCCAATGTATGGAAGCGGGTAAGCATGTGCAAGTTGAAATCCCATTAGCAGATAGCTGGGAGAATTCATTAAAGGTAGTTGAGGTACAAAAGCGCACGGGGCTGACTTGTATGGTTGGGCATACTCGGCGCTTTAATCCATCACATCAATGGGTTAATAATAAAATAACGGCTGATGAGTTTAGTATTCAGCAAATGGATGTACAAACGTACTTTTTCCGTCGTAAAAATATCAATGCTAAAGGCGAGGCCCGGTCGTGGACTGATCACCTTTTATGGCACCACGCTGCGCACACTGTTGATTTATTTGCTTATCAAGCAGGCGCTAAAGTGGTTAAAGCGAATGCTATTCAGGGACCAATTCACCCAGAGCTTGGTATTGCTTTAGATATGTCTATTCAATTACTAGCTGAAAATGGTGCAATTTGTACCTTATCATTATCGTTTAACAATGATGGGCCTTTAGGAACATTTTTCCGCTATATTGGTGACACAGGAACATACATAGCACGCTATGATGATTTAGTGGATGGCAAAGAAAATGCGATTGATGTCTCCGCTGTTGATGTATCAATGAATGGTATTGAGCTGCAAGATAGAGAGTTTTTTACTGCTATAAAAGAAGGTCGCGAGCCTAATTCAAGTGTGGAGCAGGTACTTGATTGTTATCGGGTGCTTCACGACTTAGAGCAGCAATTAAATAATCAATAATTAATCGCAAAGGAGGACGTATGAATAAGCGTAAAATTAATGGTCATAGCGTTAATCCAATTGGGTTGGGCTGTATGAACTTGAGCCATGCCTATGGGAGTCCTCCCTCAGATGAAGCTGCAATTAATTTATTACACGCAGCGATTGATTTAGGTGTTGAGCATTTTGATACTGCCGCTTTGTATGGATTTGGTAAAAATGAAGCCCTACTAGGTAAAGCTTTAGCTCCACACCGAGATAAAATTTTTTTGGCGAGCAAATGTGGTATGGCGGGCGTTAATGGTAAGCGTGTTATTGATGGGCGTCCACAAACGCTTCGATCAACAATAGAGGCGTCTTTAACTAGTCTAAATACAGAAGTTCTAGATTTATATTACTTACATCGTATGGATAAATCTGTGCCGATTGAGGAGAGTGTTGGCGAGCTCTCACGCTTAGTTGGTGAAGGAAAAATTAAAGCAATTGGCTTATCTGAGGTATCAGCCGACTCAATAAAGCGAGCAAATAATGTTCATTCTATTGCAGCGGTGCAATCAGAGTATTCGTTATGGACACGTAATCCTGAAATTGCAGTCCTCGAAACATGTAAGCATATAGGGGCTGCTTTTATTGCATTTTCACCATTAGCGAGAGGCTTCTTAACTGAGCAGGTTACCAGTCTAGAGGTACTAGTTGAAGGTGATATTAGACGTGGTATGCCACGCTTTAATGAACCTCATTTTAGCAAAAACAAGCAATTGTTAAGTGCATTAAAATCTATCGCACAAAGCACAAATTTAACACTGGCTCAATTGTGTTTAGCCTGGGTGCTTCATCAAGGTGAGCATGTTCATGTTATCCCTGGCACACAGAATAATACACATTTAGCCGATAATGTAAGTGCTGAAAAAATTGTACTGTCAGCAGAGCAGTTAACACAACTATCAGCTTTATTCTCACCGTTCTCAGTTAGTGGTCCGCGTTATCCTGAAGCAACTCAAGCGGAAATAGACACCGAAGAGTTTTAAATGTAGCAATTAAGGTTTTTCGTTTTGAGCTTATTACTAAATGATTTACTCACCCCGCTTTATGCGGGGATTTTAATTGCATCCGCTTTTTTTGGATCATTTATTACCGCCGCATTTGGTGCAGGAGGCGGCTTATTACTACTGCTTTCAATGGCCTCTATACTGCCTATGTCAATTGTTATTCCCGTTCATGGCCTTGTTCAGTTAGGCTCTAATGCGACTCGTGCAATAGCAACGTATAGATACATTGACCTAGATATGTTGGCTTATTTTTCAGTAGGGGGGCTGTTTGGTGCTGTGCTATCGACTACCGTATTAACACAAATAGCACTTGAGCCGATGAAAATTGTGTTGGCAATATTTATTTTTTATTTGTTGTGGGGTCCAAAGCCCAAATTTAGTGGCACATCACCAAGCGTGCGCCTTATTGCAGGGTTGAGTACTGCCTTTCTCTCTGTATTTGTTGGCGCTAGCGGCCCAATTGTAAGCAGTTATTTGTATACAAAAGAGTATGAAAAATTAAAATTTACGGCAACATTTTCAAGCTGTATGGCACTTCAGCATGTATTAAAAGCGGCGGTTTTTAGCGTTGTTGGATTTGCATTTTTTAATTGGCTGCCTTTAATTTTTTGTATGGTTATTAGTGGTGTGTTCGGAACGTTTGTAGGTTTACATGTATTAAATAAAACTCATGGAGCTAACTTTAGAAAGGTATTACGACTTATCTTGAGCTTTTTATCCCTGCATTTGATATGGCAAGGCGTCCGTTATTTTTATAATTAGTTGGGATAATATAAATAATACCCCCTCGCTGTCACTCATTTTCAGCGAAGGGGTATTAACAACCTAGTTAACCTAAAATCGGGTCAGTTATATTGCTTTAGCTAAAGCAATATGGGAGTCGCGCATAATTGCAGAGTGCTCAGCTTTGTCGCCTCCTTCTATTTCAATTTGAGCAAGTCGACCTGAGTTTTCAACAACAAGCTTACAACGCTCCCAACGGCGCTCTTTAAAAGCGGTTAGTGCGTGTTCTAACTGAGCATGCTTAGTTAGTTCATCAGCCAGTACAATAGCGTCTTCAATACCTATACATGCACCCGACGCTAAATGAGGTGTCGTTGCATGTACTGCATCGCCAATAAGTACGATTCGGTTTTTATGCCATGCTTCTTTAACTAATAGCCCTTCAAGTGGTCGGTAATCAATTTTAGAGTTTTCATTTAGGTGAGCATGTATTTCTTGTACTACCGGTGCTGGAAATTTGGCTACAAGTGCTTTTAATAAAGGTAAAAAGTCTTTTGGTTCAATATAATTATTTTCAATTTTATCCTCTGTAACAAACATATACATTTCGTTTTTCGACATAGGGTTAACCCCTACTTTAATATGTTCGCCTACCCACATTACCGTGTTATCAATGCCTTCAAGGCGAGGCAGTACGGCTCGCCATACACCTTGGCCTACAAATTTAGGCTTTTCAGCTTCAGGGAATGTGACTTGTCGTACTTTTGAGTACAAGCCATCAGCACCAATAATTAGGTCATATGTTTTTGTTGTGCCATCGGTAAAGGTTACTGTTGCCCCATTTTCGTCTTGTTCAATAGATGAAAATGTACAGCCAAGCCTAACATTGGCATTGGTTTGTTTCGTTTTATTTGCCAAAATTTGTGCAAGTGCTGGTCGCATTATAGCGCCCGCTTTTGGAATATTAGCATTAGCCATTAATGGCGTTGGTATATGGGCCAGGTGCAAACCATGTGGGGCATATATATCTAACCCTTCATGGGCACTGCCTTTTGCTAAAAACTCTTCTAAAATTCCAAGTTGTTGAAAAGCTCGAATTGTAGCTCCACCTAAACTGATCCCAGCCCCTTCTGCTCGCCAGTTAGGATCAATTTCTACCAAATCGACAGCAATATTTTTTTTCTCAAGTTCTATGGCTGCCGACATACCAGAGAAGCCACCACCAATTATTAATACATTAGAAATACACGGGTTCATTTTAGAACTCCTTTATTGTTGTTATATCCACCCAAATTTCATTGTGTTGGTGAATATCTAATTCAATGTTTGTTAAGGCCTGATTTTTACATGGCCCTTGTGTGCAAATACCAGTGCTAATTTCGAATAAAGCGCCGTGAGCAGCACAGACTATTTGATCACTTTTTGAATCTAAGTATTTATCTTTTTTCCAAGGTAATGTGGTATCACCGTAGTGAGGACAGATATCTTTATAGCCATAATACTCCCCATTTTTATGAACTATAAAGAGGCTGTCGCGCCCTTGATTAAGAGGGTCAAAGCCTTTAGCTTGACCCTCTGTAATATCGCTTTTATAGGCGATAAATACTTTACTCATGATTACTCTGGTTTACCGGGAGGTGGGCCCATTGGTGCCCACTTTTCGCGGTACTGCAGCAAGAAAGCTTGCGAATTATCAGCACCCGGCATTGCTTCTCGTGCAGTCCATTCATCATCGTGTAAATCCATATCAGCATCATATTCAATGTTGCAGCCAAACGGACTTTTGAAGTACCAAAACCAGTTTGATCCGAATATATGACGACCTGGCCCCCAAAAGCTTTGATAGCCTTTATTAACTAAGGCAGTACCTGCCTGAGAAACTTCTGTTGGTCCGCTCATATGAAAAGTGAAATGCTCAATACCTTGCATGTGTGGCGGGGTATTTATAAAAAATAATGTGTGGTGATCGTTGGTACCGGCAGGGCGCATAAAAGGACCTACATGGGTAAAACGATCCGTTGTAATAAAGCCTAAACGCTGTGCGTAAAAAGCTTCAGCTTTAACGGCATCCGGTACAAAATACACAACATGAGAAAGGCTACGAGGCTTTGCCTTGAAGTCTGTATTAATACCAATATTGTTTACAGCACGGTTGTTTTCACACCCTGGCGCGTTGACTTTTTCTGCTGGTAGATTCTCGAGCGATTGCCGTATGGTCACTTGAAAACCAATAACAAACCCTAAATCGTCAACAGATTCGATACTGCCATCGTCTAAAGTTGTTACTGTTCGGTCTTTTTCAAGCTCTGTTTTTAAAGCATCTATTGTATGCTGATCTTTTACACCGTAAATTGTTTTACGCAGCATTGAACCAGTAGCAAGAGGATTCGGTAATGAGCTGTCATCTGCTTTTTTAATTTCAATACCTGTGCCATCAAGAGCAACAAATCGTGTTTCAGTTTTTTGTGTTAAGCCATAATCTAGTGCGAACTGCTTACAACTCTCGGTGTCTTCAACACCAAAAACAAGCGTATCGGGGCCAATAATATTCATGGTGTGATCCTTATTGTTTTTTTAATTCGTTAAATGTTTCAGCTACCCAATCAGCTATGTACTGACCCGCGTTTGAACTGTTGTCGAAGCTAGAGTGCTGTACACCACCTTCTCGTTCTGTAAAGATTTTTAGCTCACGCTTAGGGCTATTGACTAGTTGCTCAAAGGTGCGCTCGGCCCATTTAAGTGGAATTTGCGAATCTTTAGCGCCGTGAGTGACTAAAAATGGCACTTTAATTTTTTCAATTTGACCATCAAGGTGGACGTTTTCAGCAATTTCCATGAAATCATCCATATTTTTTGCACCCCAAACCCATTGCACATGTGCCCAGTAATGAGGTACAGGGAAGTCACCTTCTTTTTCTAAGCGACGTTTTTGAACGTCACGCCAATCGTGGTTTGCACCCCATACACAGCCTAGGGCAAGTCTCGGTTCATTCGCTACCGCACGAGGGCAGTAATAGCCACCTAAAGAGACACCTTCCATGCCAATTAGCTTGCTATCTACTTCATCATGTTGTTCTAACCAATCAACAACAACACTTGCCCAATGCTCAGTGTCAAAACGAGCATGGAAGTCTTGTAGCTTTAACGCTTCACCTGTACCTGGTTGGTCTAAAACAAGTGATGAAACGCCACGTTCTGCTAACCATTGTGGTAAACCAACGCGATATTTCATTTCCTTTGATGAATCTAGGCCGTTTATTTGTATAAGAATAGGGGCAGGGCCTTTAACGCCTTTGGCTTTGACATAAAGAGCACTAAGGTGTTTGCCTTCATAAGGAATTTCCACGCGTTCACAGTTTTCGTGACCCAGTTCGATTGATTTTTGAAAAAGCGAAAGTGAACGTTTATACAGCTCTGTTCTTCCCGAGGCGCCATGTGCTTGAATGCGTTCACAGGTTATAAGGTAGGTTGCAGCGCGATTATATTTGTACCCTGCAGAAAGCAGTCTGCCACGTTCTAGATCTTCTTCAGCAAGACCACATAGTTTATCGGCCATTTTAGCCCACGTGTCTCTAAATGCTTGAACGCCTTCTTTATCTGGTGATTTTGCAGCCTCTTGTAAAGGGCCACACATTTCTTCGATTTCGCCAATGCGAGCGCCCATTTCGATAGCTAAATTTACTGATAAATTCCATACATAATTCGTCGGGAAATACTTAAACATAATAACCTCTTAATAAATTAATGTGTTGTGCTCAACTACTTTTCTAGAAATGCGACAGCTCTGACAAAACCTGCTGAGGCATGTTTAATTTTGTAAGGAAAACATGAAACTAAAAAACCACTACTTGGTAGTGATGCTAAGTTTGCTAGCTTTTCCATTTGCCCATAACCAATGTCGCGACCCGCTTTATGGCCTTCCCAAATGATTGATGGGTCGCCGCTTTCTTCGAAACGTTGTTTAGTGAATTTAAAAGGAGCATCCCAGCTCCAAGCGTCGGTACCCACAACTTTTATACCGCGCTCTAAAAGATACAAGGTGGCTTCGCGGCCCATACCAACACCAGCATCAAGGTAACCAGGCTTACCGTAAACAGAGCCTGCACGGGTATTGACTAAAACGATGTCTAACGGCGATAAGGTGTGATTAATTCGGGCTAGCTCTTTTTCAACGTCTAGGGCAGTAATTACATAACCATCAGGGAAATCTCTAAAATCTAATTTAACACCGCGTTGAAAACACCACTCCAAGGGCAACTCATCAATACCAAAGGCTGGTTTTCCACCATCTGTGGTAGAGGCATAGTGCCATGGTGCGTCCATGTGAGTGCCACTATGAGTGGTGATCTCTAAACGTTCAGCCGCCCACGATTCATTCCCTGGGAGTTGATCTTTTTTTAAACCAGGGAACATTGATGACATTTCTGGCCAACCTTGTTGGTGGTCGGTATACTCGATTTTTGGTAATAATGGCGGTGGATCGGTATAGGGGTTATTCTCAAGCGTTACCGATAAATCGATTAATGTGTATTGTGATGGATTAAACATGTGTATTCTCCATTATGGCTTCTTGTTTTATATCTCCAAATATTGACTTGCCCTGCGAATCTAGTACTCGCATATGAACTGTTTCGCCAGATTGTAAAAAGTCTGTTTGTGGTTTGCCTGTGGCAATCATTTCCTTAGCACGTAGCTCTGAGATACAGGCTTGTCCTTTACTAATATCTGCGTTAGAAACAGTACCTGAGCCAAACACGGTGCCCGCTTTAATAGGGCGAGTTTTAGCGACATGGGCAATTAATTCATGAAAACCAAAAAACATCTCTGTGCCATCAGGCGCACCAAACCATTTGTCGTTACGGTAAACTTCTAGTGGCAGTGAAATACGACCATTACGCCAGTTTTCACCAAGCTCATCAGGGGTAATAGCAAATGGTGCGAAGCTGGTAGGGCCTTTAGCTTGTACAAAGCCAAAACCTGTTTTCATTTCTCTTGGCCCGAGTGCGCGATAGCTGATGTCGTTAAGCATGACTATTAGACGTATTTTCTCAAGTGCAAACTCTGGACTACTCCCCATTGGAATGTCACCGACCATCACGCCAAATTCGCCCTCAAAATCAAGACCAACTTCGTTACTTGGAGCTGCAATTTTATCATTAGCGCTAAGAAAGCTATCGCCAGCACCTTGATAAACAAGTGGATAAATATCAGCATCTTCGATTGGGTCCAGATGAAATGCTTGCTGCATCAACACGCCATGATTTAAAAAAAGTGAACCGTCTAACCATTGCCAACTACGTGGTAAAGGGGCCATTAATTGAGTGTTACACACTTTATTAATGCCTGTTAGCTCAAGTGCGTTAAGTGCCTCGTAGCGAAGTAAAAGCTTATCTTGTATAGCAGGCCATAAATCTAGTGCCTCTTGGAGCGTGCCGGCTAGGTCGCTAATGTCTACGTAGTCAGTTAGATCCTTTGAGACTAATACAAGCTGACCATCTGGTTTTGAATTATTAATTGTTGCAAATTTCATTGTGTGTCCGCAGATGTTGTTAAACTTTGGTTTAAGTCATATTAATACTTCATTTGCAATTGATGAAATTGAATGTTTAGATAGGTTGTATCAATAATTTTAATACTTAAAAATAATCAAAATTTAAAAATCAGCAGTGGGCCAATGTTATGAGATTTGAGCATTTAGATTTAAATTTACTGGTTGCATTAGATGTTTTACTAGAAGAAAAAAACATAACCAAAAGCGCTAAGAGACTGCATTTATCGCAGTCTGCTATGAGCAGTATTTTGGGTAGAGCACGTGCCTTTTTCGAGGATGACTTGTTGGTGCAAGTTGGTAAAACTATGCAACCGACCCCTTTTGCGCTTGAAGTTCAAGTACCAATTACTGAAGTACTGACAACCATTAGAGGCGGGATTATTGGTAAGCGATTTAATGATCCATTAAAAAGTGAACGTCATTTCAAAATTGTTGCATCGGATTATGTTATTCAAGTTCTGTTTTCTAGTATTTTAACCGAGCTTGCTACGTTAGCTCCATTATTGACGTTTGAGTTTTTATCGCCGTTTTCGCATGAAGTTAATATACTTACCAAAGGAGGAGCCGATTTATTTATAGCACCGGAATCGGTAATGCTTGATGGTTACCCTAGTTCATTACTTATGGTTGATGAACTTGCATGTGTAGTCGATATGGATAACAAGTTAGTTGCTGGTGATGTAATTTCAGCTGAACAAGTTGGCAGTATGGGGCATGTGTCGGTAGGTTTTGCACGAACAAGTCATTTAAGTATTGAAACATGGTTAACGGAGACGATGGGAGGAAGTCGAAAAGTTGATATTATTACAAATGACTTTTCTACTATGATTTATACTTTGAAGGGGACTCAACGCGTAGCTATTTTACCCAAAAAGTTTGCCAATATACACGCACAAAAGCATGGTTTAAAGGTCGTTTCATTTCCCTTTGATACACCCCTTTTAGTTGAATCAATGATGTGGCACCCTACACTTAATAACGACCCTATACACCGGTGGTTAAGAGAAAAAGTAATTTCTACTGCACAAAACTTATAAAAAAGTCGCCTTAATAGGCGACTTATAGTTTTATATAATTAGGTCAGTGCTTTAATTCATACCGATTCAAATCTTGAGCTATTGATATCGTCCCTTTGTATTCACCTTGCACTTGCTTGGTATAAAAGTCGATTTCCTCTGAAGTATCTAACCCTGGCGCCATATGAGTAATGACGAGTTTTTTTACGTCTGCTGCTTTAGCCAGCTCACCGACCTGCTGAGGAGATAAGTGATGCTTTGAAAGGTGCCTATGAATACCTTTAAATTTTTTCTCTGGCATACGAGGATTCGTTTTCTTAATTTGATTAACGGTATGATCAATATCCATCATCTCACTAACTAATAAATCAACGCCGTTTGCGAGTTTTTCTACGGCCTTACTAGGGCCCGTGTCACCAGTGTAAACAGCAGTATAACCATCATCCAGTGTAAACTTAAACGATAAAGCTTGAAACTTGTTCCATTCGTCACTGCCTTTTGGCCAGCTATAATGAGTGTTTCTAATTACATTTAGGGTAAAGTCATCAAATTTAATATCTGAGCCATCTTGAACCTCAATTACTTTAATATTGTTATTTGCAGGAGCTGGAACTTGACCAGGAACACCATAATGACCTAATGCACCGTAAGTCATGTATTTAAAAATACCATCAACGGTTTGCTGAGTACCTGGCGGGCCATATATAACAAGCTCATTATTAGCACTTGTTTGCCACCTTAAGCTAATAATTGCAGGCAAACCACCTGTGTGATCAAAGTGAAGGTGACTTAAAAATATAGCATCCACATCCTTTATATTAAGTCCTGCTTTTGCTAATTGCCCTGCAGTTCCATCACCCGCATCTACTAAATAGGTATTACCATTAACAAGCATCGCATTAGCTGGTTGAGAGTGTTTTGCATTAGGAATAGGGCCTGCCATCGTACCTAGAGTTATCCACTCATTTTTTGTTTCGCTTGCGTTACCGTTAAACGTAAATGCTAAACAGCCTATAGATAGAAATAAATTAAATAAAATACTACTTTTTTTCATTGTGTGTGCTCTCTTAATAGAAGTCATATTTAAATGTAATGCCGTATGTTCTTGGTTTTTCATAGGTTGATACCATGGTGTTGCCACCATTTGCAAATAACTGTGATGTTGCTTTTATCTCTTCGTCAGTTATGTTTCTCACATATGCGAGAATTGACCACTTATCATTTGCTGAAAATAATTGCATAGAAGTGTCTAAGGTAATAACATCTTCAGCACGCTGTGATGGTAAGAAGTCAAAGCCAACCCAACGTTCGTCGCGGTAACGAGCATCAAAAGACACCGATGCCGAATAACCATTATTAAACTCTAAGTAATGGTTAATACTTGCAGTTAAAGAAAGTGATGGCGAGTTTCTGCCTTCCTTACCTGAACAGTTGACATTATATGTGGGCTCCCCATCAGTCATGCTTATTACCGTTGTGTCACAACCAGTCACAACATTTACAGCTTCGTCTGGCGTTTTTTGAAGGTAACTAAACTCTTCAATCTCATTTTTTAGGTATTGAATATTACCTTTGATTCGTGTTGCTTCAGTCAGTTGATAAAGAATATCAACTTCAACGCCTTTAATACTTGATTGACCTATATTTTCAGTAAAGAATGCAGAATTACCATTACCATCAATACCAAAGTGACTTGCCTGTTGATCTTCATAATCCCAAATAAATGCCTCAGCATTGATTTGTAAATAATTATCTAAAAATCTATTTTTAGAACCAAATGTCCATGCATTTATATACTCAGGTAAAAACTCTTCACGACCTGCTGTTGGACTAAACCCTCCTGAACGATAGCCTGTTTCGTAACTAGTGTAGAGTAAATTACTATCAGCAATATCGTATTCTATTGCTGCTCGATACGTTATTTCGTCATTTTCTTGAACACGGTCAATTTGTGTTTGGTTAATGAAAAGCAAGTTTGCACGCAGGTTATCTGGCGCACCAGGAAACAACGGAATTTGGCCATACGGAACAGGACCTCGATTAGCTATAGGAGCTCCCTCTGGCAAATCCGCTGGATCAATAGATGCAATTGTTTCTGCAACAGTTGCACCAACAGGAATAACTGGCGCACCGTCACAATTAGGGATTTCTGGTCCGCCAGGGTAGGCTGGTAAATCTCTAATACATAAATTTAGAAATACATCCGCTTGTCCCTTAAATTCTTTTTTATCTTTGGTCCAACGCACAGCACCAACGAGTCTAAGATCATCAGAGATGTGATATTTACCATGAACAAAAAACGCGGTTGACTTTGTACTGGAGTTTTCAATATCTTGCGTTGATTGCAAGCTGTATTGGTTAAATGAGGCTAGACCATCAACTTTTTCATCAAAGTAAAAGCCACCCATAATTAAATCAAGCGCCCCTACGGTTGTAGAGAAACGAGCTTCTAAACTAGATTGCTGGTGGTTTTCTTGATTAATAGCTGCTTGGAAAGCGGGATTATTAAATAAAACGTCAACCGTATTCTCTCTATAAGCCGGAATAATTGTTAGATCACCCAATGATGTTGCAACGTTTAACTCTGCCGACACCCCCATATACTCGTTGTCTATATAAGGGTCATATAGGGGAGTGATAGAAGTAAATGCTGGCGAGGTTATTTGGCCTGTGTAGTATTCAACTGCAGCTGGTGTACCTGGGCCTGTATGAGGAGCTGATACGTTATCTGGAGCAGGATTGAAGTTGTAACCTGGAATATTTTTTGGGTGGTTATTACTTCCTTGGAGTGGGAATCCGTAACTACCTTCAAATGAAGGTGAATTACCATTGCCTTTTGTTGTTGAGTAATCTGCAGTGACGGTAAGGTTTACATCTTCTGAAAACTCACCAAATAAACGTGCGCGGAATGCGGTATCATCTGTTGCCGCTGTACCATCATCGTTGTAGCCGTCATTTTTAGTTTTGCCAATCGCAAAACGAGCTGCCCAGTCATCGCTTATTGGTAAATTGACAGCACCAGAAGCTGTTATTGTTCCATAGTTAGCAGCACCAATAGAAATATTGCCAAATGTCTCACCAAGTTCAGGTTTTGTTGAAATAACATTGATCGCACCCGCTGTTGCATTTCGGCCATAAAGAGTGCCCTGAGGTCCCTTTAAAACCTCTATACGTTCTACATCTAAAAATGATGCCGTTGTGGCTGTTGGGCGCCCTAAAAATACACCGTCTACGTTAAATGCTAAAGCAGCATCTGTGTATGCATTTACAGCAAAGTTACCAACGCCTCTGACAAAAAATACAGTATTAGAGCCGCCACCAGATACAACATTGAGTGCAGGTGATATTTTATTAAGCCCTGTTGCATCGGTAACACCGATGCGTGATAGTTCTTTACCTGTTGCGGCATCAATAGGTACAGCCACATCTTGTAAACTTTCTGTTTTTCTAAGTGCTGTAACCGTTATTAACTCAATACCACTATCTGCTTTAGGTTCTGTAGTTTTTTCGGCAGTTTGAGCCGAAATAGCTAAAGGTGCTAAACATGCAGTCAGAATACATGAACGTAAATACGATTTGTTCATAGTTCTATCCTTATAATTGTGTGTGTAAAAGCGTTTTACTAATAACTTGTTAATACAAGTGACGAGATTGCGATGTGTGTGCAACGCAAAAGTAAAGATAAAGTAAAAACTGCATATCAAGTTAATTGATTTTTATGATTGAAGTTACCTATTTCATAGATACATGAGAGAACTAGGCACTCTAGCGAGGAAAGGTGATAAAAAAGGTAATTGCAATTAACTATTTATTTACGTGATACATTCTATCTAAATATTAAATTCTACAATTGGAAACTTTCAACACATAGTGGAGCCTTCGGGTTTGTATTTAATGACCCGACAACACACTAAGCAAAACACACAATAATTAAAGGAAGTTTTTATGAATACTATCTCGCCCACTGTGGCTTCTACTAAACACGGTATTATTTTAATTTTAGCGGCTATTATGCCTGTTATGGCAGTCATCTCCCTTGTTCCTGTGCTGCCTATGTTACTTGAAGAGTTTAAGCATATTAGTGGTTATGAGGTTTTAGTGCCTATTGCTATGACTATTCCTGCACTCTGTGTTGCTGTATTCTCTCCAATTGCGGGTTCTCTTTCTGATAAGTTTGGCAGGAAGTCGCTCCTTATTTTTGCTCTGTTAATATACAGCGCTGTTGGGGTATTACCTTATTTCTTGGAAAGTTTATCTCATATAATAGTATCTCGTATTTTTTTAGGTATTACAGAAGCGGTTATTATGACAATTGCTACCGCATTAATTGCTGACTACTTCATAGGAAAAGAAAGACAAAAATGGATTTCTATACAAATAGCGTCAGTGAGCTTAAGTGCTATTTTTCTCATTGCACTTGGCGGTATGTTGGGTGAAGTATTGGGTTCAAGAGGCCCATTTGTTTTATACTTACTTGCCTTGCCTGTTGCTTTGCTGGTTGCTTTAAACTTATTTGAACCTAAAGTAAGAGCAAATGAGGACAAACAACTCACGGGATTCCCTGTAAAAAAAGTACTGCCTCTATTATTTATAACACTATTTGTTGGTATTATTTTTTATTCTATGATTGTAAAACTAGGTGAAGTACTGTCGATTAGTCAGGCAGTGACGCCCGCTATTATTGGCGGAATAGGAGCTTTAGCAAATATAGGTGTTGCATTAGGTGCATTTTGTTACGGAAAAATTAAGCATATCTCAGGGCCACTTTTATTATGTGTTGGTTTTGGTTTAAGTGCCTTTGGTTACTTTGCAACAGCAGTGTCTTCTTCAATTGTAATTTCATCAATAGCTATTTTTATTGGTTGCTTGGGTTTTGGCTCTTTATTACCAACGACTTTAACATGGGTATTAAAGCTACTCCCTGAAAATGTACGTGGTAAAGGAACTGGGATGTGGACGGGTATGTTCTTTTTAGGTCAGTTTACAGCACCTATTGTTGTAACTTTACTTCAAAAAACATTGGACTCTTTGAGTGCTGTGCTTGTGCTAATTGCTATTTGTTGTGCAATTGCATCGCTGGTCGCTGCACTAAAAAGTAAAGGTGCAAGAGATTTAAAGTGTGATGATACAAATAAGGCACCTGTTTGAACATTCAATGGGCCTAAATTCAATCTCTTAACTCCAATGAATAGAGCTTAATTGTTTCAAGCATTGATTTAGCCGCGATAGATAAAGACGTGATAGGTTTAGAAATAACGCCTACACGTCTTGCAATAATAGGGGAATTTATTTCTCTGCATATTACGCCTGCTTCTAATGCTTGCTCTTTGCAAAGTGCAGGTACAACAGCCACTCCTAAATCATTACTCACCATCCTTATAACAGTCGCTAACTGGTGCGCATCAAATGCAGGGTTGAGTGCAATGTTATGCTGCGAGAGAGTGTCTTCAATTAGCTCTCTGACAGAAGAGGGACTTTGCAGAGTAATTAACTCAAACTTTAGTAGCTCCGACCAACTAATACTATGGCACTTAGCAAGCGGATGAAATTGAGGTAAAACCACAATAAATTGATCGTTATACAGCGGATGAAATACTAAGTCACCATTATGTTTAGGCTCAAATGAAATACCGAGTTCCACCAAGTCAGCATTTACCAAGTCAATAACCGTATCAGATAAGACATCGTCCACTGAGAGTTTTATGTTTGGGTACTTTGTATGAAAACGCTTAATTATTTTTGGCAAAATTGAACTGGCAAAAGAGGGCATGGCTGCGATAGATGTATGCCCAAGATCCAGTGCAAATCGCTTTTTCATCTCTCGTTCTGCAGCGTCTATTTGGTTTAATAAGTTTTTAGCGACAGGTAAAAATGCTTTACCTTCTTGGGTGAGTACTAATGTACGTGTTGTGCGAGTTAATAATTTACCGCCCAAGCTCTCTTCTAAATTTTTGATACTTAAACTAAGCGCGGGTTGCGATAAGTGTAATTTAGCTGCGGCTTCTACAAAACTTAGGCTGGAAGCCACCTGCGTAAATGCCTTCAATTGTTTTATATTCATTTATAAGAAAAACTAATTAATAAAACATAATTATAAAATTAACTATATCTTGCTTTGTTGTCAAACTAATAAACACATTCTTAATTTGGACTTAAACAATGGCTGGATTTAATAAAGTAGTAATTACGTATTCTCAAGCGCTTGAAGGACTTGAAGACGGTATGACCGTTTTAGCTGGTGGCTTTGGCTTATGCGGTATACCAGAGAATTTAATTAAGGAAATACAAAAAAAAGGTACTAAGGGGTTAACGCTTGTGTCGAATAACTGTGGTGTTGATGACTTTGGTTTAGGGTTGCTGCTAGCAAAACGACAAATCAAAAAGATCATTGCGTCTTATGTTGGTGAAAATGCAGAGTTTGAGCGACAAATGATGTCTGGTGAACTGGATGTTGAATTGACACCTCAAGGTACATTAGCCGAAAAAATGCGTGCCGGTGGTGCCGGTATTCCTGCCTTTTTCACCGCAACGGGTTATGGAACTCCAGTTGCACAAGGAAAAGAAGAACGTAACTTTAATGGTAAAACTTACATCTTAGAAGAGTCGATTAAAGGTGATTTTGCCATTGTTAAAGCTTGGAAAGCTGATACATATGGTAATTTAGTTTATCGAAAAACAGCACGTAATTTTAATCCTTTAGTTGCAACAGCTGGCACAGTTACGGTTGTTGAAGTTGAAGAAATTGTTGAAGCAGGGCAATTAGATCCCGATGAAATTCATACCCCTGGGATATATGTGGATCGGGTTATTAAAGGTTCATTTGAAAAACGTATAGAACAACGCACAACTCGTGCTTCACAAGTTTTAGGAGTGTAAAAATGGCTTTATCCCGAGAGCAATTAGCAATGCGTGTTGCGCAAGAACTACAAGATGGATATTACGTTAACTTAGGCATTGGTATTCCGACGCTTGTTGCTAACTATGTCCCTGAAGGTATTGAAGTAATGCTTCAATCTGAAAATGGCTTATTAGGCATGGGTCAATTTCCAACAGAGCAAGAAATTGATGCTGATTTAATTAATGCCGGCAAACAAACGGTGACTATGGCAACCGGCGCCTCTGTTTTTGATAGTGCAGAGTCGTTTGCCATGATCCGTGGCGGGCATGTTGATTTAACCGTATTAGGTGCCTTTGAAGTAGATGTGAATGGTAATATTGCGTCTTACATGATCCCCGGGAAGTTAATTAAAGGAATGGGAGGTGCTATGGACTTAGTGGCGGGTGCCGATAACATTATTGTCACTATGACCCATGCATCAAAGCATGGTGAATCAAAGTTATTAGCAAATTGTACACTGCCACTAACTGGTAAGGGCTGTATTAAAAAAGTGCTAACTGATCTCGCTTTTATGGAAATTAAAGACGGTAAATTTCATTTGTTAGAAAGGGCGCCGAATGTCTCGGTAGAAGATATTCAACGGTTAACAGCAGGTGAGCTTGTTATTCCTGAGCATGTACCCGAAATGGACTTGCCCGAGGTGGTAGCATGAAGGCTGTTATTGTTGCTGCAAAAAGAACCGCAATTGGTGGTTTTGGACAAAGTTTATCAAGCCTATCAGCTATTGAAATAGGTAGTCAGTTACTTAAAACCGTTCTTGATGAAACACCGCAAGTAAAGCCACACATTGAGGAGGTGATTTTAGGGCAGGTGCTAACAGCTGGTTGTGGCCAAAATCCAGCAAGGCAGACAGCACTTAATGCCGGACTACCTATTAATGTGTCTGCTTTTACTATTAATCACGTATGTGGCTCAGGACTAAAAGCGGTGCAATTGGCTGCGCAATCAGTTCTTTGCGGTGATGCTAAAATGGTGGTTGCTGGTGGGCAAGAAAGTATGTCTCAGGCGGCGCACGTATTACCCAATAATAGAGTACCTAAAAAATTAGGTGACTTATCTTTGGTTGATAGCCTGATAAAAGATGGTTTGTGGGATAGTCGCGAAAATATACATATGGGAATTACAGCTGAAAATATAGCTGAAAAATTTGCTGTTTCTAGAGCGGAACAAGATGAATTTGCAGTTCATTCACAGCAAAAAGCAGCAAATGCTATTAGCAGTGGTTTATTCAAAGATGAAATTGCCCCTATTTATATTGCAAAACGTGGAGGCGATATCAAGAGTTTTGATGTTGATGAATCAGTAAAAGCTGATACACAAATTATAAACCTTAGTAAGCTTAGGCCTGCGTTCAAAAAAGACGGTTCAGTTACTGCTGGAAATAGTTCGACTATTAACGACGGCGCAGCGATGGTGGTGGTTACTACAGACGAGTATGCAAAAAAGTTAAACTTACCTATTTTAGCTGTAATTGAAGCTACCGCTTGCGAAGGTGTTGAGCCGCTTTACATGGGCACTGGCCCAATAGCGGCCACGCAGGCTGTGTGTAAAAAAGCGGGCTGGCAAGTGCATGAGATTGATTTAATTGAAGCTAATGAGGCATTTTCGGCTCAAGCTTTGTATGTAAATACTGCGCTGGGGCTAGATAGCAATAAAGTAAATGTTAACGGAGGGGCGGTTGCACTTGGTCATCCAATTGGAGCTTCAGGTTGTCGTATTTTAGTCTCGCTGATATATCAAATGCAGCGAGCTAATAAAACAAAAGGGTTAGCAACACTTTGTATTGGTGGTGGTATGGGCATTGCTATGTTGGTCTCGCGTGAGCGCACAAAGGCTTAATAAGTTTTAATATTTAAAGGCCTCCTTCATTAGCAAGCTTTATATCTTATAGAATATGGCTCCCTCAATATGTAAGAGTGAGTAACACTTCTGTGCATGTTATTTATTTGCGTGCGAAATAACTGTGAGTTTGTTTTTAAGCTCTGTTCGGTGATAGTTTCGATCGTAACCGAGTGTTGCTTGTGCATGCTCACGCATAATTCCTTCAGCACGAGCACCTTGGCGAGAAAGCATTGCATGAAATACGTGGTGATGTTGCTGATGTGCAAATGCAAAGCGTTTAAACTCTTTTTGCATATTATTTTTGTCGATGGCAAGCGCGCTTACCGAGGCAAATGGTAGGTGCTCATTTTTAGATAGTGCAGCCTGGATAGCCAAGTTACCCGACGCTTCAATAATTAGTAGATGAAAACGGCGGTTCATATCATGGTAGGTTGCTAAGTCATCTTCAGTTAGTTCGGCCCCTTCAAATAATAAATCACCACAAGCAAGAAGGGATTGTATTTCATGTTTTTGTTCTTCGTTAAGGCCGTTTTCAGCAGCTTGTCGAGCAGCTAGGCCCTCTAATACTCCTCTTACTTCAATAGCGCCTTCAATTTCAATTGGTGAAACTGAGCGGACTTCGTAGCCACGCCTAGGAAGTTTGGTCAACAAACCTTCTTGTTCAAGTGTTCTAAATGCAATTCTTACAGGCGTTCTTGAAACACCTAGACGTTCAGAAGTAGCAATTTCAACGAGCCTTTCTCCGGTTTTTAGTGCTCCAGTTAAAATCATTTGTCGCAATGTGGTTACTGCATTTTGGCCTGACTTAGTCATAAAAAATTACCTCAATTACTTTTTAAACTGGATCCAATTAGGAATCTACACTGCATATAGTCATTGAAATAGTGTGAATTTACAACTAAAGCGTGACTAAAAGTGCAAAAAAGAAAATTATATGGATCCAATTTACGCATGTTTGTTTTATTTATCTGGATTATTAGTTTATATTGGATCCAATGACAACAAAAACACAACAGGAGATCAAGGTATGGCTAAGCAGACCTTTATTAAAAATACATGGTATGTGGCGGCAATGAGTGATGAAATCAATCACAATAAACCACTCGGCCGAAAAGTGTGTGATCAAAGTATTGCTTTTTATCGTCAGGCGGATGGAAAAGTAGCTGCGGTGCTAGATTTTTGTCCACACCGTGGCGCAGCTTTATCTTTAGGATATGTTGAGGACGGCTTGCTTGTATGCGGCTATCATGGTCTAAAAATGGGTGAGGACGGTAAAACAAAAGAAATGCCGCTGCAACGTGTGCAGAGATTTCCGTGTATGAAGTCATTTGCAGTTGAGGAGCGCTTTGGCTTTATCTGGGTTTGGCCTGGTGATAAAGAGGCTGCAAATACAGATCTTATCCCACACTTACCTTGGGCTGAAGATGATACTTGGGCCTATGGGGGGGGGTTGTATCATATAAAATGCGACTATCGTTTAATGATCGATAATCTAATGGACTTAACACATGAAACCTACGTTCATGCTAGTAGTATAGGCCAAAAAGAAATTGATGAGTCTCCGGTGCAAACTGAAGTAGAAGGCGATAAAGTTTTTTGTCGCCGTTATATGGAAAATATTATGGCACCGCCATTTTGGCGAACTGCTCTGGAGGGTAATGGGCTTGCATCGGATACACCAGTAGACCGTTGGCAAATTTGTCGCTTTATGCCGCCATCACATGTAATGATTGATGTGGGTGTAGCACATGCTGGTTATGGTGGTTTTGATGCACCAAAGAATAAAAAAGCGAGCAGTACAGTGGTTGATTTTATTACTCCTGAGACTGAAAATACGATGTGGTACTTTTGGGGGATGGCACGTAACTTTAATGCTCAAGACGTTACATTAACTGATAAAATTAGAGAAGGGCAAGGCAGTATTTTCCAAGAAGATTTAGAGGTATTAGAACGTCAGCAGCAAAATCTGAAGAGTTTCCCGCAATTTGATCTTTTAAAGCTTGATATAGATGCCGGTGGTGTTCAGTCGCGACGTATCATTGAGCGTTTAATCGATAAAGAAATAAATGCGAAAAATATATCTACAGACGAGCTACCGCTCCAATCAGTAACATTTTAACAAAGGGAATTAGGATGATTTCAGTTATTGTTAAAAATGTGGTCGTTGAAGCAAAGGCGGTTGTTAGGCTCGTACTTGGATGCGCTGACAATGAGGATTTGCCCCCATTTGAGGCAGGTGCACATATTGATATAAAGCTACCAAATGGTTTGCTTCGTCAATATTCTCTATGTCGGTTACAGTGCGACCCACGTTACTACGAAATTGCAGTATTAAAAGATCCTCAATCTCGTGGTGGATCAGCAGAGGTACATAGCCTACAAATAGGCGATAGAGTCGAAGTAAGTGAACCTAAAAATCACTTTTCATTGCTGAATCCAAAGAAAAATACATTACTGATTGCAGGTGGAATAGGGGTTACGCCATTATTAACGATGGCTCAAACATTACATAGTTTAGGGACACCTTTCGCATTTCACTATTGCGCTAAATCTTCTGAAACTGCAGCATTTGTTGAAGCATTAAAATTAGGGTCGTTTAGCGATAAAATAGCGTTTCACTTTAGCCAAGAATTGCAATCGGGTCGTATGGATGTAGAACAGGTGCTAAGTGAGCATATTCATGATACTGACTTGTATATATGTGGCCCTGCTGAGTTTTTAACATATGTATTAAATCATGCTCGTTTGCTGGGTTGGTCTGAGGAGAGATTGCATCGAGAGTACTTCGCCGCACCAGTGGTTGCTGAAAATATTTCAGAAGACACGTCATTCACTATAAAAATTGCTAGCTCAGGTAAACAGTTTACTGTAGGCGAAGGGCAGTCTATCTCTCAAGTGCTAGAGGTTAATGGGATATTTATACCAGTTGCGTGTGAATCAGGAGTTTGTGGCACTTGCCAAACTGGTGTAGTGGAAGGCAATCCGGAACATCGCGATGTTTTTTTAACAGACAAAGAAAAAGCACAAGGCAAGTTGATTATGCCGTGTTGTTCAAGAGCAAAAACAGGGTCCATAACACTCGATTTATAAATACACTTACACGTATAAAACGATTTATAATTACTTTTATACGTGTAACCCGTATCAGCAACGCATAATTTAGGCTTTCCCACGAAATGCCGAGATACAGCTTGCTAGAATTACAAAGCCTAAAGACACGTTAAACGCGAGTGAAATTGTACTCATTAAAGCATGACTATGTTGCGCTGAAAACGTGCTGTCCCCTAAGTAATAATGCACAATTAAATTTACCAAGCTCATTCCAAATAAATTACCAATTGTTCGTGATAAATTCATGGAAGAAGAGGCTACGCCTAACTCATTCTTATCTACAGCACCCATAATTGCATTATTGTTAGGCGTTGAGAATAAGCCAAAGCCAATACCTAACAATAACAGTGAGCCACTAATGTATGTGATACTTGAGTCCATAGATAACAGTGATAGTAAAAAAAAGCTGACCATAACAATTATACAGCCAAATGTAGCTATTATGCGTGGCTGTAATTTATCTGAAAGTTTACCGGACAATGGTGCCATAATGGCCATAGAAACCGCTTGCAGTAACACGATTTGGCCAGCATGAGAAGGACTTAACCCTTTAATATACTGCAGATATAAGCTTAACAAAAAAGCCAATGAAAAATTACTGGCGTACATTAAAAACGATGTAGACAGCGATAAGCTAAATACTCTGCTTTCTAAGAACATTTGTACTCTGATTAGTGGTCGCCTGCTTTTACTTTGGTGAATAATAAATAATCCTAAGCTTATTACCGAAAGTAATGTTAAACCCCATCCAGTCATAGTGGGTAAATCACTGAGTCCTAATACTAAACATATTGCAAAGAGTGAGAAAAGCGCAGTACCCCACCAGTCAAACGAGGATTTTTTATCGTTTTTCCACTCACCATGTAAAAAAAGTTTAATAGCAAGTAGTAGCAGAAGGACAAGCGGAATTTGAGAGTAAAATACAGCCCGCCATCCCCATATTTCGGTGAGCCAACCGCCTATTGCAGGGGCTGCACTTAAGCCTATATACACACACGCTGCAGAGGTGCCCAGTGCCATGCCTCTTTTATTATTTGGCGTAATAGAAGTAATAATTGCAACACCAATACCAAAAATCATGGCACCTGCAGCGCCTTGTACAAAACGCCAAAAAAGTACCCATTCAATTGATGACGCAATAGCACACATCAGTGATGCTAGTGCATTTAGGCCTAAACCAAATGCATATACTCGTTTTCGACCATAGTTATCGGCTATTTTCCCGCAAGGCAGCATAAATATCACGCTACTAAGTAAGTAAAGGGTCGGCATCCAACCAATCATTTTAGCGCTTGCTTGTAAATCCTCGGCAAGATTTGGAATAGCTATGTTGACGCCGGCCATGCCGAGAGGTCCGATAATAGATCCGCTGCATACAATTATAAGCGCGATGTTAGTAATAGGGAGTTTAAACAAATATGATCCTTAAACGCATAGACTATAAAAATAATAAAAGGTGGTGTTTGAGAACATGGGTTTTTTAATGCGTTTATTATTGCTAATAGCAACAGAGGTAGCAAGCTGGTCTACTAAGTATCTACGTAATTTTTAATTAGCGTATTTTTGGTCCAATATGATGAGGTATTACTTTGTAGGCCATTGAAAAAGTAATACCTCAGTTTGAGTTAATATAATTAAAACAAGCCTTTAAGCTTCACATAAGCGCTTAATTATTCGCCTAGCGTGATTTGCACCGGTATCAACATGGATATCAATCATAGGTTGCCCTTTAAAGTGCTTCATTGATTTGTGTTGCGCTTCAATAACCACTTTGTCTTCATTGAACGTGTAACGAGTTTGTTCTACTACTTTTTGTTTTACGTTTTCAATATCAGTTGTTGGGTTTGTTGATATAGTCCAAAAATAATGACATGTTTCTTCTGTCTCTGGAGTTATGCAATGTAAGCCACGCATATGAAAGCCGCCACGGTTAGGGTTAGTTACCGATTCACTGTTTGCGTCAATACCGCCAGTCCATATCCTTAAATGTGATGGATAGAATTCAATTTCTTGCCAGCGATCTATTTTATCTTTAAATGGATAAGCAGCTGTATATGTTGGTGGCGGGGTTGAATTTGGCATGTAACGTTTTACGGTCACTTTATCACCTATAGCTTCTACATCCATTTGTGCATGCATATGCGTTTTAGCGTCACCACCAATCGTTTTAAGGTGTACGTAACCTAAGTGGCTAAGATCAAGTAAATTGTCATGTATGAGTTGAAATGGTGCTTGGTAGTGATATACATCACCATCGTAAACATATTTTTCGTCAGAATGATAAAGATAGCGAGGTGGGTCTTGATCAGGGGTTGAGCCTTGCTCTGAACCAAACCAAATCCAAATTAAATCATCTTGCTCTTTAAGTGTAAAAGGCGTTACTTTTGCTTTTCTTGGAACTTTTTTTTGCCCTGGTACTTCAAGACATTGGCCTTGGCCATTAAATAATAGACCATGATAACCGCATCTTAATCCTTCTTTTTCAAGTGTTCCCATCGATAAAGGCAGTTGGCGATGGCAACAACGATCTTCAAGTGCGCTAGCATGGCCTTGTGCATCTCTAAATAAAACTATAGGGGTGTTTAATAAAGTGCGAGCTAGTGGCTTGTCGGTTAACTCTTTGCTTAGTGCTGCTAAGTACCACATGTTAAGAGGAAAGGGGGTTTTAGTGTCCGAATTAGTTTGTGTATGTGTGGTCATAAGTGTCTCGCGTAAAGTCTAGTGTTAAAATTTTCTCTATAAATCTAGCGTTAGAGAGTCGCTTAACGCTCTTGAACAACAGGGTGTGAACCTATCGTTTTTTGCCTTTTCATCAGCAGTAAAGAATTCATCTCTGTGGTCGGGTATACCGCATGTCACATAGGTAACGCATGTCCCGCAAATTCCCATTTCGCATGATACGTCTAACTCAATACCCGCATCTTCCATTGCTTCTAGTGCGGTTTGCTCTGCAGAAACATCAATTTCTAAGCCTGAACGGCTCAAAATGAGCTTAAACGGAATATCTTCAGTACCTTCTGCTTTAGGTTCAGCTTTAAAATTTTCTTTGTGTAAGTACTCGTCTTTCCAGTTATTTGATTTTGCACTGTCAAAAATATATTCCATATAAGCTGCTGGGCCACAAGTGTATAAATGCGTATTCGTTTTAAATTCACCAATAAGTTCTTTGGCATCTTTTTTTGGCTGGGTTGAAAAGTGAAAAAATACCTTTTCAGAAAATGAACACTCTAGCAATTCTTGATAAAAAGCAGCCTCTACGGGGGATTTAGCATGATAATGAAGCTCAAAATCAACGCCGTTAATATCAAGCTCTCTTGCCATTGAGATTATCGGAGTAATGCCTATACCGCCTGCGAATAATAGTGCTTTATTATGAGTTGAATTGAGTGCAAAGAGGTTGCGAGGATCAGAAATTGATAATGTATCACCGACTTGCACATCAGAGTGAAGTGCAATTGAGCCTCCTCGTGAATTGGCATCTTTTAATACAGCTATTTTATAAAACTCATCGGATTGAGGATGGCTGATAAGTGAGTACTGACGAGTTATTTTATCATTAAGCACCACATCAATGTGGCTACCCACATCAAATTTAGGTAAAGCTTGCCCATTTATAGGTATTAGCTCAAAACTGACAATATTAGGTGTTTCAACCTTTTTACTGCGTACGTTTACTGAAAACATAAAGTTCCTAATGTTTGTTACTTTATGTTTATAATGTTGAATTATAGTTGAGGTGTCAACTATAATTTGGGTGTAGAGATTAACTTAGTGTTAACGTTATGAATGTAAAACTCTTTGCTCGTAATAAGCAATGATCATAAATAGTTTTAATCTCAAGATTTACCTAGTAAAATTTATTTATACCTAAAAATTGGAAAAACCAATGCCTTCTAAACCCAAAGAACCTAGTGCTAAGCAGCTAGATCTTGAACGATATATACCTGCGCTTGTAAATTTTCTTTCTAATAAACTCTCAAGTGGTGCATCTGTATGCTATCGAAAAAACTTTAATGTAGGCGTTATTGAGTGGCGTGTATTAGCGATGCTGAAAGTAGAAACTAACATTTCTGCAAATCGTATTTGTCAGGTGATTGGCCTAGATAAAGCAGCTGTTAGTCGAGCTTTAAAACAATTACAAACGTTAGGCCATATTAGCTTTATAAAAAATGCTAAAGATGGTCGTTCATCATTAGCAAAGCTGACGGAAAAAGGTGAAAAGTTACATGATAAAATTCTCTATGTAGCTTTAGAGCGAGAAAGATTGTTATTACAAGGGGTTTCACAAAAAGAGCTTGATACACTTATTGAGGTATTGTTAAAACTAAATAAAAACATTAAGCAAGTAAATGAGTTTAAGGTAAGTAATACCACATAGGGATTCTTCCTCAAACTGTTGAAAGGTAATTGTTTAAATTTTTTGTTGCTCAATCTAAACTACTGTAAAGTTATACACTTGCTAAGAAGTGGTCTATTTTAACTGAAAATAGCTTTAGGCGTTCAGATATTGTTTTAGGAACAACTCGATGAAAAGCATAATATTTAGGACGGTTTTTTGGATTTGGTTCTAGTCAGTTCTAAATTTTGAATACAAAATAATAAAAACTTAGAATTTAAATTCAGCGTAAAAATTATATAGATAGATTATTTAGGTTTTTAACCGTTTGAAATGTATAGTTTAATTGGTACGACTGAGTGGATTCGAGTTACTGCCCCTTGGACCGGTGGTCAAGATTAGGTAGTGCTTATTCTTCGGTATTTTTAGTTTTTTTTTATTACTTTGAAGTGGTACGACTGAGTGGATTCGAACCACCGACCCCTACCATGTCAAGGTAGTGCTCTAACCAACTGAGCTACAGTCGTACAATTTTTGAGGTTTTACTTAAATGTTGGTACGACTGAGTGGATTAGAACTACTGACCTTTGGACCGGGTGATCAAGAGTAGGTAGTGCTTTTTCCTTCAATTATACTTTTTTAAATGTTGGTACGACTGAGTGGATTCGAACTACTGACCTTTGGACCGGGTGATCAAGAGTAGGTAGTGCTTTTTCCTTCAATTATACTTTTTTAAACGTTGGTACGACTGAGTGGATTCGAACCACCGACCCCTACCATGTCAAGGTAGTGCTCTAACCAACTGAGCTACAGTCGTATTACTTTATTTAAGTAAGTGTTAATTGCTTAACAACGGCGGCTAATATATAGCGTGGCGGTTGGTGAATCAAGCAAGTTTGTTGTTTTTGAGTTTATTTGCCGTTTTTTTATTCATATTGGGCTTATTTCACACGTTTTATAAAAACCTTGCCACCAAACCACATGTTTTTTAGCTGAGCTTTTAAGTAAGTTCAATAAGTTACTTGTTGAGCCAGTTTTTACTAAGTTATTAATTTGAGGGCTTGAGATACTTTCGTTAAACCAAAGCTCTTTATAAAGCGGTTGTAGTACCTCTAGATAACCAGTTAATTGCGCTTGATAGGGCTGAATTTCTTTTAGGTAAAACTTTTGAAATATGTTGCTTATGATTTTTGCGTTTTTATTATTTTTATCCTCTGGGCACAGCGTATTAAAGTTTAGTGTTTGTACAAACTGTGTAGCGTTGTTATTTAACACGACCTGCCTACGGGCTGATTGAATGAGTGCTTGGTTAAATTGAAATTTATTAAGCTGCTCGAGTGCGCTAAAAATAGAGTCGCTATTAATTGTACTAAATTCTTTAGCCTTAATTTGCTGCTTAATGAGTGCAAGTTGCTTTAGCGCAAATATGGTATCGCGAAAACCAGCGGGTTCAGTAGTTAGCTCGTTTGAGGTGAGTTGCCAGGTACGATTTAACTCAGGTTCTTTAAATAACATGGTATTAAAAAAGTACATTAGGTGTGTTTCTTTATAGTTTTTGGCTGCGAGTATTTTTGTGTAACTAGGGCTATTTTTATCAAGCGTATTTAAGCAAACCTGCGCACTTTTAATAAAGTTTATTTGATATTTTAATTGCCCGGCAGCGCTGGCTATTTTTCCTAATTGGTTATTGTGCTCACTTATAAGCACGTTAAGCTTACATTGGCTAATGCCTGCAAGCTCCACAATACTCAGTGTTAAGTCACTTTGTGCTATTGGGGGAGGCTGCAGTAAAGGGAGTTGCTTGAGCGGCTTAGGCTGTGTTGGGCTTGCATTAACTGTGCTACTTAAGCGTTCAATATAAGTAGCGTTTACAGTACTTTGTGGTTTGTTGCAGCCTGTAAGCATTAAAAAACACATTACCAGCAAAGCAGCTGGTAATGTTTTAAGGCTGAGTTTATTAGTTTTGATTGAGTGAATCACTGTTAACAAATTCATATTTTAGACGCTTTCTTACTGTTAGCATTAATAAAATAGCAGCGACACTAAGGCCTACTATTATTCCAACCCAAAAGCCATGCGGCCCCATAGCTGGCACAATTATGTCTGTTCTTGCCAATACGTAACCTAAACAAAAGCCGATTAACCAATACGATATAAACGTAATATACGATATAGGCGTGGTGTATTTTAACCCACGAAGCATGCCATTTGCAGCAACCTGTAATGCATCGGGTAACTGGTAGACACACGCTAGTATCATAATTGATGAAGCCAGAGCCATTACTGCGGGACTGTCGGTATAAAGTTGGCTAATTAAATCACGACCTGTAAAAGTCATAAGTGCCAAAAATAGTGCAATTACAATAGCTAATATGTAACTAGTCGATACGGCAACTTTTAACTGCTGTAAATTATTTTGACCATATAGATTACCAATACGAATACTTATAGCGATAGAGAGGCTCAGTGGCATCATAAACAGCAATGTAGTTACACTCGCTGCTATTTGGTGCCCCGATACAGCCACTGCTCCTAAATGCGCAATAAATAGCGGTATACACGCAAATAAAGTGACTTCAAAAAAGGTTGCAAGTGAAATTGGTATACCTAGCTTAGTAATAATACCAATGGTAGTGAAATTAGGTTTTTCGAATGATGAAAGAAGGCCTCTAGCATCTACCTTTTTACTCATTTGGCAGTAAGTGACTTGTGCTATTGCCATAACAGTTAAAACAATTGCTGTGGCAATGCCACAGCCTGCGCCGCCATAAGCAGGAAAACCAAATAAGCCATTTATGAAAATATAATTTACTGGAATATTAACGGCTAAACCTAATAGGCTTATATAAAAGGCGGGTTTGGTCATCCCCATGCCCTCGGTAACGTTTCTGTATACTGTAAAAATTAAAAATC
This sequence comes from Pseudoalteromonas sp. SG45-2, assembly GCF_014164115.1. NCBI lineage: Bacteria > Pseudomonadati > Pseudomonadota > Gammaproteobacteria > Alteromonadales > Pseudoalteromonadaceae > Pseudoalteromonas > Pseudoalteromonas sp. SG45-2. The sequence continues at coordinate 94,911 of NZ_JACJEO010000017.1, forward strand.
CAAACACACCCCATTTCACAAAATGGATGTAGTCAATGGCAAGGTTTGCAATAGCAGGCGTTGTATCGAGCTTTAAAATAATGGCATCTGCTAAATGGGCAATACCAAAACCTGTAAAGCTTAAAATAGCGGTTAAATAAAGCGCTTGTTGAAAATAGTGGCTAATGCCTTTGCGGTCATCGCTGCCCGAAAACTGCGCAATAATACCAGTAAGCGCTAATAAAATACCTTGCAGAGCAAGTAATAATGGGTTCCATATTCCTGTTGCAATAGAAAGTGCAGCTAAGTCAGTAGGGCTAACTTGGCCGGCCATAATTGTGTCGACTACCGACATTAAAATAAGTGTAACTTGTGCTAAAAAAACGGGTAAGGCTAGGGAAAGTAAACGCTTGGCTTCCCAATTGCAAAAGGTCATAAAAAAAGCTATTAAATAAAACAGGCGGCAATTGTAATCTATTGCGTTTCAAATAAAAATCACAGTAGTGAATGATTTTATGAGTTGATACGTTAAACTAGCACTTTGTAATAATTTTAAGTGATTTTATGTTTACAGGAATAGTGCAAACACAAGCAACAGTGGTCTCTAAAACGCAAGCTGATGGTGTGTTACGCTTAGTTGTATCGGTGAGCGATGAGTACGTTAAGCATTTAGATTTAGGCGCAAGTATTGCTATTAATGGCTGTTGTTTAACGGTTGTGCAAGTTGAGCTAAGTAATCATGATGTGGTGGCGCAAGTGCATTTTGATGTGATTGACGAAACCCTAAAGTTAACTAATTTAGGCCTGCTTGAGCTAGGTAGTTTAGTAAATTACGAACGCTCTGTTACGTTTGGTACTGAGCTAGGTGGGCATATAGTGTCTGGGCATATTCATTGTACGTCACAAATCTCTCAAATAGTGAAGCTTGAGAATAACTGCAAAATACAATTAAGCTTGCCAAAAGAGTGGCAAAAGTACGTGTTATATAAAGGCTTTGTTGCTATAAATGGCGCAAGCTTAACCGTAGGCGAAGTTGATGAACAAGGTTTTTGGATACACCTAATTCCGGAAACGCTCGCCATTACAAACATTGGTGCAGCGCAAGTGGGTGACAAGTTTAATATTGAAGTTGATCAGCAAACTTACACTATTGTAAATACGGTAGAGAACTACTTACGCCATCAGGCTTAAGTTAAAATATTTGTTCGTCGTCACTGTCTACGTGTAGCTCCAATTTATTGTTAGCATGGTCTATATGCATATTTAAATGAATAGGGTTACAACAGGCAGTGCAATCTTCTATATAGTCTTGATCGCCGCTGCTAGCGTCTAAGTCTAGATGTATGTGGTGTCCGCAGTGTGGGCACGTTATTCGTTGTGATAAAAAATCTTTCATAATCACTCCAGTTATAAATAATTAAGTTAGGTTCAACTTAATCGCTTACAGATGAACGTCTACTTACTCATTAAATATAGTGCTCAAATGCAGCTTATGACACTTATTTTATACCTTCAAATACCAGCTTTTCTATATGTTGTTTAGCTTCAGTAAGATAGTGACCGGCAAAGATGTTGGCGTGATTTAAAATGGGGTATAGCTGGTATATTAACTTACGCTTCTCGTAATTTTGAGAAAGCGGGTAGTGCGCGTTATAGGCGCTATAAAAGTCTTTAGGCAGGGGGGCAAATAGTTCGCTCATTGCAATATCCACTTCCCGATCACCATAATAACAAGCCGGGTTAAATATTGTTGGTTCTGCTTTTAAAAATCCCATATTGCCACGCCAAAAATCGCCATGCAGTAATGAAGGTTGTACTTGATGGCTATGTAGTTGCTCTTTTACGGTATTAATTAAGCGTTCGGGTTCAATAAAGTTAATGCCTTTTTCAGCGAGTAGTTGTAATTGCCACCCTATACGCTCTTCGGCGTAAAATACATCCCACTTTTTGTGCCAGCGGTTTGGCTGTATGGTCGTGGCTAGGTAATTATCTACATCAAAGCCAAACATAGCTTGGTCATGTTTTTGATGCATTTTAGCGAGGTTGCGACCCATATTAGTCCACGTGTCGTGGGGTTGTTTATCTAAAACAAGCCATTGTAAAACAATAAACGAAAACTCTATATTTGCACCAGTTGTAATACATTCAGGTACTTTAAAATTACTATTTTGCGCAATAAGCTTTAAGCCAACAAATTCACTTTCTAAACGCTCGAGCTCGCTTTTTAGTGCTATTTTAACGAAGTAGTTATGCGTACCATTGGTAATATGAAATAGTTTGTCGGTGTTTGTACTTTGTAATTGGCGTTTGTAGGTGTGCTTAAAGTCAAAATTAATGGCTTGGCTGATGTGCTCATTTACTGTTTTCCACATAACAATTGCTCGCCTTTTAAACAGATACTTAAACTATGGCAAAAAGGTATTAATTTAACAATCTAAACGTTGTAAAATTAACGGCTATATTGAATAAAATTACACTTACTGTAGTGGAGTTAAAATGAACAAAAGTTTAATAACCAATTTGCTAGCGGGTTTATGTGTTGTTGTAGGTTTTATGTTTAACCAAGCAATTGTGTTGTCTGTTGGTTTATTTGCACTTTCTGGCGCGGTAACTAATTTATTAGCTATTCATATGTTATTCGAAAAAGTCCCGTTTTTATATGGTTCTGGTGTTATAGCGCTTAAGTTTGAAAGCTTTAAAGTAGCTATACGAAACCTGATATTAACGGAGTTTTTTTCAGAGCAAAAAATTAATAATTTACTCAATAAAGCGCAGCCCAATATCGACTTTGAGCCAATAATTAGCAATGTTGATCTAAACCCTGCATTCGACAATTTGTTAGAGGTAATAGAGCAGTCTCAGTTTGGTAGTATGCTAGGAATGTTTGGCGGTACAGCGGCAATAGAGCCGATGCGTGAAAAGTTTATTGAAAAAATGCAATTGTCGCTTAGTGAGATTTCTCAAACTGACGACTTTAAAGCATTAGTAAGCCAAACACTTTCACAAGGTAATAGCGCAGAAAGCCTACATAAAACGGTGCTTAAACTAGTTGATGAGCGCTTAGATGAGCTTACTCCTAAAATGGTTAAAGAGATTATTCAGACCATGATCCGCGAGCACCTAGGCTGGCTTGTAGTATGGGGCGGTGTGTTTGGTGGTTTATTTGGTTTAATAGCGGCCGTTATTTAAATCTAGCGACTAATAAAAAACATAATCATTCTATTGCATTAAATAGTGTACTTACTGCGTTAAAAATTATTTGTATAGAATAACTACACGTTGTTATTTGTGCCTGTTATTGCACTACTTTTTAGCGAAATAACAGAGCACTAATTTAATGCAATTGGTATAACTTATTTTTTCAGGCTGTTATTATCGCCTCCATAATTTAGTCGTGTTTTTTTAGGAGCAACGGTGAGCAAAACGTTAGCCAGTTATTATCAGCAAGCATATGCGTGCGATCAGCAGCATTTTAATCAGTGTTTTTATTGTGGCTGTGAAGCGACAGAGCGCGATCATTGTCCGCCACTGCATATGCTACAAAGTATCGTTGATTTAGGTGAAGAGGCTGACTTTATCTCAATCCCTGCGTGTTATGAGTGCCACGCACTTTTACATAACGAAAGACTGATGACGATTGATGAGCGCTTTACCAAACTTAAAAAAAAGCTCTCAAATAAATATGCTAAACCACTGCGCGTTTATAACATGTGGGAAGAAAGCGAACTTGGCGACATGAGCGACGAGTTTGCCCATAGTATTCAAGCGGGTATGAAATTAGGCAAAGAAGCCGCTGAGCGTTTAGCCTTTACGGGTTTTAGCTATGCCACAGAAGATGCCAAAGTAGCAGTGCGCGAAAAAACAAAAGAGTTTGATGTAGAAGGCATGATATTTACCGACTTTAAAGAGGCGTTAAATTACTGCATTAACGATTTAAATGTTCAAAAAAGCGACTTTTATAAAATTTTGGTTGAAGACTACCAAGGCGATTTTAATAAAGCATTGAGCCAGTATCGTCATCGTCATGACAAAGTAACTGCGGCTAAAGATGGTAATACACTTATTAAAGATTTTTCTAAGCTACATAAGCAAAACTCTGATTTTGTAACGCGTACGGTTAAGCACTTTATTAGTAAAGATCCTTCGCTTACCACCGAAGGTGCGCTTGAAAAGCTATATAACAATTATATAAAGAAATAATTACAGAAATTCATCTTAATTAACTGCGTTTTCACCTGTTTTTTTGGCTTTATTCCTTAGCTTTCGCTAAAGTAGCAAAAAAACAGGAGATCCAAACAACATGCAAAAATTTGCACCTTCTTTATTAGCGGTTGGCTTAGCTGCTGCACTTGTAGGCTGCCAAGAAAACGGCCCACAAGACGATAAAATAACAATTAACAAAAATCCTTACCCAAGTACTTATCAGCCAATTTCTACATCAAGCACTCTTATTACAAATGCAACAGTACTTACCGGTACTGGTGAGCGTTTAGATGAGGCTGATGTATTACTTGTTGATGGTAAAGTACAACAAGTAGGTAAAGACTTAACTGCCACTGCTGATATAACAATTGATGCACAAGGAAAATGGGTAACACCGGGTATTATTGACGTACATTCACATTTAGGCGCATACCCAAGTCCTTCGGTCGAGTCGCATCAAGATGGTAACGAAATGACCAGCCCTAACACTGCAGAAGTGTGGGTTGAGCATTCTGTTTGGCCACAAGATCCAGGCTTTAATCGTGCACGCGAAGGCGGCATTACTTCTCTACAAATTTTACCAGGCTCAGCTAACTTATTTGGTGGACGCGGCGTTACGCTTAAAAACGTACCAGCGCACACTATGCAAGGGATGAAATTTCCAGAGGCGCCGTATGGTTTAAAAATGGCGTGTGGTGAAAACCCTAAACGTGTTTATGGTCGTCAAGGTGTATTGCCTTCAACCCGTATGGGTAATATGGCTGGTTACCGTATGGCATGGGCTGAAGCCGCTGAGTACAAACGTGCATGGGATAAATACGATGCCGATTATGAAGCCGGTTTAAACCCAGAAGCGCCAGTACGTGATATTAAACACGATACGCTTCGCGGTGTGCTTGAAGGCGAAGTACGTATTCATAATCATTGTTATAAAGCTGAAGAAATGGCAATGATGATTGACCTGTCAAAAGAATTTGGTTACCACGCAGGTACTTTTCATCACGGTGTAGAAGCATATAAAATTGCTGACTTACTTGCGCAAAATGGTTCGTGTGCTGCACTTTGGCCAGACTGGTGGGGCTTTAAAATGGAAGCCTACGACATGGTTCAAGAAAACGTAGCTATTGTTGATGCGGTTAAAAACTCGTGTGCAGTTGTTCACTCAGATTCAGATACTACTATTCAGCGTTTAAACCAAGAAGCGGGCAAGGTGATGTACCGAGCTAACGAAAATGGTTTTGATATTTCTGAGCAACACGCTATTAAATGGATCACGTCTAACGCTGCTAAATCGCTAGGTATTGATGACAAAACAGGTTCACTAGAAGCGGGTAAGCAGGGCGATGTTGTTATTTGGAATCAAAGCCCATTTAGTGTCTATGCTAAAGCTGAACAAGTGTTTGTTGATGGTGCAAAGGTTTACGATAGAAACGACAGCGCGTACCAAGCAACAAGTGATTTTATGTTAGGTCAACAATAAGGAGCACCCAGAATGAAAAATTTATCACGTTCGTTTTCGCTTTCTCTGGTTGCTGCAGGATTATTAGCATCTGGTGCTGTAAGCGCACAATCGCTAGCAATTATTAATGCAACATTGCATACGTCTTCTGATCAAGGTGTATTAGAAGCGGCAAGCATTGTAATGACAGATGGTAAAATCACAGCGATTAATCCAACTGAAATTAAAGTAGATCAAATTATTGATGCAAAGGGGCAAATTGTAACCCCTGGCTTTATAGCAAGTATTAATCAACTTGGTTTAGTTGAAGTAAGTGCAGTTGCAGGCTCTCGCGATGCAGGTGAGGAAAAAGCTGGTATTGATTTTGATGTAAGCCTTGCTTACAACGCACATTCAAGCTTAATTCCTTACGCTCGTAAAGGCGGCGTAACACGCGATGTAATTACTCCTCATGGCGGCGATAGCATTTTTTCAGGCCTTGCGAGTGTTGTTGATTTAAGTGGTAGTTTTGACAGTGACATGCAAAAACAAGCGGCTTTAATTGTTTACTTAGGTGAGCGTAGTAAAGGCTCACGTGCTTTTACTTTGCAAACACTTATTAATAAGCTTGATGAGCACAAAAATAAAGCTGGTAAAAAAGCGAAAAAAGATGACGACAAGCCAAGTACTGAAGATAAAGTAATGGCTAAAGTACTCAGTGGTGAAATGCCATTAGTGGTTGGCGTTTCGCGTGCGGCGGATATTATTGAGCTAATTAAAGTAAAAGAGCAATTTGGTATTAACCTAGTACTTAACGGTGCGCAAGATGCTGTTGTAGTAAAAGAGCGCGTTGCTAAAGCAAATATTCCAGTGATTATTAGTGCAATGGATAGCTTACCAGGAAGCTTTGATTCGCTTCATGCGAGTTTAGATAATGCTAGTGTGCTTGAAAAAGCAGGCGTTAAAGTATTATTAACGGTAGGTGGCGATGCAAGTCACAATATTTATCAGCTGCGTTTTGATGCTGGTAATGCCGTGTCGTATGGTATGAGCCAAGAAGGTGCGTTAAAAGCGCTTACATCAAACGTTGCTGATGTATTTGGCATTAATGCAGGTAGCCTTGAAGTAGGCAAAGCTGCTGATGTGGTAATATGGAGTAATGACCCGTTTGAGCTAAGCAGCCATGTGAGCAAAATGTTTATTAATGGCGTTGAGGTTTCTACACAATCTCGTCAAGATAAATTGCGTGACCGCTATACGACAGATTCAAAAATGCCACGTGCTTATACCAACCCGCAATAATACTTAATCAATTTGAGGGATTAAATCTGACGGTAACTGCGTTAAAAATTTCTGATATAGAGCAACTAAATAACGAAATTTTTGCCTTGTTATCGACAAGATTTTCTTGCCTCAAAGTTGATCACTTAATTAAGCGAATTGGTATGATACTAAATAATTAAATAAATAAATTTGATTATTTTAAAGGCCGCGATTTTATAAATAGCGGCCTTTTTTACAAGATACAGACATAAAAAAGCCGCTTACTTTTGCAAGTAAGCGGCTTTTTTATTTAAACCGGTATTTATACTAATTTAGCAAGAATATCATTAAATGTAGTGCTTGGACGCATCGCTTTAAAGGCTGCATCATCGTTAGGCTGGAAGTAACCGCCTAAATCAACTGCAGGGCCTTGCGCATCGTTAAGCTCACTTACGATTTGCTCTTTATTAGACTCAAGGTCGCTAGCGATTTGAGTAAACTGTGCTTTAAGTTCACTGTCATCATCTTGCTTAGCAAGTTCTTGTGCCCAGAATAAAGATAGGAAGAAATGAGAACCACGGTTATCAATTTCTTTCACTTTACGTGAAGGCGATTTGTTTTCAGCAAGGAACGTGCCTGTTGCTTTATCTAGGGTATCAGCAAGTACTTGTGCCTTGTTGTTACCAGCAGTTACGCTTAAGTGCTCAAGTGATGCAGCAAGTGCTAAAAATTCACCTAAAGAATCCCAACGTAAGTGGTTTTCTTTTTCGAATTGTTGAACATGCTTAGGTGCAGAACCACCCGCGCCAGTTTCAAATAAGCCACCACCGTTCATAAGTGGAACAATTGAAAGCATTTTAGCACTTGTACCCAATTCTAAAATTGGGAATAAATCTGTAAGGTAATCACGTAGTACGTTACCTGTTACAGAAATCGTGTCTTTACCTTCTTTAATGCGCGCTAATGAGAACAATGTTGCTTCAAGCGGTGCTAAAATTTGAATATCTAGGCCAGCTGTATCGTGATCTGGTAGGTATTTATTTACTTTTTTGATTAGCTGCGCATCATGTGCACGGTTTTCGTCTAACCAGAAAATAGCTGGAACGCCTGTTGCGCGTGCACGATTTACTGCAAGCTTAACCCAATCTTGAATTGGTGCGTCTTTAACCTGACACATACGCCAGATATCGCCTTGCTCAACACTGTGCTCAAGTAATGTATTACCATTTGCATCAACAACACGGATAGAACCGTCCGCTTTTGCTTCAAATGTTTTGTCGTGTGAACCGTATTCTTCAGCTTTTTGAGCCATAAGGCCAACGTTTGGAACGCTACCCATTGTTGTTGGATCAAATGCACCATTTTCTTTACAAAAATCGATAGTTGCTTGGTAAACACTTGAGTAACAGCGATCAGGAATTACAAAGCTAGTGTCTTGTAATTTACCATCGTTATTCCACATTTGACCGCTTGAACGGATTGCTGCAGGCATAGATGCATCGATGATCACGTCACTTGGTACGTGTAAGTTTGTAATACCACGGTCAGAATCAACCATAGCAATAGCAGGGCGGTTAGCGTAAACAGCTTGAATATCTGCTTCAATTTCTTCGCGCTTAGCATCGTCTAATGTTTGGATTTTAGAATATACGTCGCCTAAACCATTATTTACATCAACACCTAGCTCTTCAAAAAGCTCACCGTGTTTAGCAAATACATCTTTGTAGAATACTTTAACAGCGTGACCGAAGATGATTGGATCAGATACTTTCATCATTGTCGCTTTCATGTGAAGCGAGAACAAAACACCTTTCTCTTTAGCAGCGTCAATTTCTGCAGCTAAGAAAGCTTGAAGCTTAGAAGCGCTAATGCTTGATGCATCAATAACTTCGCCAGCTAAAAGAGGTGTGCTTTGTTTAAGAACAGTAACGTCACCGTTAGTTGCAACATGTTCAATACGCACATCAGTGGCTGTATCAACAGTTACTGATTTTTCTGAACCGAAGAAATCGCCTTCGCTCATACTTGCAACGTAAGACTGAGAATCTTTGCTCCACGCACCCATTGAATGTGGGTTGTTACGTGCATATTCTTTTACAGAGCCTGGCGCGCGACGATCTGAGTTACCTTCACGTAGTACAGGGTTTACTGCACTGCCTTTAATTTTGTCGTAAGCCGCTTGAATTGCTTTTTCTTCATCATTTTTAGGTTCCACAGGGTATTCTGGAAGAGCGTAACCTTTTGCTTGAAGCTCTTTAATTACAGCGCGAAGCTGTGGTACAGATGCACTGATGTTTGGTAATTTGATGATGTTTGCTTCTGGTGTTTTAGCAAGCTCGCCAAGTTCAGCAAGTGCATCACCAATGCGTTGTTCTTCTGTTAAATAATCAGGGAAGCTAGCAATTACACGACCTGCTAATGATATGTCGCGAGTTTCAACTTCAACACCGGCCGCATTTGTATATGCTTGGATGATCGGTAGCAACGAATAAGTTGCTAGTGCCGGAGCTTCGTCCGTTTTTGTATAGATAATTTTTGATGTCATCATCATTCCTAGATAGTCGACCGATAAGGTCTTATTCAACAATGCAAAGAAAATCATTACTTATGAGTGAGTACATATTATTAAACAAGTTAATAAACACGTACGCTCGTAATGAGTAGTTTGTTAGGTGTTGGTACTCAGCGTTGCTCTTTTATAAAAGCAGAATAGTCACACCTGACGAACTGGAATCGTATTTATAGCTAAAAAATTAACAAAAATAAATCAGCCTTTAGCCTAGTACATATAAAAGAGGCGATAAGGTGTTATGCGCAATTTTTAGCACCAAGAGTGTAACAAGCTTAAATAAAAAGGGCTAGAGTTTGAGCATGCCCAATAAGCAGTTAAACAATCAACTCTTAGAACATTGGGGTATATAAAATAAATTCAAGGAAAAGGGTTGAATTTGAATGAAAAGAGGCAATAAATAAGAGAAGAAGAGATAAGTTAGTATGCTTAAGGAATTAAGCGAGGATCTTAAAAGGTCGCTCGCTTTAGTCGAACAAAACAATCGTCACTCAATAATGTCACCATCTGGGGCAATATTTTTAGCGTGTAGGCCTTTAGGCCCTTGTTCTAATTCGAATGTTACATCTTGACCAGCTTTAAGCGTTTTATAGCCGTCCATTACAATTGTTGAGTAATGAGCGAAGATATCATTCTCGCAGCCGTCTTCTACGATGAAACCAAAACCTTTGGCGTTGTTGAACCATTTAACTTTACCACAAGCCATACTTCTACATCCTTCAATAAGTTGACTAATTTAGTTATTCTAAACCGTATAATTTGCTAGACTGACTAAGGTTTAATCAATCTATGTTTGACTGTAGTTTATTTAGCCAACCAGTCAAGTGTTTTGAGTTATTTTTTAACATTTTATTTATTTTTTATTCAAGTTTGCTTGAGTTACAAAGACAAGACTATATTTAATTATGAGTGGTATGAAAGATTCAGGTGTTATCGACACAGTTCGCGACAGTGAAAAGCAAAAGCTACAGCCGCCGCGAAAATATAAAGTTGTTTTAAATAACGACGACTACACGCCGATGGACTTCGTAATTGAAGTTTTAACGACGTTTTTTAATATGGATAGCGATAGAGCAACCGATGTGATGCTTCAGGTTCATGAAAAAGGTAAGGGTATTTGCGGTGTATACAGCGCCGATGTTGCCCACACCAAAGTTGAACAAGTTAACCGTTACTCACGGGATAACGAGCATCCACTGCTTTGTAGTTGTGAGCAGGAATAATACCAATTTAATACAATTGGTATAAATACCAATTAGGGTGATCAAACATCCGATTGTTGTGGTATAAATTATTATCTCAGTAAGGGGTTGCCAATGCTAAACAAAGACTTAGAACTCACTTTAAATGCCGCGTTTCGTGAAGCGCGCACTCGCCGTCATGAGTTTATGACCGTAGAGCACCTTTTACTTGCGCTATTAGATAATCCTTCTGCAGGAGAAGCCTTAAACGCGTGTGGTGTTAAACTTTCAGGCTTAAAAACCGAATTATTAGAATTTATTGACGAAACAACACCTGTCATCCCAGATTTAGAAGAAGAGCGTGAAACTCAGCCAACGCTTGGTTTTCAGCGTGTATTACAACGTGCTGTGTTTCATGTGCAATCGTCAGGAAAAAACGAAGTGACGGGTGTCAATGTACTGGTTGCTATTTTTTCAGAGCAAGAGAGCCAAGCTGTTTATTTACTTAAAAAGCATGATGTATCGCGCTTAGATATTGTTAACTTTATTTCGCACGGCATTTCAAAAGCTGATGATGAACTAGGCGACGACAGCGATGATATACATGAAGAAGTGCAAGAAGTTCAAAACGAAGAAGCAAGTAAGCTAGACAGCTTTACAACTAACTTAAACGCTCAGGCTCGTGAAGGTAATATTGACCCATTGATTGGGCGCGACAGCGAAGTAGAGCGCACGGTACAAGTATTGTGTCGTCGTAAAAAGAATAACCCATTACTTGTTGGTGAAGCGGGCGTTGGTAAAACAGCCATTGCTGAAGGTTTAGCATACCGTATTGTGAACGAGCAAGTACCAGAAGTAATTGCAGATGCAGTTGTGTACTCACTAGATATGGGGGCATTGCTTGCAGGTACTAAATACCGTGGCGATTTTGAAAAACGCTTTAAAAGCTTATTAAAAGAGCTTCAGGCACAACCTGGGTCTATTTTATTTATTGATGAAATACATACCATAATAGGTGCTGGCGCAGCGTCTGGTGGCGTTATGGATGCTTCAAACTTACTTAAACCACTTCTTTCAAGTGGTAAGTTACGCTGTATGGGTTCAACCACTTACAATGAGTATAAAAATATTTTTGAGAAAGACCGTGCATTAGTACGCCGTTTTCAAAAAATTGATGTACTTGAACCAAGTGTTGCTGATACCACTAAAATTTTAAATGGATTAAAAGAGCGTTACGAAGAGCACCATGGTATTCGCTACACTCAAAAAGCATTAAAAGCAGCTGCTGAACTTAGTGCTAAATACATTAATGAGCGCCACTTGCCAGATAAAGCAATTGATGTAATTGATGAAGCGGGCGCTAACCAACGTTTACAACCTAGTTCTAAACGTAAAAAAACCATTGGTGTGGCTGATATAGAGCTAATAATATCGAAGATGGCACGTATTCCACCACAAAATGTGTCTTCAACAGATAAAGAGACGCTTAAAAATCTAGACCGTAATCTAAAAATGCTTGTGTTTGGACAAGATCAATCTATTGATGCACTTACATCGGCTATTCGTTTATCTCGCTCAGGTTTATCAAGCGAAGAAAAACCAGTGGGTTCGTTCTTGTTTGCAGGCCCAACAGGTGTTGGTAAAACAGAAGTAACCAAGCAACTTGCTAAATGTATGGGTGTTGAGTTTATTCGTTTTGATATGTCTGAGTATGTAGAGCGCCACGCAATCAGCCGACTAATTGGTGCTCCACCAGGATATGTTGGTTTTGAGCAAGGCGGGTTATTAACCGAGGCGGTTATTAAAAACCCACATGCGGTTGTACTTTTAGATGAGATTGAAAAAGCGCATCCAGATATTTACAATATTTTACTACAAGTTATGGATCACGGTACGTTAACCGATAATAACGGTCGTAAAGCTGATTTTAGAAATGTAGTGGTTGTAATGACTACCAATGCGGGCGTACAAGAAACTACGCGTAAGTCGATTGGTTTTACAGAGCAAGATCACACGCACGATGCAATGGGCGAAATTAATAAAGTATTTTCGCCAGAATTTAGAAACCGTTTAGATAACATTATTTGGTTTAATCACCTTGAACGTGAAGTTATTTTACTGGTGGTTGATAAATTTATTGTGGAACTGCAAGCTCAGCTTGATAAAAAATCGGTTAATCTTGAGCTTACGCCTAAAGCGCGTGAATGGCTCGCAGATAAAGGTTATGACAAGGCTATGGGTGCACGACCAATGGCACGTGTTATTCAAGAAGAGCTTAAAAAGCAATTAGCTAATGAAATACTGTTTGGTGAACTTGTTGATGGCGGTACAGTTAAAGTATCGGTTAAAGACAAGAAGATTCGCTTTGATTACGAGAGCAATTTAACGCCAGCGTAAAACGTTAAATGCACAACTAAGTTAAATAAAAATGGCCCGCTAAATAATAGCGGGCCATTTTTTTGCCATTTTTATAGGCAACAAAAAACCCAGTAAAAACTGGGTTTTTTGTTTATTAAATGTAATTGCTAGTCAATGTCTATCAATTACATTTAATAAACGCTTAAAGCTAGTAAAACACTAGCCAAAAACTAAATCTCGTTTACGCACTTACTTAGCGAGCACGGAATACGATACGACCCTTTGATAAATCGTAAGGAGTCATTTCTACCGTTACTTTATCGCCGGTTAAAATACGGATATAGTTTTTGCGCATTTTGCCTGAAATGTGAGCCACAACTACGTGACCATTTTCTAGCTCAACTCGGAACATTGTATTTGGTAAAGTATCAAGGACTGTCCCTTGCATTTCGATTACGTCTTCTTTCGCCATGTTTAGCGTAACACCTCTTTAATAGTTAAACGCTGCAGATTTTGCCCAAAATACTCCAATAAGTAAAGGCGCAGGGGCTATATTTGCAAATTAAATAGCCACCCACTCATCATTGAGCTGTTTTTGAGCTGGTAAAAACTGAGTTTTGTACTTCATTTTATCGCATTCGTCAATTTGATAGCCTAAGTACACGTATTGCTTATTTTGCTCTTTTGCAAATTTAAGCTGCTCTAATATCATCACAGAGCCTAAACTATAGTGTTCAAAGTCGGGGTCAAAAAAAGTATAAATTGCAGAAATAGAGCTGTTCATACAATCAGTTACGGCAACTGCGGCTAAAGTATCTTGGTGCCATAGCTCAATAAATGTGATTTTGAGCCAACTGCAAAGTAAAAAGCTTTGAAACTGTTCTTTTTCAGGGGGATACATACTTCCATCCTGATGGCGCATCGTTATGTATTTACTATAGAGCGGATAATACTCAGGGCGTTCTTGCGTCGAGTATTTCACTTCAAACTGGTTTTTTGCTTTGTTTAGTTTACGTTTTTGCGATTTTGAAGGGATAAAGTCTTGTGCTAATACACGTACAGAATTACATGCACTGCATATTGGGCAGTGTGGACGATATATTTGGTTACCACTGCGACGAAACCCTAAGCCTAATAATGACTCAAATTTGTCTGTGCTGTAGCAACTAGGATCAAGAATAACTAATAGTTGCTCTTGTCTGTTGGGTAAATAACTACAGTCAAACTCTTGGGTTAAACCAACACGTGCAGGAAGTTGCTCATTCATAGATTGCGTCAAGTTCTTGTGGCTCCCACATAATAGGATTAATAATATAGTTATGTGCAGCTTTTAGTTTAGTCAAAAATGTTGAGCGGGGGATTACTTGTGCACCTAAGGTCATTAAATAAGGGTTTTCTAACTGGCAATCAATAAAATGCGCATTATGACGTTTAAGCCAATTTACCAGTGCCCACATAGCAAGCTTTGAGCAATTGGTTTGATGATGAAACATTGATTCACCACAAAAAACACCATTTTGCATAATACCGTATAAGCCACCTGCAAGCTCTCCGTTGCTCCACACTTCTAAGCTATGGGCAATGCCAGCATTGTGTGCATGAACATAAGCGTTGAGCATGTCAGAGGTGATCCAAGTGCCATCGGTATCAAGGCGTTGATCGCGACAAGCTTCTATTACCTCCTCAAAGGCATTATTAATGGTTACTTTTACAGGGTGCTTTTTTAAATGTTTACGCAGGCTCTTACTTATATGAAAATCATCCAGTTCAAAAATCCCGCGTTCGCTCGGCGACCACCACATAATAGGCTCATCTTCGCTAAACCAAGGGAATATTCCGCTTTTGTAGGCATTACTTAGGCGAGGTAAACTTAAATCTCCGCCAATTGCTAACAAGCCATCAGGGGATTCTAATGCGTATTCCGGATTGGGGAATGCTATATCGGTTTCACTTAATTGGTATAGCTGATTTCTCATACAGTACTTATTTTATAATTGATCGTAAAAGTGTAACTATATTTTAGACATAAAAAAAGGGCTGAATAATCAGCCCTATTATAATTTATTTAATTGCTTATAAATTATCTAAGAAACGTTCTGCATCAAGGGCAGCCATACAGCCTGTACCCGCTGATGTGATTGCTTGACGGTAAATGTGGTCAGACACATCACCTGCAGCAAAAACGCCCTCTACACTTGTTTGAGTTGCGTTACCATTCAATCCAGACTCTACAACTAAGTAGCCATCTTTCATTTCTAGTTGACCAACAAACATATCTGTATTTGGCTTATGACCAATAGCGATAAATACGCCTGCTAAATCTAGCTCTTCTGTTGCATCAGAGTGTGCATCTTTAATACGAATGCCAGTTACGCCCATTTGGTCGCCTAATACTTCGTCAAGCGTACGGTTGTAATGTAAAACAACGTTACCGTTAGCTGCTTTTTCAGCAAGGCGGTCTGCAAGTATTTTTTCACTACGGAAACTATCACGGCGGTGAATAACATGTACTTCGTCAGCAATGTTAGATAAGTATAGCGCTTCTTCAACCGCTGTATTACCACCACCAACAACCGCTACTTTCTGACCTTTATAGAAAAAGCCATCACATGTAGCACAGGCTGAAACGCCACGGCCTTGGAAATTAGTTTCAGACTCTAAGCCTAAGTATTTAGCAGAAGCACCTGTTGCAATGATTAACGCATCACATGTGTAAGTACCTTGGTCGCCAGTTAGTGTGAAAGGGCGCTTAGATACATCTACTTTATTGATGTGATCGAATATGATTTCAGTTTCAAAGCGCTCAGCGTGCTCTTTCATACGATCCATTAATGCAGGGCCCGTTAAGCCGTGTGCATCACCAGGCCAGTTTTCAACTTCAGTCGTGGTTGTTAATTGGCCACCTTGTTGAATGCCTGTAATTAAAACAGGGTTTAAATTTGCACGTGCTGCATATACTGCGGCAGTATAACCAGCTGGGCCAGAGCCTAAAATTAGTAGCTTACAATGTTTTGCTTCAGTCATTATTTTTTCCTAAACGTTTAATACGGTCTTTAATGCGCTCGATTCTAAGAAAATCAAGGCGGATGTAAACAAAATCCGCGATTATTTTTTTTCGCAAATCGAAAAGCTGTGCAGTATTGTGTACTAGAGCTCAGTACTTTTACAGTTAAAACACCTAAGTAGCTCAATAAATAGACTAACAGGCAACAAAACAGCGTTAATTCATGACCCCTTTGATTTTTTTTGTTATGTTTTACCTAATTTTATTTGTCACTGATAGATTATGTGACCTAAGCGAATAGGCAACTATGTTATTTTGGCAGGAAAAACCCGCATTCGGGTTGACTTCAAAAGACGTTAACGTCTTAACCAATGCGCAAGATTACCGAACGCAATTGCTACGTTTGATAGCTAATGCAAAAAAACGAATTTATATCACAGCGCTTTATTTACAGGATGACGAAGCAGGCCGCGAGATTTTAGAAGCCCTGCATCGAGTATCATTAGAGAACCCTGCGCTTGATGTAAAAGTGCTGGTGGATTTTCATCGTGCGCAACGTGGTTTAATTGGTGCAGAGAAGTCTGATGGTAACGCAAGTTTATACTGTGACGATTTAGAAAAGTTTAAATCGAACGTACAAGTTTATGGCGTACCTGTAAAAGCTAAAGAATTATTTGGCGTATTACATTTAAAGGGTTTTGTCATTGACGATACCTTACTTTACAGTGGCGCAAGCTTAAACAATGTGTATTTGCAGTATAACGAGCGTTACAGACTCGATCGTTACTTTTTAATAACGCAGAGCGAGCTGTGTGACTCAGTGGTTGATTTTATTGAGACAAAGCTAATTAGCTCCGATGCTGTGCCACGCATAGACACACGACCGCTTAAGCGTTTACACGACTTCAAACTTGATCAAAAGCAATTAATGCGTGATTTAAAAGTCGCAAGTTACAACGCAGCAGAGCAACTGAATACGCAAGCATTAGGTATTCGTTTGTTTTTAGGGCTTGGTCGTCGTAATAACGAATTAAATCGTTTAATAAAAGCGTTATTTGATACCACAGAGCAAGAGCTTGTGTTGTATACGCCATACTTTAATTTTCCGGCGCCACTTATGCGATCACTGCGCCGATTATTAAAGCAAGGCAAGCAAGTTACGATTGTGGTAGGGGATAAAACAGCTAATGACTTTTATTTACCGCCAAGCGAGCCGTTTAGTAAAATAGGGGCGTTGCCTTATTTATACGAAACTATTTTGCATAAGTTTGTAAAAACGCAAAAACGCCACATCGATAACGGTAATTTAAATGTGTATCTGTGGAAAGATGAAAGTAATTCGTTTCATTTAAAAGGTATTTGCTCAGATAGAACAAAACATTTACTGAGTGGGCATAACTTAAATCCGCGTGCATGGGGTCTTGATATCGAAAACGGTATTTTAATAGAAGATCCAGAGCAAACAATTATGGATGCTATTGATAACGAAAAGCAGGAAATTTTACAACACTGCCGCCGTTTAACAGGCCCAGATGATTTAGAAACAATGGATGATTACCCGCAGCCAGTTAAAAAACTACTAGGCCAAGCTAAGCGCGTAAAAGTAGATTTTATAATTAAGCGTTTTATCTAAATAAGTTTATATAAATCTGAAATTTAAATATAAAAAAAAGCAGCTAATTAGCTGCTTTTTTTTATGGGTTGTAGTTAGGTTACTATATTATTTAATACCAACCTAACTACGAAACGCTAAATTATGCGTTTTCTACTGCTGTGCGTGGGTCAACATATTCCATGTTGAACGCTTCAGCTACTTCTTTGTAAGTTACTTGGCCTTTAATTACGTTTAAGCCTTTTAAGAAGTGAGCGTCATCTAGTAGCGCCTTTTTATAACCTTTGTTTGCAAGGTTAATGATGAAAGGCAATGTTGCATTGTTAAGTGCAAACGTAGATGTGCGTGGAACAGCACCTGGCATGTTAGCAACACAGTAGTGAACAACTTCATCAACGATGAAAGTTGGATCAGCATGCGTCGTTGCTTTAGAAGTAGCAATACAGCCACCTTGGTCGATTGCAACGTCAACAATTGCAGAACCAGGTTTCATTGCTTTAATGTGCTCAGCAGTTACTAGTTTAGGTGCAGCTGCACCAGGGATCAGTACACCACCGATTACTAAATCAGCTTCTAGTACGTGTTTTTCTAGTGCATCAGCAGTTGAGTAAATAGCTTTAACTTTATTACCAAATTGCGCGTCTAGTGCACGTAATACGTCGATGTTACGATCAAGAACGACAACTTCAGCACCAAGGCCAACAGCCATTTGAGCTGCGCTACGACCAACCATGCCGCCGCCAATTACAACAACTTTAGCAGCTTCAACGCCTGGTACGCCACCTAGTAGCATGCCACGACCGTGGTTAGATTTTTCTAGCGCTTGTGCACCAGCTTGAATAGACATACGACCAGCAACTTCGCTCATAGGAGCAAGAAGCGGTAAACCACCGCGTGAGTCAGTTACAGTTTCGTATGCAATACAAATAGCTTTGCTTTTTACAAGGTCTTCAGTTTGTGGAAGATCAGGTGCAAGGTGTAAGTAAGTGAAAAGAATTTGGTCTTCACGTAGCATTGCACGTTCAACAGCTTGCGGCTCTTTTACTTTTACAATCATGTCTGCTTTAGCAAAAACATCAGCAGCAGTTGCTAAAATTTCAGCACCCGCTTGTGTGTAATCTTCGTTAGTAAAACCAATGCCCATGCCTGCATCAGTTTCTACAATCACTTGGTGACCGTGGTTTACTAATTCACGAACACTTGCAGGAACCATACCTACACGGTATTCATGGTTTTTAATTTCTTTTGGAACACCAATAATCATATCATTTGCCTTATTAAGAACGGATTAACATTTTCCACTATTATATTCATCATAAGCCCGTGTGTCTCACCTTTTTTAAACTCAAATCTAGTGTTATCATCTAGATAATAAAAATAAACAGCATAAAAAACTAGTTGGTACTATGCATCAATTATTAGATAGAATTGACCGTAAAATTTTAATGGAATTACAACACGATGGACGTTTGTCGAACGTAGAACTGGCCAGACGAGTTGGCCTAAGCGCCACACCCTGCTTGGAGCGAGTAAAAAAGCTAGAACGGGAAGGTTATATACTTGGCTATAAAGCGGTGGTCGATCCCGCTAAGCTTGGGCAAGGTTTATCGGTGTATGTAGAAGTAACGATTACTAAAACATCTCCCGACGTATTTGATGAGTTTAGTGCTGCGGTTAAAAAGCACGAAGAAATTATCGAATGTCATTTAGTATCGGGTAATTTCGATTTTTTACTTAAAACGCGCGTAAATGATATGTCAGAATACCGTGGCGTATTAGGCGACATACTATTGAAACTGCCAAACGTAAGTGAAAGCCGAACTTATGTAGTAATGGAAGAAGTAAAAGGTGAAGAAGGCGTAATTATTCGTCCTTATATTACTTGAGGTTATTTATATTAACTGCGTCATTTGCTTATATAAGCTCAAATTATAAAAACTTGTTCATAATCAGGCCATCAAGGTTAAGATAAAGTGCAACAAATTGCATTTCCTGCTAAGGTATTTCACTGCTAAGTAAGTGTGAATAAAAATAGAATAATAAAGAGGAATAGGGAACTATGCGCCTAAACGGTGTGCAAAGACTATTAGAAACAGGGCTGATTATCAGTACCTTTACGGCAATATTTATTTTATGTGCCTTGATCAGCTTTGATCCAGCAGATGCTGCATGGTCGCAAACTAGTTTTAGCGAAGTAAGCAACATCACAGGAGCAGCCGGTGCATGGATAGCCGACATTTTATTACTCACCTTTGGTTGGTTGGCTTACTTAGTGCCAGCGGCCATTCAGCTATTTGGCTACTTGCTATTTAAACAACCTCACCGCATTTTACAGCTTGATTACACTACCTTAGCGCTGCGAGTTATTGGTTTTGCTTTATTTATTACCTCAGCTACCGCTATTAGTAGTATTAATTTCGACGATATTTATAACTTTTCATCGGGTGGGGTAGTGGGCGATGTTATTGCATCAGCCATGATGCCTGCGTTTAACTTTACCGGTACATCTATATTATTGCTGTGTTTCTTTTTTGCAGGGCTTACCTTATTGACGGGAGTATCGTGGGTTGATTTTGTAGATTACCTTGGCGATTTAATGGTTAGGCTTTATCGCTATGTTGTATCGTATGCAAAAGGCTGGATGCACCGAGAACACACTGCAGGTAAAGTAAATAATAACGATGAAGCAGACGCCCATTTTGAAGACGATATAAAAGAGCAAATAGAGCTGCCTACATCAGCTAAAAAAGCAGATAAACAAAAAGCAATAGATAAGCCTCAAACACCATTTAGTGAACCACAAATTAGTGATGACTTTATGCCGTTTGATGAACTTGACGATATACTCGATCAAGAAATTGGCTTTAGCGCAATAGATGACGAACCAATGGACACGGCTGCTGCATTAAATGCGCTTGATCAAAGCCCAGTTGTGGAGCCTGAAAAACCAGTTACAACGGTGGTATCGCCAGCAAGACCAATGCCTAAACCAAAAGCGCAATATCAACCACCACCAACGGCAAAAGAAAAGTTTGAGCAATTATTAACGCAAGAGCCACCACCGGGGCCATTACCATCGCTCGATTTACTCGACAGACCGGATAAAGCTAAAAACCCAATTTCGCAAGAAGAGCTTGATAGCGTATCGCGCCTAGTAGAGACAAAACTTCTCGACTTTAACGTACAAGCAACCGTAGTAGCGGTATACCCAGGCCCCGTTGTTACGCGTTTTGAGCTAGATTTAGCGCCAGGTATTAAAGTGTCTAAAATTACAGGCTTAGCTAAAGATTTAGCCCGTTCGCTTTCGGCAATTAGTGTACGTGTTGTAGAAGTTATCCCAGGTAAAACCTATGTTGGTATTGAGCTTCCAAATAAACACCGTGAAATAGTTCGTTTATCAGAAGTAATAAACGCCCCTAAATTTGAGCAAAATCCGTCGCCTCTTACCATGGTGCTTGGTAAAGACATTGCTGGTCAGCCGGTATGTGCTGACTTAGGTAAAATGCCACATTTATTGGTAGCCGGTACAACTGGTTCAGGTAAATCAGTGGGCGTTAATGTCATGATAGTAAGCTTGCTTTACAAATCGGGTCCTGACGATGTACGTATGATCATGATTGACCCTAAAATGCTTGAGCTTTCAGTATACGAAGGCATTCCGCATTTATTGTGTGAAGTAGTTACCGATATGAAAGAAGCTGCTAACGCACTGCGTTGGTGTGTAGGCGAAATGGAACGTCGTTATAAATTAATGTCAGCATTGGGTGTGCGTAACTTAAAAGGTTACAACCAAAAAGTGCTTGAAGCCAATGAAGCGGGTTACCCAATTCTTGATCCATTATTTAAAGACACCGATGGCATGAAAGAAGTCCCCGACGAGCTAGGTAAATTACCAAGTATTGTTGTAGTAATAGACGAATTTGCCGACATGATGATGATTGTAGGTAAAAAAGTAGAAGAACTTATTGCACGTATTGCTCAAAAAGCACGTGCGGCAGGGATTCACTTAGTGCTTGCTACGCAGCGCCCGTCAGTTGATGTAATTACCGGCTTAATTAAAGCTAATATTCCAACACGTATGGCGTTTCAGGTATCGAGCAAAATAGATTCACGGACAATACTTGACCAACAAGGCGCAGAAAACTTACTAGGCATGGGCGACATGCTTTATTTACCGCCAGGCACTAGCGTACCAGAGCGTGTGCATGGCGCGTTTGTAGACGACCACGAAGTACACGCCGTAGTAAACGATTGGAAAGCACGTGCTAAACCAAATTACATTGACGAAATACTCAATGGCGATGCCACTGAAGATATTTTATTACCGGGTGAAGCTAGCGAAAATGCAGATGAAGAATCTGATCCGTTATACGACGAAGCTGTGTCGTTTGTAATTGAAACCGGCAAAGTATCGGTATCGTCAGTGCAACGTAAATTACGTGTTGGCTATAACCGCGCAGCACGTTTAGTAGAACAAATGGAAACATCGGGTATCGTGAGTTCACCAGGTCATAACGGTGCTCGCGATGTATTAGTACCTAATGGAGCAAATTCATGAAAAAAGTTAACGCCTTATTATTAGTGTTAGGCAGCGTACTTGCCGCACCAAGCTTTGCTGACGACAGCCAAGCATTACAAGACAGACTTGCCACTTTAAAAAGCTTTAAAGCGCAGTTTGCACAACAAGTAACAGACAAAGAAGGCCAAGCAGTTATGCAAGGCGAGGGCACAATAGCGCTTCAACAGCCTATGATGATTCGCTGGCAGCAAACTAATCCAGACGATACGTTATTTGTATCAAACGGTGATAAAACATATTACTTCGACAGCTTTGCTGAGCAAGTAACAATTATGAAAACCAGCAGCCTAATCGACTCAACACCATTTGTGCTACTGACATCAAAAGACCCAGCACAGTGGGAAAAATACAGCGTACTTGCAACAAGTACAGGCTTTAGCGTAACGCCAAATAAAGGCGTAGAAAGCCAAGTAGAACAACTTGATATAGCATTTGCGGGTAACGAGCAAGGGCTTGCTAAACTAGTGGTTACCGACAACTCAGGGCAGCTATCGTCATTTACGTTTAACAATGCCCAAGTTAATACGCCGCTTGATCAAAGCACTTTTGAATTTACGCCTCCTGAAGGTGTTGAAATAGACGATCAGAGTAACGGTGAGTAATTTAGGTTTTAATTTTGGGCCCGATGTACGCCCACTTGCTGCGCGTATGCGCCCTACAACGCTTGATGAATACATTGGTCAGCAGCACTTATTAAGTGCTGATAAACCACTGCATCAAGCCATTGTCGCGGGGCGATGCCATAGTTTAATTTTATGGGGTCCGCCTGGTGTTGGTAAAACAACACTTGCGCAAATAATTGCCAACCATGCTGATGCCTCACTTATTCAAATGTCGGCGGTAACTGCAGGCGTAAAAGATATACGCGACAGCGTAACGCAAGCGCGGGACAACCTAGAAAGCCGTGGCCAACGCACCCTTATGTTTGTTGACGAAGTTCATCGCTTTAATAAATCCCAACAAGATGCCTTTTTACCGCACATAGAAGACGGCACCTTTATATTTGTAGGTGCAACCACAGAAAACCCATCGTTTGCCCTTAACAACGCTATATTGTCGCGTGCACGCGTGTATGTTTTAAAATCGCTTGCCGATACCGACTTATACACCGTAATAGAGCGCGCACTTAAACAAGACGAGCAGCTAAGCCAAAAACACATCACTATTGCCGACAACGCTAAAAAGGCACTGTGCCAAGCAAGTGGCGGCGATGCGCGTAAAGTACTTAATTTACTTGAACAAGCAGTTGACTTAACAACCGAGAAAAACGGTCAATACAACGTAGATGAGCACGTACTTAGCCAAGTGCTACCCACGCATTTAGCTAAATATGATAAAGGCGGCGATGAGTTTTACGATTTAATATCGGCCTTTCATAAATCAGTACGAGGTAGCTCCCCCGACGGTGCACTGTATTGGTATTGCCGAATTTTAGCCGGTGGTGGCGACCCTTTGTATGTAGCAAGGCGTTTACTTGCCATAGCTACAGAAGACATTGGTAACGCCGATCCGCGTGCGATGGAAGTGGCTTTAAACGCGTGGGATATATTTCAACGTGTTGGCCCAAGCGAGGGCGAGCGTGCAATAGCACAAGCCACACTGTATTTAGCCAGCGCACCTAAAAGTAATGCAGTTTATATGGCGTTTAATCAAGCAAAAGCAGATGCCAAAAACGAGCCAAGTTACCCAGTACCAGAGCATTTACGTAATGCCCCAACTAACTTAATGAAAGACTTAGGGTATGGCGCTGAGTATCGTTATGCGCACAATGAAGAAGGCGCATTTGCCGCAGGTGAAAAATACTTACCACCAGAAATGGACGGCAAAGAATATTACTTACCGAGCGAGCGCGGACTTGAGCAAAAAATTAGACAAAAACTCGATTACCTAAAAGAGCGCGATGCGCAAAGCCCACTTAAACGGTACGAAAATGATTAAACTTTATATGATGATCGCCCTTGGCGGAGCCTCAGGTGCGTGTTTACGGTTTTTTATTAGCGAAAGCATGCTAAAACTCCTCGGTAGGGGATTCCCTTTTGGCACGTTGACGGTTAATATTCTGGGTTCATTGTTAATGGGCATTTTGTACGGTTTGATAGATAAAGAAATTATCACCGCAAGCCCCGCCAAAACCCTTATCGGTATTGGCTTTTTAGGTGCATTAACCACCTTTTCAACATTCTCAATGGACTCGTTGTTGTTATTACAACAAGGTCACTTTATTAAAATGGCCCTCAATATCATCTTAAACGTGATGGTGTGTATTTTTATGGCTTGGCTGGGCCTTCAGCTAGTAATGCAAAAAGGTTAAAAAACTAACATGTTAGATTCTAAATTTTTACGTCAAGACATCGAACAAACTGCAGCACGTTTAGCGGCGCGCGGTTACGAACTCGATGTAGCGACGGTAACGGCACTTGAAGAAAAACGCAAAACATTACAAGTAAAAACGCAAGAACTTCAAAGTCAACGTAATGCAAGCGCAAAAGCAATTGGTCAAGCCAAAGCTAAAGGCGAAGACGCACAGCCACTACTTGATGCAGTAGCTAACTTAGGCAGTGAGCTAGATGCCGCTAAAACAGAGCAAGATGAAGTATTAGCCGCAATTAACGACATTGCTTTAGCAATTCCAAACTTGCCAGACGAGTCAGTACCAGCCGGTAAAGACGAAGACGACAACGTTGAAATTTTAACGTGGGGCACGCCTAAAAAATTCGATTTTGAAGTTAAAGATCACGTTGATGTAGGCCAAGACCTAAACGGTTTAGACTTTGAAATGGGCGTTAAAATTAGTGGCGCACGCTTTACTGTAATGCGCGGCCAAGTAGCGCGTATGCACCGTGCACTAACGCAATTTATGCTAGATACACACGCTGATAAAAACGGCTACACAGAAATGTATGTACCGTACCTAGTAAATAGCGCAAGCCTTTATGGCACCAGCCAATTACCTAAATTTGCAGGCGATTTATTCCACACATTAGGCCTTGTAAACGATGACGGCGAACAACAAGCCGGCTTTAGCTTAATTCCTACAGCTGAAGTACCACTTACAAACAGCGCCCGTGACGAAATTTACGACGAAAGCGATTTACCAATTCGCTTAGTTGCCCACACTCCGTGTTTCAGAAGTGAAGCAGGCAGTTATGGTCGCGATACGCGTGGCTTAATTCGTCAACACCAGTTTGATAAAGTTGAACTTGTACAACTTGTAAAACCAGAAGACTCAATGGCAACGCTTGAAGAGTTAACAGGTCACGCAGAGCAAATACTACAAGCATTAGAACTTCCGTACCGTAAAGTAATTTTATGTATGGGCGACATGGGCTTTGGCTCAGCTAAAACATACGATTTAGAAGTATGGTTACCTGCGCAAGATACATACCGCGAAATTTCATCATGTTCAAACATGGCTGACTTTCAGGCGCGTAGAATGCAAGCACGTTTTCGTCGTGAAGGTGTTAAAAAGCCAGAGTTACTACATACACTAAATGGTTCAGGC
This sequence comes from Pseudoalteromonas sp. SG45-2, assembly GCF_014164115.1. Taxonomy (NCBI): domain Bacteria; kingdom Pseudomonadati; phylum Pseudomonadota; class Gammaproteobacteria; order Alteromonadales; family Pseudoalteromonadaceae; genus Pseudoalteromonas; species Pseudoalteromonas sp. SG45-2. The sequence continues at coordinate 120,599 of NZ_JACJEO010000017.1, forward strand.
TTAGCCGTTGGCCGTACACTAGTAGCCATACTAGAAAACTACCAACAAGCCGATGGCACAGTAGTAGTACCAGAAGTATTACGCCCATACATGGGTGGACTTGAAGTGATTGGTAAACAATAAAAATCAAGTTTAAGTTAAGCAAGCTTTAAGCTTGTAAATCTTAAGACGAAAGCCGCTGTTTGCAATGAACAGCGGCTTTCTTTAGGTTAAAGGCAAAAGCTTAGAGAAAAATTTAAGTTATCTTATTAATAATATCGCTTACACCTATTTTATGGCTCATTACTTTTTTGTCCGATATTACTGATCTCTACCATTTTGGGCTATTTCTACATCAAGGAAACTTAAATATCGGCTAACTAGTTGTTTACAAGTCCTTATTAGCTGGTTAAATTAGAATCTTTGTAATATTTGGACATTTGTCGGTTTATAAAGCGACAAATGTCGGATACAAAGTTGTTATATGCCAAGAAAGGAATCGTGTGAATCTACTATTTGTTTGCTCTGAAAATAGATTAAGAAGCCCAACGGGTGAAGAGGTATTCTCTCAATATGATGGGATTAACTCTATTGGTTGTGGCACTAACTCAGACGCTGAAACACCTCTTAGCGGTGATCTAGTTGAATGGGCGGATATTATCTTCGTAATGGAAAAGTCACATCGCAATAAAACCTCAAAAAAGTTTAAAGATTTACTTAAAGGTAAAAAACTGGTGTGCTTAGATATTCCCGATAACTACGATAGAATGCAACCTGAGCTAGTAAAAATACTAAAAAACAGAGTGTTAAAGCATATTCGTATATAGGCATATAACAAGTCATTTCAGCAGGACAAAAAACAGTTGGTTTTTGCTCGTGCCTCGCTTATTTTAACCAACTATTTTATTGCCTCTGAATGAGGCGTTGGTATGACTCCCACTGTCAAGTTAAGCACACTGATCCTTGCTTCACTTTTTAAGCCATAATTACTTCAGCTCGAATTAGAGCGAGTTAATACATAGGATGAAGCAAGTAATTTCGTCGG
>NZ_JACJEO010000018.1:0-116757 GCF_014164115.1 Pseudoalteromonas sp. SG45-2
GTTGAAAGTTGAAAGTTGAAGACTAAAAGCCTAATCCCAAGTTTCAATAGTTTTCATTAAGGCAGATATCATTTTTGATAACTGCCTAGACCCTTCTATCCAAGTGCGTACTTTTATCTCAATGCCTTTAACTTTTAAAGCTATGTTTATTTGCTAACGCGCCAGCAAGCAAGGCGCCTACAACAATAACACCGAAAGTATACGGCTGAGTCGTAGGCGTGAAGCTTGCTCACGCGCAAAAAAAGCCTAAACGCGCCAGCAAGCAAGGCGCCTACAACAATAACACCGCAATTATACAGCTGAGCCGTAGGCGTGAAGCTTGCTCACGCACAAAAAACACTAATTTCAACAATAAGCCTTTCACCTAAAAGCTATTATTTTAATCAATCACTACCAAATAAATCGCGTGTATAAACTTTGTCTGCAATATCACTGAGTTCTTCAACCATACGGTTAGACACAACAACGTCAGATATTTGCTTAAACTCATTTAAGTCTTTAATTACGCGAGAGTGGTAAAATTCGCTTTCTTCAAGTACTGGTTCGTAAACTACTACCTCAATACCTTTAGCTTTAATGCGCTTCATAATGCCTTGAATAGCAGAAGCTCTGAAGTTATCAGACCCTGTTTTCATTACTAAACGATATACACCAACCACTTTAGGGCTACGCTTAATTATTGAGTCCGCAATAAAGTCTTTACGTGTCGTATTAGCATCAACAATCGCACCAATAATGTTGTTTGGTACATTTGCATAATTTGCACGTAATTGCTTAGTATCTTTTGGTAAGCAGTAACCGCCATATCCAAATGATGGGTTATTGTAATGATCACCAATACGAGGGTCTAAGCTAACGCCCTGTATAATTTGCTTAGAGTTTAAGCCATGCGCTTCAGCGTAGCTATCAAGCTCATTAAAGTAAGCTACACGCATTGCTAAATAAGTGTTTGAGAACAACTTAATAGCTTCGGCTTCTGTTGAGTCAGTAAAAAGTACTTCAATATCTTCTTTGATAGCGCCTTGCTTAAGTAAGTTAGCAAATACACTTGCACGCTCACTTTGCTCACCAACAACAATACGCGATGGGTATAGGTTATCGTGTAGTGCTTTACCTTCACGTAAAAACTCCGGTGAAAATATTAAGTTACTAACACCTAACGTCTCTTTAATACCTTGCGTAAAACCAACGGGTATAGTCGACTTAATAACCATAACTGCATTTGGGTTATGCGCTATCGCATCTTTAATTACAGCTTCTACTGAGCTTGTATTAAAATAATTGTTTTCTACATCGTAATCGGTTGGTGTAGCAATAATTACAAAATCAGCGTTTTTGTACGCTGCTACTTTATCAGTCGTGGCTGTAAAATTTAAATCACTACGTGTTAAAAATTCACTAATTTCGGTATCAACAATTGGTGACTTTTTATTATTTAAAAGTGCTATTTTGTGTTCGTCTATATCTAATGCGACCACTTCATTGTGTTGTGCTAGCAACATAGCGTTAGAAAGGCCTACATAGCCTGTACCTACTACGGCAATTTTCATATTAATCCTTTAAGATTAGTTAATAATTAATAAAATGATTCTACCAGAGTTATAAATTAGGCTCTAGCTAAAAGACTTTAGCCAAAATGTAATATCAAATGATATTACTAAAGGTTTTTACAGAATAATAAAAATGAGAAAGAAATGAAAATATTGAAATATACACCAATCAATACTCTCTAATTTACTGCGCGGCTATGTAATTTAACATTATAAAAAGCGAGGTATAAAACCTCACCTACGATATATGTCAGCTGTAGGTGCGAATTTACTTCGCGCCCAAATAGTTTTACTTACTCGCAGAATATTGTTTTTCTGGGAGGTCTAACTTACGTCTAAAAAAGTTTATAATTTTACAGTAGTTAATTAGTACAACTAAATAAGCTGCAAAAATAGCTATAAAGCTATAAAACATTAAAAATTCTGGTATTACAAAAATCTCGCCAATTATACCTATAACTGCAAATACAGATGCAATTGAGCATATTAAAATAAGTGTTTGTGTAGGCGAGCAACCTAATCGTTGGCATATATGGTGTAAATGTTCGCGATCGGGCTTAAACGGAGATTTACCTTGCTTAACACGGCGTATCATAATTGCAGCCATATCCATTAATGGTAGTGCAATAAGCCACAATGCGGTTACTGGGCGTATCATAGGATTTCCTGGGGTTTGGCTTGCGCCAATTAATAACCAAATAACAGTAAAGCCAATCATCATACTGCCGGCATCGCCCATAAACACTTTTCGCTCACGACCTATAAGGCCTAGGTTCATAACAATATAAGGGATCATACATACAACCAATAATAAGCATAAATAACTTAAGCTTTGCTCATTAGCCATATTAAGTAAAATACCAATAGCACCAAATGTAACTACTGAAAGGCCACCTAATAGTCCATCAATACCATCAACCATATTAAAGGCATTTATACAGCCTATAACAGCTAATACGGTAATTAGCCCACCTACATAACCATAGCCTAAGCTAATATCACCAAACCCTAATATATCACCAAGCGTAACCAACTCTGCTTTAGCAAAATAAATCATCGCTATAGATATAAGAGTTTGTACCAGCATGCGTATTTTTACACTTAAGTCATACCTGTCATCCAATGCACCAACTATGGTCAAACCAGCAATGCAACACATAAACAAATTAGCATGGTGAATCATACTTGGGTGGGAATATATGTATTGCACTATAGTAATACATATAGCAACTCCTCCAACTAAAGGTATGTTACCTGTATGTACTTTACGGCCAGAAGGTTTATCAACTAAACCAACTTGCCGCGCCACTTTACGCATAAAAAACAACACAGCAAAAGCGATAAAAAAAGTAAAAAGCAGATCTAAAAACATATAAAATCCATATTTTTTAAAACATGCCAATTCTTGCTAACACTATAAGTAAAAACTTGAGTATTTAGCTAACAACTAGCACTTAAACTGCTTACTTTAAATAAGCATATTATTAGTAATATTAAGCAACACTAAAAGTATTATTCGATGCAACTTAAAAGTTCAGTTGTAGTTTAGAGATCTCAATAAGCACTCTCTAAAGTTATAATTTTTTTTCCTATCAAGGGCACTACCGAAAACAAAGTTAGCAAACCTTAAGTATTAGGTATTTTAGCTTTATACTAAACATACAAATAAGCTCAATGATAAAATCAGATTTATCATTGAGCTATATAGTAATAAAAATTAATAGAGCTAACTTTAAACAGATAGTACAAAATCGTTATATCAAAAATCTATTACGACATAAATTCAAGTACGTTTTTGATGAATAATTAGATAAATCAAATAGAATGAGCGGATAAGCTTTAACTACTTTATTATTTTACTTGTTTTAATTTACTTACTAAATTTTTAGCTATAGAAGTAACCGAGAATTCATTTTTAAGTAGCTCATATGCATTACTGCCAACTTTTTTCCTTAAGCTTGCACTTTCATATAAACTTACGGCATCTTTCAATAATTGTTCATCATCACCGTTTATAGTGATATACCCAGCCTGATTTGAGTTAACTAACATTTTTAAGTCATTGCCGCTGTTTACACTACCTAAAATAGGAAGAGACTGAACCATATACCCTAATAGTTTCCCTGGAAAGTTATGAGCAGTGTGTTCAGCCGATAAAGAAAATAACCCTACATCAACTTCAGCTAACACTTTTTTAAATTCATTCTGATTAACTGATGGTAAATAAGTATAGTTTTTTAAATTCCACTGCTCAGCAAGTTGGTTAATAAGTTCCACCTCATCGCCTTGACCTATAAATAAAAAGTGAGCCTGCGTACAGATCTGCATATTTTTGGCTAAGCGCATTAAATTTGCCATATCTTGCGCATGGCCAATGTTACCGCCATAAAAGTAGATAATTTTATTTTGTAATTGTAACTGAGACCGAAAAGAGGTAGCTGAATCCTCAGCGATAACAGGCTTTACATCAGCCCAATTACGCAAAACCTCTATTGGGTATTTATCTCGGTTACTTTGTTTAAATACTTCTATATTTTTTTCTGACATTAAGCCGATTGTATTCGCGACTTTATACGATCGGTGTTCAAAAAACTTAAAATACTTCTCTATCAACGAGCCTTTTTTAATCATCCCTGCATCAATTACCCATTGAGGAAATAAATCCCTCAATACAAGGTATGATGGGCATTTACAGTGCTTTTTAATTTTATTAACCAAACCACCAAAAAAAATAGAAGGCGAATAATAAATGACTCCATCAAATGTGTGCTCGTTAACATTTTCCTTAATAGCTGACCAAGCTTTGAATGAAAGCAAAGTTTCATTTAAAGCCCGAGTTACTTTGCCTACATCTTTGATTGGGCCTGAACTAAAACGCCAAACTCTAACCCCTTCAACACTCTGCTCAGTAACCTTTTTTGCTTGCCCTACAGCAGGCGTAATTACTGTTACATTATGCCCCATTGATATAAGTTCAAGCGCCAAGTCATGAAACATCTTAGCGCCTACTCTTGTGCTATCTGGTAAATAATCATCAATTATTAGCGCTAATTTCATTAATATTTTTTCCAAACCACGCGATTAACATAGTCAGTATAAGAATGAATGATTCTAACCACTTTATCAGCTACATTTGGCATACTGTAATCGTACACTTGGCGTAATAATCGTTGTTCGCCCGCTGGTTGCGACTCAAGTATTTGCAAGCCTTGCATAACACGCTCTACACCTAAACCAACCATCATTACCGAAGCTTCTTCCATTCCCTCAGGTCGCTCATGCGCTTCACGAAGATTCAATGCAGGAAAATTCATTATCGAAGACTCTTCATTAATGGTTCCACTATCAGAAAGTACAGCCTTAGCATTTTTTTGTAAGTTATTATAATCATGAAAACCTAACGGTTTTAATAACCTAATATTTTTATGAAACTCAATTCCTTGTGCTTCTATTCTGTTTCTTGTGCGCGGGTGAGTCGAAATTATTACAGGCATATCATAATGCTCAGCAACTGCATTAAGCGTATTTGCCAAGTTTATAAGCTGCTTTGGAGAATCAACGTTTTCTTCTCGGTGAGCACTCACTACAAAAAACTGGCCTTTTTGTAGCTCCAGCTCTTTTAATACGTTTGATGAATCAATTTGAGGCATATAATGCGTCAGCACTTCAAACATCGGGCTGCCTGTTTTTATGATACGATCAGCAGGTATTCCTTCAGCTAACAAATAGTCTCTCGCAATAGTGCTGTAAGTAAGGTTAATATCAGCAGTATGATCGACTATTTTACGATTAGTTTCTTCAGGGACTCGTTGATCAAAACAACGATTACCAGCTTCCATATGAAATATAGGAACCTTACGGCGCTTTGCTGGTATAGCTGATATACACGAATTTGTATCGCCTAGTACAAGCATGGCCTCGGGCATAACCTCTTCAAGTACTTCATCAACTTTAATGATTACCTGGCCAATTGTTTCAGCTGCATTTTTACCAGCAGCATTTAAAAAATAATCTGGTTTTCTAACACCTAAATCGTTAAAAAAAACTTCGTTAAGCTCAAAATCATAATTTTGACCTGTATGCACTAATATATGTTCACAGTGTTCATCAAGCTTAGCTAGCACTCGAGATAAACGAATTATTTCTGGTCGTGTTCCCACAACTGACATTACTTTTAACTTTTTCATTTTACTCACTTAAAATCTGAAATTTAAAAAAACAGCTTTATAAAGGCATTGCAACAGTGTCTGGTTTGTCTCTGTCAAATATTTCATTTGCCCAAAGCATAACTATCAACTCCTCTGAGCCAACATTCGTTATATCGTGAGTCCAACCTGGTACTGTTTCTACTATTGTACGAACAGCTTCTGAGGTATTAACCTCGTACTCTTCACCAGTAGCAATCTGTTTAAATTTAAATCGAGCTTCACCCTTTAACACTAAAAACTTTTCATTTTTCGAATGATGATAATGCCCACCGCGAGTGATCCCTGGGTGTGCTGTAAAAAATGAAAACTGACCAGAATCAGTTGTTTTAAGCATTTCGCTAAATGAGCCACGTTCGTCAGTGTAACTCGGTACATCGTAAGTAAATTGCTCAGGCTTAAAATAGCTTAAATAAGTAGAATAAAGCGCGCGCTCAAAACCAACGCCTACCTTGTTAGTTATTAAAGAGGTGCGGCTTTGTTTAAAGTCACTCAATAAGCTAACAACTTTACCTACTGTAGTTTTGTAAACTGGCTCCACTTGACTATATTCTTTTGGCTCTGAAGGCGTATTGGTTAGTAAACTGACAAACTCATGGCAAACATCATCTATATAAACAAGACTAAGGGGTGCATCAGCATTGTGTACAGTAATTGGTAAGTTGTTTATTGTGTTATAACAAAAGGTAGCCACTGCAGAATTGTAATTAGGTCTACACCACTTACCAAAAACATTCGGTAATCTGTAAATATAGGCAGCACTACCTGTTTTTTCTCTGTAAGCAGTAATAGCTGATTCTGCGCCCGCTTTACTTACCCCATAAGGATTATTTAATTCAGCTTGAATTGATGACGTAAGTAAAATTGGCGTACTACGCTTGTTGTTAACAAGTGTATTTACTATTTTTTGAGTTAAATCTGTATTGCCTTGTTTAAACTCATCATCATTTTTAGGTCTATTTATACCGGCTAAATGATATATAAAATCAGCATTTTTTACTTTTTCATCAATACTTATGTCGTCATCATCGCGGGTGATTTTTTCAACATCGTCAAACCCTGCTTCTTTTAAATGCACACATAAGTTTCGACCAATAAAACCGTTAGCACCAGTTACTAAAATATTCATTACACACCTTCTGGTACTATTAATTTACCTGCTTCAATATCACGCATAAAATCAAGTTTACGTAGTAGCTGCTTCATCCCTTCAACATCTAAGCGCTCTGTATTATGAGAGTTATAGTCTTCAATAGTAGACAAATCTTTATCGCCTTCGTCTGTATATTGTGCATAATTTAAATCGCGGTTATCTGCAGGAACTCGGTAATATTCGCCTTGATCTTGTGCAACAAACATTTCTTCACGGCTGCACAATGCTTCAAATAACTTCTCACCGTGGCGTGTACCAATAACATTAACTTTATGCTCTGGCTTGCCAATCATTTCAAGTATTGCTTGTGTTAACACTTCAATAGTCGCTGCTGGCGCTTTTTGTACAAAAATATCACCATTAGTGCCATTTTCAAAAGCATGTAGTACTAAATCAACGGCATCATCTAATGTCATCATAAAGCGAGTCATTGAAGGGTCTGTTAATGTAATGGGTGTATTTTCGATTACTTGTCGAATAAACAAAGGAATAACAGAGCCTCGAGAAGCCATTACGTTACCGTAGCGTGTACCCGAAATAACTGTGTTTGTACCTTCTAAATTGCGGCTTTTGGCAACAATCACTTTTTCCATCATTGCCTTAGAAATACCCATTGCGTTAATTGGGTAAACGGCCTTATCGGTACTTAAACATACAACGCGGCTAACACCATGAAAAATAGCCGATTCAAGTACATTTTCAGTACCTAACACGTTAGTTTTAACGGCCTCTAACGGGTAAAACTCACATGAAGGCACTTGCTTTAAAGCTGCAGCATGAAACACATAGTCAACGCCACGCATTGCAGTAGAAATACTTTGTGGATCGCGTACATCACCAATATAAAATTTTAATTTTTCATTATTAAATGCTTTACGCATGTCATCTTGCTTTTTTTCATCGCGAGAAAAAATACGAATTTCTTTAATGTCAGTGCCTAAAAAACGATTTAAAACAGCGTTACCGAAGGAGCCTGTTCCTCCGGTAATAAGTAATACTTTATCTTTAAACATAGTTATTTTTACCTTTTTTTAAATGAAGTAGAAGCTCTTCGATAGTGAATGCTCTTTTTATCTGATCATCACTTAATGATGGAAAAACATAAGTAGCATAATAATCATCTTTACTATCAATAAGAAAAGCAATTGCAGTCGAATTATTGTATAAAGCCTCTAATAAAACGGTAGACTTTCTTGCAATACAAACAGAGTTCGTTAACGACGTATTATAGTCACTCTCAACCTCAATATTTAAATCACTATAATTAGTAATCGAATCGGCAGGGTGTAATTTTACTTTGAACTCAACCCCGTTTTTATTTAATAACGATATAATATTTCTATTGACGTTTATATCTCGCGATTCAGTGAAAAAATATATTTTCTTTTCTTTATTTGATATACCTTTTTCACCACTAGAATAAATCGATTCATTTAAGTCAGCGTCAAATATAAAATTTTTATCGTCATAAATTTGATTGAGGAGTATATAGCTAGCGTAACTTGTACAATAAAATGTATCACCCGCGATTCCGGTAGGGAACTTAAATGAATATTCTAAGCCATGAGGTATACATATTAATTCACAATGTGTTTCAGTTGCTATTTTTTGCTCTACCATTGCAAAACGGTCTTCTTTATTGCCTGTAAAAATCTTTAAATCAGCATTGACCTTCTTTTGCTTTTTTACTACAAAGCAAATCATTAATTCATAAATAGATTTCAATAAAACTCTTTGAGTATAGAATTTCACTACTTTATCAACGCTACTTTCTTTAAAGAAAAAACTTAATTCTCGCCTAATTAGCAATAAATCTTTACATGAAGATAATAATAAATATGGAAATTTTAATACAAAAAAATAAAAAGGAATGCAATTAAATAGTGAAAGCATCGATTCATCTCTAAAAGTAACCCCCTCAGAAATACAAATAAAATCAAATTTATCTTTTACTTTATTAATTTTGCTTGATGTTGCGCGACTTCTTACAAAAGCTATATTCTTAGTTAAAGGTAAAGTGATTTTTTTTGAAAATAGTGACTTTATTACACAAAAACCCATTAAAGCAATAGCTGAGACAACAAGAGAAAAATGCATAAAAAAAGAACTTAAGAATGCTATTTTTTTAGTCTTGTTTTTACTTGCTATATCATTCCAGATTAGGCCATCCATACCTGCCATATCGGTTTCTATTAATTCGTCTTCTTTCTCTACAAGGGTCTCCCATTCTTTCTTTTTTATATAAAAATTGACGAACAACTCATTCGAATAGCAACTACTTAAACTGAAAGACGAGTAATCTTCACCTAGTTTTTTAATAAAACGATTATCCCGTAAACAACTAAAACCTAGTGAAGTATTTGTCTTTAAATCCACTATCTCAGAGAGTGAATTTAAACTTACTTTTCTTTTACTGCTCATATTAAACTAAAACTTCTTAATTATTACTTTTAAAAAACCGATATAAGGAAAAAGTAAGGTTTTTAAAAAACTGTACTTACTTTTAAAATACTTATCCATATATGCTGCATCTCTTTTTGGTTCAGAGCCTATGCGGATACTATCTTTACTAAAAGAATTTCGACTCTCAATATCGGTAACTCTACCGGTTTTGGTATGAGTGCCAACACCTATTCCTACGTTGTGAATATAATTATAAGGTGGAATTATATGCAATTGGCTTTTCTCCCTAAAAATAAGATCGTAAGAATAAGCCCATGAATTAACAATCCTATTAATCATCATATTATGAATACCTTTAACATGCTGTTTTTCACAATAAGATAGGTTACTTAGACACTTAGCAGGGAAGGATTTTTGATATCCAAATTCAATATCATTGTTCAACACTCGGTCTGACCAACTAGCCCATCCCCAACAAAAGAACTTAGATGAAAAAGCGATGTTACCGAGCCCAAAGTCACAAACATCTCTTCTTCCTGCTATAGTTGCTACTCGATTGTCATCTCGATAAGCACTTAACATATACTCTACATAATCAAAAAAAGCAGACGACGGAATACAATCGTCTTCTAAAACTATGCCCTGATCGACATTATTAAAAAACCACTGCACAGCGCTATGTACAGCAAGTTTACACCCCAAGTTTTTATTTAAAAAACGTGTCTCAACCTTACAGTCCCAGTTTATTTTATCGAGTACTAATTGTCTTAAGTCGTCAACAATTAATAACTCTTCTGAATTTCTTGCACCATCACATGCTAAATATATCCTTGTAGGTTTTATGGCTTGCAATGATTCAATTAACTGTATGATTGAGTCTTTTCGATTGAAGAAAAGTAGTAATATAGGTATTTTCATATAATTTGATTAAATATAAATTTAGTTAGAACCCTAGAAACAAAAAATAAATTAGAAATTAGAAAAACAAAATAAACACCAATATTTAAGGGTTTAAAATTTCCAAATTTATCTCTTTCGCAGGCAAAAATTGTAACTATTATAAAGTTGAAAACTACAAATGCATCTGTAATTCTATCAACCCATAAGAATACTGAGAATAGTGCAGTTAGAAATAACCCTAACAAGCATAGCTTGACCAACTCTTTCATCTCATCAAACTCAGTTGTAAACCTTAAGATTAAGAGCATTGTGATTAAATTCATTAAATACCTAGCTGAATAACCTGTATCAAATTTCGCATTTTCTACATAATATAAATATTTGGAAAAAAAACTTATACTTTTTATAATTTCAAAAACTTGAAAAACAAGGAAATCAGTTGCACCACTTATATATAAAACAAAAGATACGAATAATATATAGATCGCTAGATTTCTTTTTATATCCAACTTTAAAATTGGAATAGCTGCAATGGGAAGAACAATACTTTTATGGAAAAGGGGAGCTATAACAAGAAAAAATATAGCTTTAAATTTTTTGCTAGTTACTATTAAACTAAAACAATAAATAAATAGAGATATTGCTAAGCCTACTCTAAGAAAAATAAAATTAAAAGAAAGACCATAATATGAAATATAGGCTATTAGCCCTAATGAAATATTGCACTTCAAGTTTTTAAGAGAACTTCGAATAAGAAAAATATTTATAGAAGTAATAGTAATAAAATAAAAAATAGAACTATCAAAAAAAGCCTTTATCAACTTCCCTAATAAAATAAAACCAAACTCTTGCCCTATATGCTGGTCATCAAATAAAGAATCATTATAACTTTCAAATAAGTAAATATATTCAGGTGTATCAGGCACTGAAATATCTCTAAAACCTGCTGAAATTATAAAAGAAAACATTAATATAATTTGAAATATAAGAGAATCTTTACCAGAAGTAAAAACAAATAAAGCAAGTAATGCTAGAGAGAATGAATACAATAAAAAAAATAAATCTTGCAAATTAACACCTAAGTCATTTTTGACAAGTTAAAGCCTAAGATATAAAAAGATGAAAATTTGATATCATCTCATCCCTACTAAGCTCTTTTTTGGCTAAAATATAACTTTCTGAATCTATTACAATAGAATCAATATCAGAAAGCGTTCTTAACACTTCATGTCTATCAATAGAAGTACAATAACTTCCAACTTTAAATTCATTTATAAAATTAATGACAGTCGATGTCATAGGCCCATGGAATAAAACTTTCAAATCTGATGCGACATAAGACGATACTTTACCAGGAAACGAAGTTTGAACGACATTGCGCTTTGACTTGTCAAACCAATACGGAACATACCCAATGTCACATCCAGACAAAATATTTAAAACTTCATGGTTAGGTAAATAACCAAGAAAGTTGATACGTGAGTCTTTTTTCACACCGAAACGAGGAAGCTTCCCGATACAAATTAGCTCAACCAATTTATTATTGATAATAAAATCAGTTGAAATTAAACTTTCAACTAGGCAATTCCATTCTTTTTTAGCGTAAATAGAGCCTGCGAATACTATTTTTATGCTTTTTTTACTTTTAATTTTAATTTTTTCAATATTAGACTCAGGGAAATCTATACCATTTCTGATTATATGTATTTTCGAATGGAGATTATTGGGTAAAAAGAGTTTCATCCCTTCATCAATTACTGATACTTTCTTACTTTCAAGTAGTACTTCATTAAACTTTTTTTGTATATATTTAGATAGAAAGTAATTAATATTATTGTTTTTTAATAAATACTCAGGAATATCCCAAATAGTACTGTATAGGTCTATCTGGGCTTGTTTAAAAAGTTCTTTTGCTATTAATATCAACTCTGGACTCGAAAGTGTTATCCAAACTTTTTCGATATTGTTTTCTTTTATTATATCGACTATTTCATTTGCTACACTGGTAGAATATTTGTTGTTAAATTTAATCAATTTATATGATGATAAAAATGGTAGATGAGTTTTATCTACCCTTATTACATGAGACTTCATACCACACCAAGTCTGCGGGTATTGCTCTTCACTATTTTTGATAACAGAAACGCGCATGATATTTTCAGATGAAATATCTTTAATTGCATTTTCTAGGAATATATCACCAACACCTTTATGGTTTGGTGGAGTACTAGTTATAATTAATATTTTTTTCATGGAGTGTTATCTTTATGAAGCGTTTAACCTGTATAAATTCAAAAAGGCTAAAAAACAAAATGAAAATTAAGAATGGGTTTACCTCTATATTTAAAAAAGTAAATATAAAAATAGCTGATATTGAACAGAGAGATTTCACTAAAAAAACATGTGACAGATACTCTACTTTTCCAAAAGCAGATAATATACAGTAACTATAATTACTCCATACAAGTGTAGCGAAGTAAATAGAAGCAACTCCAACAAAATAGTAGTTGTATTCTATATTTTCATTAAATAACTTTGTAAGTATATAATTTGCAAAAGTCCATCCAATAGCCGCGGCTATAAAAATAATAAGCAAACAATATTTTCGCAATCTAGAAATAGCAACGTTCAACCATTTCGTATCTTTTTTTACAATAGAGCTTCTTAGCGCTGGAATTAAAGGTAAGCAAAGCATTGATACCAAGCTGCTTGCTAACACAATGAAACTGTTAATACTCACATATTGAGAAGAAAAACTTTCTGAGTATGCTTTACCAATGATGACTACAGGAAGCACGTGCAATAAAAAATTAGTTAAACTCCCAGCTTTAAAAAAGCGCAAACCATTTTTCACTAAAATTTTCATCTTAATTATTTTATATTGATTAATAACCAACAATTTATTCTTAATTAAAAATATACTCCCCAAAATAAACCTAACTGCAATACTGGGAATAAATACTACAAGTACAAAGTCACTAGGAGAGGTTAATTGCGCACTAAATATATACAAATAACCTATTGAAAATATAGCAGAACAAGAAACAGATAAGTTAGTAACATATTGTTTTTGTTCTGATAGTATAATTGCATCTGAAACGATACTTAAGCACTGTAAGAAAAAACCCGCTGAAATTATTATAAATGCTAATTGTATATCATTACTAAAACTACTATTTACGTACCCAAGTAACGCACCTAAATCAAAAGCGGCGCTAAAAAAAACACTTATTATAGCAACGACAGCACCTATTAAAAAAAACAAAAAGTAGCCACTGGCTATCCAAGAGCGCTTTCTAGCTATTGAGTTTATGCCAGACAATTTCACCATAACAGCCGGTGATAAACCAGCTGTAGATAATAAAAGCCATGAGTTAATGCTGAGCAACATAGCATACAAAACAAATCCACTTTGCCCTAACTGCTCGACAACTATAGGCATAGCTAACACTTGCAAGCTTAAAGTTAATACTTTACTAATAAAAGAGCTTGCGAGTGATAATTTTAACCGAGCATTCTTATCCATTATGCCTCAATCGACTAAGAACTTTTTCAACATCCTCTGGAACATCAATTGCAATTGAAGATGCTTCTACCTCAATCATTTGCACCGCAATATCACTCTCTAAAAATCTTAATATTTCAATATCTTCTATCTGTTCTATTTCAGTTTTAGCACTGTGTGCAGCAAAAAACTCAAGGTGACGTTTTGAAAACGCATAAATACATACTTGTTTATATGCAAAATGAAACTGATTAGCTTTGCTAAGAGGAATCGCAGAGCGACTCATGTATAGTAGTTTATTCGATTTACTAACTACAACCTTAGGAACTGTAAATGAGCGAAACTCTTCTTCGCTTTCAATTTTACACATAGCATTGACTATAGTATTTGGCTCTTTTTTATAAGCCTCTATAACTTTACAAATATCATCTGGCTCAATTAGAGGCTCATCCCCTTGGACGTTAATGATGAAGTCAGCATTTAATTTTTTATTAGCCTCAGCTAATCGATCTGTACCCGTCATGCAGCTTGACGATGTCATGATCACTTGACCGCCAAAACCAGTACATACCTCTTCAATTATTTCGCTATCTGTAGCAATGTAAACAAGCTCTTGACCTACAGCTAAACAGCATCGCTCCCAGACATGCTGTATCATAGATTTACCATTTAAATCGATTAATGGCTTCCCTGGAAAACGGCTTGACTGGTACCGAGCCGGAATAACAACAGCATACTTCATATTTTATCCTCTGAGAGCTCTGACCATGTTTTTATTACTTTGAAATTAGCCATCTGACTTCTTTTAGCTAGTTCAATAGGCACATTAGAAAAAGGAATATAAGCAATAAATTCGATATTATTAACTTGTGAGGCCTCTAAATCAGATATAGCATCACCAAACATAGCTGCATTTAGGCTATTATTTGATTTAAGTATACCCGCTACTAAATCAGACTTTTTGGTTGGAGAGCCGTAAATTTCATCAAAATATACATTCAACCCTCTCGCTTTAAATACATCTCGTAACTCTTGCTGCTCAGAACCACTTGCAATATATTTTTTTCCACTTAATTGATTAATAAATTCGATAAACCCAGGTGTTATATCTGATTGTAAATAAAGGGATTTACACTGGGCTGAATACTCTTTAAGAATATTTTCTTTAGCTTCATTCTCAGTTACTTTATCAAGCTCTAAAAACTGCTCAATAAATACATCTACATGATGAAAACGAGAACGCCCAAAATTATTACGAAAATAATCAACACATGCCTTAACTTTATCTAAATCACTAATAGTAGATTCTAGCGCACGCTGCATTGCATCTATTTTTAGTTGATTAGAGTCTAAAATCACTCCATCACAATCAAATATATATATATTGAATTTAGAGATCTGGTGCATACACAGACCCTTTAGTTAGCGGATATGTTGTTGGTGTTAAAGAGGTAATATCTAAACTTGATTCATGCTTAGTATATAAATCTAAAATTTTAATCATTTCTTGCTGACGAGAATCATTTTTATCATAACCGTCAAAACCAATGGATTTAATCGACCGTGGCTTTGACTCCATCAATATAGCTAGCACGTAAGCTGCTGTTATATCTGAAGGAACTATCGCATGTATTTTATTAGCTGATAACTCTCCATTTTTAACTTCTAAACCATAATCAAGCAACTCAAGGTTATTAATGAGCGTAAGCTCATTTTCAGTAAAACGGTGTATTGGTAGTATTACTGGTTTATTTAATACTTTATAACGGTGTGCATCAGCTAAAAATTTAGAGTTATGGGAAATCACATAATAATCAATTAAATCAGCTGGAATAACTTCGCTGATATTAATTGATATAACCACTGGTTTATAATTTTTAATATAAAGTTTTATCGCATTTAAATATTTTTTTGTGCTTGGCCCATTGGCAATAATAAGTACATTTTTATTATTAAATATCCCACTTACAGATTCAGTACCTGAAATTTCAGCATTACTTGCATTAAACGATAACGCAGTATTTAACACCGCACCATTATATGAAGTCGTACTTTCTAATTTACTCAAGTAATCAATCGCACCTACAATTTCATCTGTACCGTAATGAGTATTAGATAATAAGTTTTGAATGTAGGTAGGGTGTACGTTGTTTTGAGCCCCTAAGAAGTACAGTAAATTACTACCCCAACCATATTTTTTTTGCATTGGCTCAAAATGGCGTATTACTAATTCGTAAACAGGCTTTGATTTATATACAGAGGTTTCTTTATCAAGAACAGCTAATAAGCTTTCTGTTGGTGTATTACCTGCACCTCGGCCCATACCTGTTATGGTAGTATCAAGCCATGTAACTCCTAATGCTTTAGCAGTAAGCGTATTATCAAGGCCTTTACCCATATTGTTATGAGTGTGTATACCTAACGGACCATCCCACTGCGTACGCAATGCATTAACTATACGCGTTACTTCGTCTCCGTCCATATTACCTAATGAATCAGCAAAGTATAACGAGTCTAACACTCCCCACTCTTTTGCTTGGCGTGCTTTTTCAGCAATTACATCATCAGCCTTACCGCCTGCTTGCATTAGATTATAGCCTACTAAGTAGCCTAATTTTTTTAGCTGCTTAACTATTAAACCTGACTCTTCAACTTCATGGAAGTGGGCTGCAATACGTACAAGACCAATTTTACTCTCACTAGCTGGCACAAATAATTTACTGACTGCATTTTCAATGCTAAGACCTGATTCTAAAATAGTTTTAGCGTCAACCATCACACCATAAACAGGCCCTTGTGGCAGGTCTAAGGAGTTAATATGCGACTCGGTTGTATAAGCATACGCACCTAAAAAACCTTCTTTAGGAAAATTGCGCAAACCAAGTTCAACGTAGTCTATATTTGCGCCACTGACTGCATTTAAATATGCCTCTACAACTTCAGACTCAAAATCCCAATTATTGTAATAGCCACCATCTCTTAATGTGCAATCGAGAATTTTCATGAATTTCCTTTATTTATCCGATTTATATTCATAATTGTAATAACCGTAATACCCATAAGCATTACTCGCTTTTTTAACAACACCGTTAAATACTACGCCTTTAACGTCTATGCCGTTTTGTTCAAAGCGATTGCGGGTTAGGTCGATTTCGCGTAAGTGGTTTTGCCCAAAACGTGCCACAAGTAATGTGGTGCCCGTATGTGCACTTACTATTGCAGGGTCAGTCACTGCAAGTATTGGAGGGGTGTCGATAATTATAATGTCGTAAGCAGCGCTTACCTCTTCAACTAATTTGCTAAAGTTGCTATGCATTAATAGCTCAGAAGGATTGGGCGGTATTTGACCACGCGTAATAACGCTTAATCCTTCTACTTTGGTTGATTTAGTAACTTGCTCTAGGTTTAAACGGCCCGATAGATAATCACTTAATCCATCGTCCCACTTTAAACCAAACTGTGTTTGTAAGTAGCCTTTGCGCATATCGGCATCAATAATAAGTACCTTTTTACCGCTTTGCGCAAGTACTGATGCTAAGTTAACCGATATAAATGACTTACCCACACTTGGGCTTGGGCCCGATATAGCAATAATGTTGTTTTTAGCTTCCATCATCGCAAAGTGCAAACTAGTACGTAAGCTACGTAGTGCCTCAATTGCTAAGTCGGCTGGGTTATCGAGCGCTAATATACTTTTAGGCTTACTTGTTTTATTTTTAAGGGCTCGCTCGGCAAAGCCACTTAGTTTATCTTGATAATCTGAGTGCGGTACACTCGCGTATACAGGTATGCCTAGCGCTTCAATTTCGCTTGGGTCTTCAACCCCTTTGTGCATTGCTTTTTGTATAAGCACAATTGCCACAGCTAACATACCACCCAGCATAGTAGCCATTACTACAATTAATGCTTTTTTAGGTTTAACTGGCTTGCTGGTATTTACCTCGGCGTAGTCAATAATACGTACATTACCTACGGTGCCTGCGCGTACTATATCTAGCTCTTGCGTTTTACTAAGCAATAGTGTGTAAATTTGGTTACTTACCTCAACATCGCGCTTTAAGCGTAGTAGCTCTTGTTGAGTTTCTGGTAGGTTACCTACCTCACCAACAAGCTCTTGTTTTTGGTTTTCAACCGCTTCTATTTGCTCAAGTATACCTTGGTATGCTGGATGATCTTTTTTAAACTTTCGGCCAATATCTAAACGTTTTAAATTTAGCTCTTGTAACTTGGTTTCAAGCTTTACAACTTGCTCAAGCACGCCTTGCGTTTCTAGCGTTATATTTATTGATTGGCGTTTTATTTGGTAGTCGTTAAAGCGTTGCTCTGCGTATTCAAGCTGTTTTTTAATTTCAGGTAATTGTACTTCTAAAAACTCCAGCGACTTTTGCGCCTCAGCACTATTGCGCTCAACATTACGGCGTACGTAAATAGCGGCTACTTTATCAAGTACTTTTTCAGCGTAGCTTGGTTTAATACTTTGTAAGCTTAAGTTAATTATGCCTGAGTCTTTACCTTTTTCGCTTGCACCAATTGCAGTTTGAAGATCTAAAATAGTATTAAGGCGATCTTTACGGGTAATTGTAAACTCTGTACCAGGGCGTGCGTTTAAAGTACGTATTGTTAGGTTAAATTTACCGTTAGTGAGCTCTTCGCCTACTTTACCTGATAATATTTGCTCGCCATCTGCATTTAAAAGCATAAGGCTATTATTAGCTTGTGCTACCAATGTAAATTCTTTATTAATTGCAAAGCGTGGTACATCAAACCTAAATACATTTATGCTCTCACCGCCCCATGCGTAGCTTTTAGCGCCAAAACTTGGCTCTGCTAAATCGCCATCTTCTATTGGGGTAAAAGTACGGTAGGCCCGGCTACCTACAAACGGGAATAACTTAGGCTCTGCTATTATATCAAGCTTTAAAGTGTCTACTGCCTCACCTATTATACTGCGCGACTTCAGTAATTCTATTTCGGTTACTGCGGCCGATGTACTTTCGAACATGCCTGCCATATCGTCAAAGCCTGGGACTGATGCGCCGCCGTCTTCAACTTGTATCATGGCTGTTGCTTGGTAAACAGGGGTACTTAATACTGCATAAATAACACCTACAAACATAAACAGCGCAGTTATGGCTACTATAAAATATTTACGATCGAGCAGTGCGCCTATTAGCGCCATTAAATCAATTTCTTGCGTTGGTTGCGTATTATTAGTGCTTTTACTATTCGCGCTACTAGCGCTGTTATTCGGCTGGGTATTCATTAAATTAGCCATTCCTTATAAATACTTTTGCCAAGCGCTACACGCGCTGTCGATTAATGTATATACGTGTTCAAAAGCCTCTTGGCTTTGGCGGTAAGGATCGGGTATTTCGGCGTTATTAATCCACTTACCGAGTAAAAACGTTTTACCGCGCGCCTCTGGGTAGCGAGCATGTACATCGTTTAAATGGCGTTCTTCCATTACGAGTATTACGCTGTTTTGCGCTACTAAGCTTGATGTAAGCTGTTGCCCTTGGTGGGCATCCATATTAACGCCATGTGCGAGTGCTATTTGCTTTGCTTTTGCATCTGCTGGTTTTCCTTCAAGTGCAGTTAAACCAGCAGACGATACTTTAATATTTTTGCCTTCAAGCTTTTGCTTTAAAACATACTCACCTGTTGGGCTACGACAAATGTTGCCTGCACACACGACTAAAACTGAATCAAACATTTTTAAAACTCCTTAGTTTGCAGTTATATCGTCAACACTATCTACAGTAGCAATAGACGGTAATAGTAAGCTAATTACACGGTTCCAACGGGCAAGCGGTGCCGATGTTACATATACAATATCGCGCGGTTGTAGCTCAAACTGCTCAGCTAATACCATTGCCGCTATATTTTTAGCGTGTAATTGGTATACGTTTGCAATAACACCGGTTTGCTCTACGTCACTTTTACGTAGTACAAATACGCCGTTAGCGTCTGCTGTTGCTTCGTTTAAGCCGCCCGAGTCGCTTAGCGCTTCGGCCAAGTTTAAACCATAACGGTTAAGCGTTACTGAACCTGCTTTTTTAACATCGCCTAATACAAATATTTTTTGTGCATCGTTACGATTTACATGCACTATGTCGCCATGTTGCAATAAACGATTTTGCGAAATGTCACCATGGGCATAAAAGTCATCAAGTTTTATAACTTCTGTTTTGTCGCCACGGGTAAATGTTACTGTGCGCCAATCGGCTGCATCTGTTAAACCGCCGGCTTGGTTTAAGGCATCAATTAAGGTAAGTGGTATTTCGGTTACTGGGTATACACCAGGCTTGTTTACTTCGCCGGTAACGTAGGTTTTTTGGCTTCTAAAGCCAACTACTTTTACATCTACTTGTGGGTCTTCTATTACTCGGCTTAGGCGTTTAACAAGCTCATTACGTACTTGGCTTATTGTTTTACCAGCAGCGGGTATATTTGGTGCGTAAGCGTAAGTAATGGTGCCGTCTCGCTGTACTCTAAAGCCGTCAAACTCTGCGGTACGTTGTACTGCTGCCGGTATTGTTAGCTCTGGGTGATCCCATACGCCTATTGTTAGTACGTCGCCAACACCTAGTTTGTATTCGTAGTTACTTACGTTTAAACCAGCAGTGCTTGAAATTGGTTTAGCTGCTATACGCGCTTGATTTTGTTTATTTATTAGTAGAGAGTCGATTATTTGAATGTTTACTTTTTCGAGATCTTGTTCAAGGTTTTGTGTTTGCTCGCCTGAGTCTATACCTTCAAAGTGGCTGCCTGGTACTATTGTACAGCCGGTCATGCTTAGTATTGCGAGTATTGATGCGAGTGATTTACAGCTTAACGCCATTGTAGAATCCCAAAATTATTTTAATATTGCACTTACTCACCAACCTTGGTGAGCACTTGTATTTTAGCCGACTAATTAAAGCATGCGCACTATTGTGAAGCAATAGCCTTTGCTTTGTAAAAGCTTTGTAACTAAGTTTTTAATTAGCACTAAAATTATATCAGTGTTTTCACAAGTTATTTATGAAAAAATTTAATTGAAAGCCGTTTTAGTTAAACACTTAACGCATTCATCATCAATTGCACAAAGAGAAGTGAATGAGAAGCCATTTAAACAAGTGCTTTAGGCTGTTTACTTCTCTAAAGCTCAGCATGCTCTTAACCCTTTTGTGAATAACCCTTATTACGAGCTTTGCTCGTCACGCCAGCAAGCTACTCGTCTACGAGTGACCGTAACCACGGTGTTAAACTTTGCCACGGGGCTTCAACGTTAAAAGCGCAGCGTGCTCATAACTTCTTTTTGAAATACATTTATTGATAATTGCACAAAGAGAAGCAAATGAGGAGTAAATGAGAAGCCATTTAAATAAGTACTTGTGGCTGTTTACTTCTCTAAAGCGCAGCGCCCTCTTAACCTCTTTGTGAATAAATCACTTAAAATATGATTGCACAAAGAGAAGCGAATGAGGAGTAAATGAGAAGACATTTAAATAAGTACTTTATGGCTGTTTACTTCTCTAAAGCGCAGCGCGCTCTTAACTTCTTTTTGAATAAATCACTTAAAATATGATTGCACAAAGAGAAGCGAATGAGGAGTAAATGAGGAGCCATTTAAACAAGTGCTTTATGACTGTTTACTTCTCTAAAGCGCAGTGGCCTTTTAACCTCTTTGTGAATAACCCTTGTTACGAGCTTTGCTCGTCACGCCAGCAAGCTGTGCGTCTACAAGTAAACTTAACCATGGTGTTTTAGGCACGCTTCCGCCCTTAGGTTACAGTTCCTATGTACTGATATATAGCTATTTTTTACGGTGTTACGCTTTTAGTTATTATTGCTTAATATCTTTATTATCTACACTTACTTCAATTTTTTGATTGAGTAAGTTAATTAGTAAAATACTGCGCAGGTCGCCGTCTGGCTCTTTGTATATTGCTTGTATATTACTAAATGAATCGTTATTCACACTTACTACATCACCTGCTTTTGGTATTAGTGACTCAGTGGTGTGTGAACGCTCACTTTTTAGCTGATTAATTATATGTGTAGAAACTAATTGATACTGTGCCCCATAGGATACAAAGCCACCAATTCCACGTGTATTTTTTACAGCAGAAAAATTACCGTTTTTTGACTCAAGGCATACAAATAAATAATTAGGGAATAAAGCAGTTTGTTTGACGGTACGCCGACCTTTAACCAACCTTTCGGTAGTTAATTTGGGGTAAAACGCTTCAATCCCTTGATTTTGCAAGTTAGTTTTGGCTCTCTCTTCTTGCTTAGGTTTGCATACGACTAAATACCAACTTTCCATAATAGTCCTTAACACATAACTAAGTTGCAAAAAACACAACGCTAAACTAAATAACGGCGGCATTATAACCACCATAGAGTGCCTATGTAAATAAGCCTTAGTGGTTAATAGCCACTCACATTAGTAAACAATGTTATTGAATTTAAGAGAAATAAAGGCTTTAACGCTGGTTTAGCGCTTATAAAGCAATGTTTAGAACGAACTAAACAAAAGTTTAGGAAAAGGTAATAAATTTATTAAAAACCTGAATTTATATGATTAAAAAATTAATATTTAAGTAAGAACGCAAAGTGATAAAAATAATAAAATCGCAAAGTAAATTCGCACTTACAGGTTGGTTCATATTTGCAGGTGGGGTTATTAATTTAGCTCAAGCGTTATAACCTTGAATATTTATGGCTTTGCTTCTACCTTAAAATTCAATGTAACAACTTGATAACAAGGAAGCGCAATGCAAATACTTCACCACGGAGCGGTTAATGGAGTTACCGGTTCGTGCCACGAGCTGGTAGTTAACGAGCAAACAAGTGTGCTTATTGATTGCGGGTTATTTCAAGGCGAAGACTCTAAAGTCGATCTTTCAATTGAGTTTAATATTACCCATGTTACTGCCCTTATTGTTACCCATTGCCATATTGACCATGTTGGTAGAATTCCTTACTTATTAGCTGCCGGTTTTAAAGGCCCTATTTTTACAAGTATTGCATCAGCCAGTTTATTACCTTTAGTAATAGAAGATGCTTTAAAAGTAGGTGTAACCCGCGACCCTAAAATTATAGCTGCCTGCTTAAGCTTATTAAATAAACGCATAGTTGCTGTTGATTATAAAACGTGGTTTGAACTGCCTTGCAAAGCGCCCGATAAAGCTAAGGCGAGGTTTCAGCGTGCTGGGCATATATTAGGTTCTGCCTACGTTGAAATTGACGTTACAAATAATGATAACAACAAACACCGTGTTGTATTTTCAGGAGATTTAGGCGCGCCATATACCCCGCTACTCCCTTCGCCTAAGCCGCCCTACAAAGCCGACACTCTAGTTATTGAATCAACCTACGGCGATAAAAACCATCAAGGCCGTAAAGAGCGCACTCAAACGCTAAAAAACATTATCGAACGCGCTGTTAGCGATAATGGCGTGGTGTTAGTGCCAGCTTTTAGTATTGGGCGTACACAAGAACTGCTATATGAGCTGGAGCAACTCATACATAGCTCATCTAAAAAGTCTAAGTGGCGAGACATTCACGTAATACTCGACTCCCCTATGGCAGCCAATTTTACTGAGCAATACAAAAAGTTTAAACACCTATGGGATAGCGAAGCTAAACGCAAAGTTGCAAACGGTAGGCACCCGCTCGATTTTAAAAACCTAACTACGGTTGATTCACACAAAGAGCACATGGCTGTTATCAACTATTTAAGTTCACGGCAAACACCAGCCATAATATTAGCGGCAAGTGGTATGTGTACTGGTGGGCGAATAGTTAATTATCTTGAGCGATTTTTAAGTGACAAAACCACCGATGTATTGTTTGTAGGTTACCAAGGTAATAAAACGCTAGGCCGCGAAATTCAAAAATATGGCCCACGTAATGGATATGTTTTTATAAATGATGCTCGCATTAATATAAACGCCAAAGTACATACAATTAGTGGCTATAGCGCCCATGCCGATCAAAACGGATTAATTAAGTTTGTAACAGGTATGCATAAAAAGCCAAGCCATATAAAAATTGTACATGGTGATGATGATGCAAAAAACGCCTTAGCAGCAAGGTACAAAGAGGTATTAAGTAGTGAAGTTAAAATAGAGATTGGTAAATTGTAGGCGTGAAGCTTGCTCACGCTATTTAATAAATACGTAAAAGCTGCGCTTTTAGTGCGCCAGCAAGCAAGACGCCTACATGGTTACATACACCGAGGATAAAAATCCACGTAGGCGTGAAGCTTGCTCGCGCAATTTAATTTATTCAAATGGAAATTAATTATATGGCAAACACACATAAACGTTTAAAAGGACGCTGCACTTCGGTAAACGCTTATTACTCTATTACAATTTGTTGTGATTTTCGTAAGCCATTATTTGCTAACTTTTTATGTGCACGGTTAATTGCGAGTGAACTCATTAAATTTTCAAAAAACAATTCACTTAATACTATCTGCTACGTAATCATGCCTGATCATATACATTGGATTTTACAGTTAAATAGTAGCCTTGACCTTTCAAACCTAGTTAGGAATTTTAAAAACATTACAACTTATAGACTTAATAAACATAGCGGTACGCATGGAAGGATATGGCAATCAAATTACTATGACCACAAAATAAGAAATAATGAAGATTTAATAGGTCAAGCGAGGTATATAGTCGCAAACCCTTTACGTGCTGGCTTAGTGGACAACATAAAGAAATATCCATATTGGGATTGTGTTTACTTGTAAAGCGGTGGCTTTAAAGCGCCAGTAAGCAAGGCGCCTACATGGTCATTACATCGAGGATGAAAAATTCGCGTAGGGGTTAAGCTTGCTCTCGCTATTTGATGAATACGTAAAAGCTGCGCTTTTAATGCGCCAGCAAGCAAGACGCCTACATGGTCATTACATCGAGGATGAAAAATTCGCGTAGGCGAGAAGCTTGCTCACGCAAGTTAATAAATACGTAAAAGCTGCGCTTTTAATGCGCCAGCAAGCAAGACGCCTACATGGTTACATACATTGAGGGTAAAATACACGTAGGCGTGAAGCTTGCTGGCGCAATTTAATAAATACGTAAAGCTGCGCTTTTAGTGCGCCAGCAAGCAAGACGCCTACGTGCTCACTACACCGAGGATGAAAAATTCGCGTAGGCGTGAAGCTTGCTCACGCAATTTGATAAATACGTAAAAGCTGCGCTTTTAGTGCGCCAGCAAGCAAGGCGCCTACATGGTCACCATACACCGAGGATAAAAATACACGTAGGCGTGAAGCTTGCTCACGCAATTTAATAAATATATAAAAGCTGCGCTTTTAGTGCGCCAGCAAGCAAGGCGCCTACATGGTTACATACATCGAGGATGAAAAATTCGCGTAGGCGTGAAGCTTGCTCACGCAAGTTAATAAATATGTAAAAGCTGCGCTTTGTAGTACGCCAGCAAGCAAGGCGCCTACATGGTCACTACACTGAGAATAAAAATACACGTAGGCGTGAAGCTTGCTCACGCAATTTGATAAATACGTAAAGCTGCGCTTTTAGTGCGCCAGCAAGCAAGACGCTTACATGGTCACCATACACCGAGGGGTAATCCACGTAGGCATGTCATTCCCTACAAACATCAAACTATTGCAATCTATTCGCTTTAGGAGCCACTTACGTTTGGTAAAACTGTAACATTCGTTTGATTATTAAATTTTTGTTTCCAGTTTAAATCACAAATACCGTCAGTTGGTGAAAAAGCAGTAGGTGCGGTTAAAAGTAATCTACGTATTTCTTGATGATCGGTTTCGTCACAGGCTAACTTAAGCTTATCTAAAAATGGAGACAGTTCGCTCCATGGCATTTTAATTTCTTGTGCACTTAGGATTCTTGGATGGTCGGTGCCAATAACGTTGTCTCCAATAAGGAGCTCTTCAAAAAGCTTTTCACCTGGGCGTAAACCTGTGCATTGTATTTCTATATCGCCATTTGGTCGTTTTGCGTGTTTAACTTCAAGCCCTGATAAGTGAACCATTTTAATAGCTAAATCTTTAATTTTAACAGGCTCTCCCATATCGAGTACAAACACATCACTTCCTACACCCATTGCACCGGCTTGAATAACTAGCTGAGCTGCTTCTGGAATTGTCATAAAGTAACGGGTTATGTCTTGGTGGGTTAGTGTTATTGGACCACCCGCTTTAATTTGCTTTCTAAACAGGGGGACAACAGATCCTGAAGATCCTAAAACATTACCAAATCGAACCATAGTAAAGCGTGTTGTGTCTTGGATTTCAGATAGCCCTTGTAATACTAATTCAGCCATGCGCTTAGTAGTACCCATTATATTTGTTGGGCGTACAGCTTTATCTGTTGATATAAGAACAAAAGTTTCTACCTTTGTATATATGGCCGCAGTTGCTAAGTTATAGGTGCCGTAAACATTATTACGTACGCCTTCTACAACATTGTGTTCAACTAAGGGTACATGCTTATACGCTGCGGCATGGTAAACAGTTTGAACACTAAAAGTAGAAAATGTTGACTCAACTAATTTTTTATTTTGAATAGAGCCCAGTATTGGCAGTATTTCAATATTTAAGTCATTTTTGGCACAAAACTCTGATAACTCTTTTTCAATTGCGTAAAGCGCGAACTCAGAAAGCTCAAATAACACTAACTTAATCGGACTATTTTTTACTATTTGCCTACAAAGCTCAGAACCTATAGAGCCGCCTGCACCTGTAACCATTACAACTTTATCGGCTATATTTGCCGACATTAAATCTTGGCGAGGTTGAACTGAATCACGGCCTAGCAGGTCGTCAATTTCAACATCTTTTACTTCATCAAGATTAGTTGTCCCTGCAACAATATCTGCCATTCCGGGAACAGTCATAACTTGTAATTTAAATTTTTCTATTGCGTTAAGTACTTCTTTTCGACGACTGCGAGATGTACTTGGTAGTGCCAACAATATTTTATTTGCACATTTTTGCTTTGCGATTTCAGCTATTTGCGACGGTGCGTGCACACAAATACCTTGAATTAACGATAAATGCTTTTTAGGGTCGTCGTCTATAAATGCGACTGGTGAGTATTCAGGGCCATTTGCTAAGGCTGTTGCTAATTGGCGGCCAGCAGAACCTGCTCCATAAATAATTACGCCTTCTTTGCGGCGCATAGTTATTTGGCCAACTACAGCTCGCACGGTTAGCCTTGCACCACCAACAAATAAAATACAAAAGCTGGCATAAATAAAAGGAACTGTGCGTGGTACTGGCGCACTAAGAAAAAAAGATAAAATAGTTAAATAAACGGTCGAAAGTACAACACCGGCAATAATGGCCCACATAGCTTGAGTGTTCATATAGCGCAGCACAGCCCTGTAGAGCCCAAGCTTTACAAAGGTTAGTAAGCTAAGCGGCAATAATGCTGATAATAAAATCCAAGTATGTGTATTTTTTAAAACGGCGGTGCTGTCTAGCCTTAATAAAAAAGCCAGCCAAAAAGCAACAATTATAAATACGCTATCGATGAGGAGAGAAATAATTCTTTTTTGAGGACGAGGTAAATTAACTAAAAATTTTAAAGACACAATACATTTCCCTGAAGCTAGCAGTAAGGCTACTATTCTATTGATTACAATTTTACTACAAGATGAACAACTATTGCACTTAATAAATAAAGACTATATGTAAATATTTATATAGTCTTTATGTATTTGGTTATTTTTTGTAATTTTTTGTACTACTGCAGCTTACTATTTTACTCTGTCACCGCTTCCCTTACCTGCAACAGTTTGGAATATATAGCTAAAGTAGTTTTTTAAATTTAATGTGCTAATCATTTTATAATCAGTCTCAGCTAATAGCTCTGGTGTAGACATATCAATCTCGTTAACTTGAGCTAAACCTGTAATACCAGGGCGAACATTATATATATTTTTAGCATCACGAGCTTTTGTTAGCTCGTCTTGATTAAACAGCCCTGGGCGAGGTCCAACTAAACTCATTTCACCTTTTAGTACATTCCATAGCTGTGGTACTTCATCTAATTTTGTTTTACGCAAAAAGCCACCAAATGGCGTTATAGATGATGTACTTGCTAAGTGACTAGCAACTGATGCAGTATCCACGGACATTGTTCTGAACTTTATCAAGGTAAAAGGCTTTTTATTCTTCCCAACACGCTCTTGCATGAATATAGGCGAGCCCGTATCGAATAAACCAATAAGGTATAAAATCACTAAAAACGGCATCGCAAAAAATAACCCTAAAAGTGATAACAAAAAGTCGAGTAAGCGTATCATTTATAAATCCATTAATTATTTTTTAGCCGCAAGCTTAAAACCATGCTCAACTGAGTATGGCGGCTTCCAATTAAGTGTCTCTTTCGTATGCGTGATATCTAATTGCAATGAGCCTATAAGTCTATCGACCATATCACTTTTATTGAGCAACTTGCCCACTAATTTAAAGCACCAAACAGGTATTGGCAAAGCAAGGTTTTCTCTATTTTGCACTTTTGCCATTAGAGCTGCCATTTCAGCTGTTGACAAATCATTATCATCGCTCGCTAAAAATATCTGATTCGCAGCTTTTGGGTGTTCTATACATATTTTAAGCAGATCAACTAAGTTATATACTGACACTAGACTACGTTTGTTGCCTTTAATCGATCTAAAAGGTAATGGAAAACCTTTTCCTATAAAACGCATAAGTGAGGCAAAGTTTGCCTTTACGCCTTCTCCATAAACTAATGGTGGACGAATAATTACAATCTCCATCCCCGTAGTTTCACCAAGTTTAATTAGACTTTGCTCCGCTTCAGCTTTGGAAACACCATAAGGATCTGCGGGCAAACGTTTATCAAACACAGAAAAAGGCAGACCGTTTGATGTAGACTCACCATTTACTTTGATAGAACTTAAAAAAATGAATCGCTTTACGCCCGCATCTGCGGCCTGACGCGCTAAATTTAACGTGGCGTGGGTATTTACAGCACAAAACTCAGAAAGTGGATCAGAAGATGGGTCTTTCATAACGTGTACTCTGGCAGCGCAGTGAACAACATGAGTAACTCCATTGAGAGCTATTGTATAGTCTGCGCTATCACTAAGTTCGCTTTGAAAAAACTTATGCTGACTATGTAACAAAGGAGTTCTACCTAAAATAATAACTTCGTTATCATTGAGCTCTGTTAAAAGCTGCCCGCCTACAAAACCATTAGCTCCTGTTAATAAAATACGCTCAACTGACATTAATGTTTCCCCCTAGGATCGAAATTTTTAATCAACCCCTCTAGCACCTTTCTAGCTTTCAATGGCAGTAATGCTTTAAAAACAGGATAAAAAACACCAATGTGTGCTTTTAAACCTAAAGATAAAGCTCTACAACCTTTATAACCAATCATTGCTTGTTGCCATGCTACTTTTAAACTATTTCTAGCGTAGGTGTTATCTGTAATTCGATAGCGAATTAACGGCTCACAAATGTTTGCAAAATGTGCACCTTGTTGAGCGCAACGAAACCACAACTCATAATCCTGTCGCCGTTTCAGACTTTTTGTGTAAGAACCTGCATTAAGCACAACATTCTTTTTAAACATAACAGATGGATGAATAAGTGGACAGGTCCACATAAGCTTGTATATGTCATCGTGTTCTGAGGGTACAGACCTCACCGCTATAGATTCACCATTTTCATTAATATCCTCGGCAGGACTGCCTAAAATATCAACGATTGGGTTATCTTGCATAAAAGCCAGTTGCACCTTAAAACGGTTTGGCTGAGCAATATCATCAGCATCCATTCTTGCTATTAAGTCATACTTACATATTTTTAAACCTTCATTTAATGCATAGCCTAACCCATAGTTTGAAGATAAATGATGAACAACAAAAGTTTCACTATATTGAGATTTATACTTTAATATAACAGCTTCCAGCTCATCAGTTATGGGGCCATCAACAACCAAGACAACTTCGCTAGGCAACACACTTTGCTTAACAAGTATGCTATCTAATGCCTCAGCTAGCCAATTGGGTTTTTCTTTAGCATAAACTGAGACTAATACTGAAAATGGTGTCATTTTAACAATATATCCTCAATATCAGAGCTCGCCATGCCTTGAGCTATACAGAAGCCATATAAATTTAGCAGCTCTAAATATGCTCGCTGCTTAACGTAGCTAGGTAATAGTTTATTGCTCTTGATTATTTTCGTTATCTTCTCGGGAATAATCTTATCTAATACGTTAATTTTAAATGAATCTAGATCCAAATCGAAATATAAGTCCACACCTCTTTTTTGCTGGTGCCAACCTAGCTTATTTTCTAGTAACTCCCTAAGTAAGACTTTATTCGTTAAGGAGTTAAAATCAAATTTTTTATTTTTAGGAAGATTAAACACATATTTAGCTAAGCTTGATGCTAGCCAAGGGAAGTTTACATCGGCACCTAAGTGCTTTGTAGATGCAACCGTTTTCCCCATCATACATTGGTGATCATGAAAAGCACCACGTGAAAAAGCTCTAAAATCTATAAAAGATAACTCTTGTGTTTTGGCTTCTATTTTTGAAAAATACTTATTAAGGTCATAGCTTGAACCAATTGGAAAAAAACACGCAAGTGCTGACAAATCACCATGAGACTCAGCTGGTGAGCGTAAATACCATTTTAAACTGTGACAAGATTTAGGGAGCATCTTCCAAATACCCATTTTTGCCAACTTAAATGAGCGAATCTGATGTTCTGATGGCAAGTACCCGAATGTTTCATCATTTCCGAGACCATCAATTATGACATAGTCGCTAGGGTCAAAGTTAGGGTTGTTAAAGAAAGTTCGCAAGCCAAATAAAAAGAATAAAAAACCTTGATCTAAAACCGGAGTATTCATATTTTCACAAGCTGAAAGAAAAATACTTTTATCAAAGCTAGTTATAATTTCGTCTACTTCTACAAAGTGTGCAGTGTGACCAAGTTTATTACAAATATTTGTAATATACTCTTTTAGTTCGCTGTCATCGCGCCTTAAAAAAGTTAGAGTATCAATTTTCATCCCTAGGTGTGAGTAACCTAAAGCAAGGCCCATTGAGTCTTTTCCATCGCTCAATAACAATAAAGGACGTTTACAACTATCAACATTTTTTAATGACTTTGCAATTTCATCAAGCAAAATGTCTTCACTAGCATCACTATCAGCTTCATAGGAATCAGATAGCATACGATAAGGGTACTTAGTAAAATCTTCCAAGCCCTGCTCTGATAGCTTGGTATTTTGATTTGGGTACAATACACTATAAGGGCAAAGCATATGTTTTGCGAAAGTCGCAATATGTGCAGTACTTAATTTATTTCTCAATTCAGGATCACCCATTACTGTTTACCACTTCATGGTAAGCTTTTTGATATTTCTTTGACATTGTACCACTACTAAAGTGTTGGTTTACAACGGCAATCGTAGCGTCAGCCATGCATTGCCTGTCGAACTTTACTAGCTCTACGAGCTTACTATATAAATCAGTGTCACTTTCTGTTTTGAACGTTACACACCCATTTGGATTCAAAGCATAAATTTCTTGATGTGGTTCTATATCTGACAAAACAGATGGTAACCCGCATGACATCGCCTCAAGCACGGCATTAGGCATACCTTCAGCACGAGAAGCTGATATGAAATAATCTGCCATTCGTAAGTAATCAGATACGTTACTTACTTTACCAAAAAATTTAAACTGTGAACTCTCAGCGGCAATTTTTTGACACTCACCTCTTTGCTGTCCATCTCCTATAAAAATCAACGTATCGTCAGGATATTCGGTTAAAAATAGCTTAAAAGCAGCCGCAACAGTTACTGAGTTTTTTCTATTATCTTTGCCCAAAGATGATATCCACACATTACTATTTTCGTTAATACCGTACGTTTTTCGAAGAGACGATTTTTGTTTTGAATCAGCAGGGTAAAAATTTAGTGTATCAACCCCATTAAGTGCTGTAACAGCATCATTTATATTGTAAGTTTTTTCAAGATTATCTTTTACAGCATCAGATACGCAGCATACTTGTGATACTTGTCGCAGTGCTCGGATTTGCTGGTAAGCCATAATACTGCCGATAACACGGCCATATGTCATTGGAAAATCTAATTGGGGAAAGTTTCGTATAGTACACAAGACAGGCACTTCATCTGTGAACTTGGATGCAAGCACATCACCACGAAGGCCTTGTGAGTGGATTACGTCAGGTAGCTCTTTTTCAATTATACTCTTCACTTTGCCTTTGGCTAAAAACACCCCCTCTAACCGTGACAGATTAAGCTGATAATGTTTAATACCCAACGCCTTAAAGTCATTTAACCTACTTTGAGCAGGCTCTTGTGAAAGTGTTACGAGTACTGGCGTTATATTCGCAGGGAGGTTACTAATAATATAGTAAAGCTGAGATGTAGGGCCTGCTTTTTGTAATGTTGATACCAAATAAAGAATTTTCAATCTATTCACCGTAAAAAAAATAACTGATAGTTATAAGGGAAGTCGCTCATCAATGCTAAGAAATACAATAAGCAATAACCAGAAATAGCTAAATAACCAAGGATTTTATCTTGCCCTTTAAAAAGAAGCAAAAATGAGGGGAGCAAAACCGCATTTGCCGGTAAGCAAATCATTTCTCTAACCCTTGCTGATACTATACCAAAATCAATTAATACCAGCATAATACAAGTACCATATACATAAATAGGAATAAGAATATCATTATATGACCATTTATTTTTCAGTAGGTGGTAATACTTAATGTAAAAAAAGCACCAAAAAATATGAAATAAAACCGTCCCACTTAGCACGCTTTTACCGTCAGCATACTCGCTATTTGTGTACTTGATTATTCTTGATGTATTTTCTAAACCGAATCCGCTGGCTACTTCAGGGATCATCATACCAACACCGCCCAAAGCCGCGATGATAAAAGACACAATGGCAATTAAAGTCATGACAGTTCTGGACTTAAAATATCTTACAAAGTAAAGAAAAAGTGCTATAAAAGCGAAACTATGAAACATACCAGCTAAAAAAACCACTGCTACGTGTCGGAAAAACCACCCGTGATAAATACAATAAAAAGAATAAAGTAATATACCGGAGGCCATAGAGTTTCTAATTTGCCCCATATCCTTAAAAAAATATTCATCTGAAATATAAACTAAAATACTTACTAAAAAAAAAGGCGATAACTTGCGAAAAGCTCTAAATTTCAGATAAATAGAAATAGAAGAAAAAGCAAAAATAAATAGGAAAAAATCTCCGCCTATAGCTTTAATAAATAGAGCAAATAATGCAAAACCAGACTCAATTGGCGTTGTTATAGAAACTGGATATATAAATAGACCTAATTTCGAAATATCGGTTATGTTTTCATATATGTACTGATACTGAAAATAATCTGTAGAAGCATACCTTGACCCAACTAGAAATGTAAAAAAAAGTAATGTAACGAGATAGAGATAAGACTCTTTTGAATGCCTGTCGATTGATAAAAGTGAAAGCAGAACAAAAACAAAAAAAACGATATAAAAAATCATAAAAAACTCAAAATGGGAACATAATATTCAGTTATATTCGAAAGGTTAAATCTAAGAGAGAAATTACAGAGAGTCTCAGGCCTTTTAGTTAAATTTACCGTTTCGAAGTAGCATTTGCAGTATAACTGCTTCTCTACTAACCAAAGCCAATAAGTAAAATTATTTTTCCTGTACATATTAATCAACGCTGCTTATATCCAGCCTTTCACTAATAATTATCAAACCCTAATTTATATTCCCTAAGCTATCAGCTTCAGCTCATTTACCAAACAATGTCTATTAACACTTAATAGACAGCGCCTAATAAAAGTTTTTGCTAATAATTTATTAAATCTCCCATGTAGAAAAGTTTAAAGCCTATATGAGTAAATTCATTGGAGGCATGGGTAGTTAAGATATTAAAGAAAAATTAGCTAAAGCCCTGCCTTTCTTAAACCGAACTATAGCTTTCATATAATTCCTCTTAAAGTGTAAGACTTATACCCTTTAACGTTTATTTAGTTTAAAAATACGAACTCTTAAGTACAACTATTAGATGAGTCAAGGCAAAAACCTTAACGAAGAGTTAAACCATTATTGCTAATCAATCTTCATTAATATTTCTATAGTCTTCAAACTGGGTTCTTCTCGGATGCTTGCTATTGAACTTTATGTTGAACCAGTCAAAAATTCTAGATAACTCGTAAAAGTATTTATTAAATTTAAAGTCATCTAAAGGCATTTCAATGTGTTTCAATACGTCCATTGAATTTTGGCAGCTTTCATTTGTAAACATATTAATACTATCGAGATGTTTCTCCTTTAACTCTACCCTTTTATCTTTTTCCATACTAATAAATTCATTAATAATATCTTCAATCTTAAGTAGTGGTAAATTTAGCCCTTTTAAATTGTACTCATGCTGCCAAACGTCACAGAAATATCCATAAGTATTCGGCTCTACCATGTTTTCTACACCAACTATACTAGGGACGCCTAATGATGATGCTTGGATAATCGCAGTACCACTACCGATAAATAAATCATAGTTCGATACAGTTGAATCAAAACTTGAATAATCTAAGGTGCCTTTTAGAGCAATGCGATCTTGTAAATTAGCTTTATTTATTTTTTCTTGAATTTGATGCTTTAATTGCCCACTTCCATATATATCGAACTGTATATCAACACCTTTGAGTCTCAATTCTTTTATCACATCAATCATATAAAAATTATAGGTTTTGAATTCAACCAATCGCCCGACAGCTGCAATTTTAACGGGGGCTACTATATCACCAGATAGTGTTATCATCTTTTTATCTATAACACCTAGTCTAAATGTATTTGATTTCTCAAACTTCTGTTTTTTATGCTTAATATACAGCTCTCTATTACCTTCTGAGAAGAAAGACAATGATTCCTCTGGAAGATATTTAAATATGAATTTCCTGTTTAACTTTTCATGCCAAGCAACATCATCACCGCCCCACAGGTACTTAATATAATGATAAAAGCCAACTGTAACTGGAATGGTTTTTTTTAATTTTTGAGCTAACCTGTAACCAAGTAAAGCATGCATACCATGATAGACATGAATTTGATCAATCGATTTTAAATTAGCTACAAGCCTTTCTTCATCCACTTGACATAATAGTGGTAAGCGACGGCATAAAAGTGCTGGGCCATGAAAAATATCCTTTGGAAAAATCACATTAGCGTATTTTTTCATTTCAGATAGCAACTCGGCATTACTTAGTTCGGGTTTCGATAGCAGCAAAATAGATGTATGTAAGTTATTTTTAAATCGCTCTTTTGCCATTCTTACGAAAAAAGTCTCGATCCCACCTACAGTTAGGGCTCCATAAATAAATAACATTGACTACCTTTTTATTATTAAGTTTTTTAATATTATTGCATTCTCAAAAACTCTACTAACATAAAGTAAGCAAGTAAAAGTGAATAAAACAACCCATATCAAATAGAAATATTCTAAGCTAGCACTTGTTAGCACCATTATAGATGTAGCAACAACATACGAAAGTATGATCATATACATTTTTAATCGTGGTATTTTACGCCATAAGCTCATACTAGCTTCTGTTTTAAAAGTAAAAAAAACAAAAAATGCTAATACCGTAGCTAATGCAGCTCCAGCTGCGCCAAAGTTCGGAATTAACAAGAAGTTCAGCAAAAAATTAACCAAAAACGCTGAAAGTGAAGCATACATTGAATACTTTGAGCGTCGAGTTATACCAATACCAACACCTGTTGTTTCACTTAACATATAAAATAACGGCATCGCTATACAAGCTACAAGTAAATACTCAATAGCTTGGTACTGCGGTGGTAAAAACCAAGGTACTAGAAAGGAGCCAATCCCAGCTAAAGACCATATGAACGCTACCAGAATAATCATATTATCAATTACACGTTGCACTTTTGTTTGATCAACCTCGCTCTTAGCCCATTTATATAAAATTGGATGCCAAAGGTTAGAAAAAATACTAGATACAACAGATACTGAACCAGCAATTGAAGCAGCTAATGCGTAAACACCTAATTGATCAAAGCCGGATAAGCTTCGTAAAAAAAACCGGTCCATTGTCGTCAGCCCCCAATATGCTATTCCACCTGCAACTAATGGAAGACTAAAATGAAGCATTTCTTTTAAAAGCACAACATTTATACTTTTCTTAAGAGCTGGCAGCCAAGTATCTTTAGTCAAGCATAAAAAAACCAGCAATGATGAAAAAACAGCGAGAATATTCATTAACATCAATGTTTCAAAATCAGCTTTTAAGTTCAATATCATTATTAAACTAATAAATATAAATAAAAATAATTTTGGAGCTAATTGAGTTGCTGAAAAGACTAAACCACGTTCTTGCATCCTTACAACATGCACTAAAAAGTTAATAAAAAAACTAGCTAAGACTCCTACCAACAACAGAAAAGTAAGTAAAGCTGAGTCAATCCCAAATAGCAGTTTGGACATTGAAAATGGCAGTATAATTATAATACCACTCACTAGAAGTAAAGCTGCCAAGCCTGGGATAACACAAGCTTTAAATAAGGCTTGCTTATCATCCTCTTCATGATATTCACGTACATAAGCTTGATGCATAGCTAAGCTAAACAATGATACTGATAGGCTTAGCACAACTTGCAGCATAGTTAAGCGACCAACATCTTCTACCGAAAAAAACCATGCCACAAATGGTAGGGTAACTAAACTTAATAAAGCAGCGCCTATGGGCCCTATAGAGAATTGTAATATTGTTTTTGCCTTCAAACAAAAAACTCCAAAGCTATTTTTATAACCGTGTCTAGGTCCTCATTTGTCATGCCATAATAAAGAGGTAAACGAACTAACTTTGAACTTTCAACCGTTGTGTAATTATCACAACCTAAAAACACACCAAACTGCTTTCCTGCTGGGCTTGAGTGTAAGGGTATGTAGTGAAACGGCGTAGTAATGTTGAATTTTTTCATATGGCTTATAAAGTCATTTCGCTCTTTATTGGAGCTCAATTTTATATAAAACATATGCGCGTTATGTGTTAATGAATCCGGAATATGAGGTAGCTGTTCAGCCTTTAGTTTTAGGCTAAGTTTATTGTAATAACGTTCCCATATTGATAAACGGAAATTATTTATCGTGTCTGCTGCTTCCAGTTGAGCATATAAATATGCCGCTTGTAACTCGCTTGGTAAAAAGCTCGAGCCTATGTCTTGCCATGTGTATTTATCGACAATACCATGTAGGAACTGGCTACGGTTTGTTCCTTTTTCACGTATAATCTCAGCTCGTTCAACTAGCTGAGGGTCATTAATTAAAATAGCCCCACCTTCACCACCCGATGAGTAGTTTTTAGTTTCATGAAAGCTATAACAGCCTATATGGCCTAGAGTTCCTAGTGCTTTACCATTATAGGTAGACATTACGCCTTGCGCTGCATCTTCTACTACCCACAATTCATATTTTTCTGCGATAGCAAGTATTGTATCCATTTCACAAGCTACACCTGCGTAATGTACTGGCACTATTACTTTTGTGTTAGCCGTAATCGCAGCTTCAATGAGTGTTTCATCAATATTCATTGTGTCCGGACGAACGTCAACAAATATAATTTTTGCACCACGTAATACAAACGCATTCGCTGTAGATACAAATGTGTATGAGGGCATTATAACTTCATCACCAGGCTGAATATCAATCAAAATAGCGGCTAGCTCTAACGATGCTGTACATGAGGGAGTTAGTAATGCTTTTGTTGTGTTGAAGCTGTCTTCAAACCATTTTTCGCATTTTTTAGAGAAGTAACCATCGCCGCATAACTTGTCTGATGCAATCGCTTGCTCGATATACGCTAATTCTGTACCTACTTTAGGAGGTATATTAAAAGGAACCATTGTCATCTCTTAAAAATTCAATTTCTAGTTCAAGTAAATTTTTCTTTCTTTCTTTTACACGCTTTGCTGGATTTCCAACGTAAATCCCCCAAGGCTCAGTCGTTTTGTTTACTAGAGACATGGCACCTACAGAGCAGCCCTCTGCAAGCTTTACTCCTGGAAAAACAATTGATCCAGCACCGACAATTACATGCTTAGCTAAATGCACATGTTTTTTTGTCTCTTTTTTATATTTAGTCGGTATCGTAGGGTTTGTTAAAGTTCGACCAGAGTAATCATCCGACTGACTAAATACTTGTACTTGATAAGCTAAACCTGAAAAGTCATCCATTTGAATACCTTTCTCACCGCCAGCAACTAGACAAAATGGTGCTATATGGACATATTGACCTATTTTTACATTACCTGAAATAACACAAAAATCATCAATTCGGCTGTTATTACCAATCTCAATTTGGTCAGGATTATATATTGCAGCTTTGTCGCTAATTTTGACATTCTTACCAAGCGCTTTAAAGCCAACGCTTTGTAATTCAATATCTGTTAAATATGCCATTTTATAATTACCCTATGAATAAACCACCATTTACAGGAATATTCGCACCTGTAATGTATGAGCAACAATCACTCGCAAGAAATGAAGCTACATTAGCAATTTCTTTTGGCTCAGCCAGTCGTCCTAGTGGAATGTTATCTTTTATGTCTTGCAATATATCAACTCTAATATTCTTCATCATTTCGGTGTTTGTATAACCCGGAGATATTGTATTAACTAAAATATTACTTCTAGCACCTTCTTGCGCTAATGCCATTGTAAATCCATGGACACCAGCCTTCGAAGATGAATAATTTACTTGACCTGCCTGCCCCTTTTGACCGTTAACAGATGAAATATTAATTATTTTTCCACCGCCGTTCTCTTTCATTATTTTATATATTGGTTGTGTAATATAAAATAATGAATTTAGATTAGTATCGATTACACTTTTCCAACTTTCCAATGACATTTTATGAAAAAAACTATCACTTGTAATACCTGCATTATTTACAAGTAAATGAACTGAACCTTCAAGCTCACTAATTTTAGCAATCATCTCTTCAACAGCTAATAAACTTGTGACGTCGCACTTAAATAAGCGACAATCATTTGATAGAGAATTTACCCAAGAATCATTTGCTTCTTGATTATCAGCCCTTGATATACCAACAATAAAAAAACCATCCTGGCTTAGCTTCTGGGATATAGCTAAACCAATACCTCTTGTAGCACCAGTCACTACAGCTATTTTTTTCATAACTAACTCACTTTATAATTTCAGCTGGCAATACTTTTTAGATACTGCCCGTAACTATTTTTTTCTAGTGGCTTAGCTAGTCTTAAAACTTCTTGCTTTGTTAACCAGCCATAATTTAATGCAATTTCTTCTAGGCAAGCTATTTTATACCCTTGTCGCTTTTCAATAGTCTCTACAAATTGAGCCGCTTCAAGTAAGCTTTCATGCGTGCCAGTATCAAGCCAAGCAAAGCCGCGACCAAGTATTTCAACATTAAGCTTATTTTGCTTTAAATAAATTTCATTTAAGCACGTTATCTCTAGCTCACCTCTATGCGAGGGCTTAACTTGTTTTGCTATTTCTACAACAGAATTATCGTAAAAATATAAACCGGTTACTGCTAAATCAGACTTTGGTTTAGCTGGCTTTTCTTCAATGGAAATAGCCTTTTGGTTCTCATCAAATTCAACGACACCAAAACGTTCCGGATCTTTTACTTGATAACCAAATACAGTCGCCCCTAGTCCGTTCTTAGCATTCTCAACCGCATGCTTTAACTTAGGTGAAAACCCTTGCCCATAAAAAATATTATCACCTAGCAATAAGCAAACGTCGTCAGAGCCAATAAACTCTTCACCTAAAATAAACGCTTGAGCCAAGCCATCTGGGCTTGGTTGTATTGTGTAACTAAGCTCAACGCCAAAGCGTGAGCCATCACCTAATAATCGTTTAAATGACTCTTGATCCTCAGGTGTAGTAATAATTAGGATTTCACGTATTCCCGCTAACATTAATACAGAAAGTGGATAGTAAATCATTGGCTTATCATAAATTGGAAGTAACTGCTTAGATACACCCATAGTAATAGGATAAAGGCGTGTACCGGAGCCTCCGGCAAGGATAATTCCTTTCATGCTATTTTCCTTTAGCTGTCATATTTATTTCCCCAAGACGTTCACGCTGATATGAACCATCTTGTACGTTTTGACACCACGTTTGATTATCTAAATACCATTGAACGGTTTTAAGTAGGCCTGTTTCAAAGGTTTCGACTGGTGTCCAGTTTAGCTCTGTACTCATTTTAGATGAGTCAATCGCATAACGTCTATCGTGACCAGGGCGATCTGCCACGTACGTTATCTGTTCTGAGTACGGGGAGTCCTTAGGCACTAAAGTATCTAGAATACTGCAAATACTTTTAACAACTTCAATGTTTTGCTTTTCATTATGACCACCAATATTATATGTTTCACCAATTTTACCTTCAGTCACTACCTTATATAAAGCTCGAGCATGGTCTTCTACATATAACCAATCACGAATTTGATCACCTTTTCCATAAATCGGTAGTTTTTTACCTTCAAGGGCATTAAGTATTACTAATGGTATTAATTTTTCAGGGAAATGATATGGCCCATAGTTATTTGAGCAATTGGTTACAATTGTAGGAAAGCCATAAGTACGTAGCCATGCACGAACTAAGTGATCGCTAGATGCTTTACTTGCTGAATAAGGACTGCTTGGTGCATAAGATGTTTGTTCAGTAAACAGAGGTAGCGCTTTACTCAACGCATTACCCGCTTGCTCATCTGGGTGAGGTAAATCACCATACACCTCATCAGTAGATATATGATGAAACCTAAAAGCGAGCTTTGCGCTATCTTCGAGTGAATTCCAGTACTCGCGAGCAGCTTCTAATAAAGTGTAAGTTCCTACAATATTGGTTTGAATGAATTCAGCGGGGCCTGTAATTGAGCGATCAACATGGCTCTCTGCAGCTAAATGCATTAAAGCATCTGGCTTGTGCTCGGCAAACACACGGTCTAGGGCTGCACGGTCACAAATATCAACTTGCTCAAATTTATAACGCTCATTATTTACAATAGAATTTAATGATTCTAAATTACCAGCATAAGTTAATTTATCGATATTAATAACTGAATCATTAGTGTTTTCTATGATATGGCGAATTACAGCAGAGCCTATGAAGCCTGCGCCACCGGTAACAATAATTTTCACGCTAATCCTTAAATTTAAAATTTAATTTATAACTTTTAGGTAAATAATACTACCTGCGACAGTTTAATCTTTTTGTACAGCTCGCTTTATAAGTACGAGTACTACCCCCAAGAAAGCACCAAAAAAAACACTTAAAATACATATTAATGCACGCTTAGGGCCTGATTTTTTCTCAGGCACTATAGCTGGGTCAACTGTCTTAAATACATATTCATCACGCACATTAGCAAACATAATAGTTTTTGTTTGTTCTTCTACTAAGTTATATAACACAGCACGTATGTCGGAAATTTTAGTCAGCTGTATTTGTTTTGTTAAAAACTCAGTACTTTTATTTGCTTCTAAAACGTCTCGCTGCTTCATAGTCTGATTTATATCTTCTATTAACCAATTTACCCATTGCTGAGCTATATAAGGAGACTTATGCTCTATAGCAATTATTACCATACCAGTTTCTTCCTCAGGTTTGACGGTAAGGATTTCACTAAATTCTATATAAGCTTCTTGCATAGAAGGTTTTGGTTTAAATGGAGCATCAACT
Source organism: Pseudoalteromonas sp. SG45-2 (assembly GCF_014164115.1). Lineage (NCBI taxonomy): Bacteria > Pseudomonadati > Pseudomonadota > Gammaproteobacteria > Alteromonadales > Pseudoalteromonadaceae > Pseudoalteromonas > Pseudoalteromonas sp. SG45-2. The sequence continues at coordinate 41,501 of NZ_JACJEO010000018.1, forward strand.
TCGCGCACCCATTTATTTTGCTCTACAATATAAAGCTCTTCATCATAAGTAGTTATGTTAATTTCACTATTCCAAGCTTTAACAGCCATTAAATCGGGCAATATGTTATGTTTTTGAATAAAGTCTTTAGTAAATTGTCTCGATTTTAATATCTCTATAGCTAACTGGGCTTTATTACTGGAGCTTCCACCTAAATTTACCCCAGCTAAACTAGCTAGTCCGCCAAACTGGCCTGTTAATGCACCTAAGCCACCAGTATCATCCTGCTGCGCTGGTGCAAGTAATGCTTCAGACTTATAAATATCAGGCTGAGTAATGGCATAAGCAACTGATGCTACGGCAAATAATGCCGTAATTACGATAATGATCCATTTACCCTGCCAAATAACGGTAAATAGTTCACGAAGATCAATTTCGTCATTAGCGATGAATTGCTCTCTTACTTGTTTTGGGTTATTTATACTATTTTCCATGTAAATCTCATGTTCATTCTGCGCGGCGTAGAGCCTCAGCTACAAATAAATGCGCGATGTAAAATCCCGCCTATAAACAAAGCACGGCGTAAAGCCGCGCATTGTTATTAAATACCACTAATAGCGGCAACTGCTACACCAAGCTGATAAAGGATCTGAGTTGCGGTGCTCCAAAGTGTGAGTCGATCCATGTGATCTGCATTCATAGGAATAACAATAGTGTCACCAGGTTCCAATTGGTCTTCGTTGTTTGCTGCAAACCAACCATCTGTATTTGGTATTTTCACTGAACCATTGGCTTTAATAATATAAATTCGATCTTCAGCAGCACGCTCTTTAAGGCCACCACTTAGCGCTATATAATCGTCAACACTAACCCCTGATTTATATAGATGTGACGTTGAGTAGTTAACTTCACCAATTACGCTGATTGAATCGCGCTTACTTGGTACATAAAGTGTATCGCCATCTTGCAATACTAAGTTTTGTTGATTATTTACAATTAAAGGTAAATCAATTACTAAACGTCCTACAGCTTCAACACTTGCGAGGTCGTCTAACAGCATATTCATTTCTTCATAAGAAAGTGTGCTGCTACTCACCGAGTTTTGGAAGCTTTTAGAAGCTATATCACGGCGAAGCTCTGTGGATAAACGCGCTAGTTGTTTTTGTTCCTGTTCTTTAATTGATGTACGGGTAAACACAGCTGCTTTTTGCTCTGCAAATTGTGAAAAACCACCCGCACGCTCAAGCAATTCTGTTAATGTTTCACCACGGCGTATAGTGTACGTACCTGGAAATTTAAGCTCGCCTTTTAATTCTACTTTTACGTTTTCTTGCCAATTTGGAATAGCGAATACGTTTATGCTGTCTTTGCTTTGTAGCGTAATATTACTTTGAAGATCGCCCTTCATGGCGCTTTCAAGGTCAAATCTTAAATGTTCTATTTTTGAACCATCGTTGGCTACAATACGTGTAATTTCAGCTTGTTTTACGTAGGCAGACTCTAACAGGCCACCGGCTGCTGTTATTAAATCACTTACCTCACCACCAATCATTAGTGGATAAACACCAGGAAAAGTAACATTCCCGCTGATTTCAACTAATTGCATAGCTTGTTGCACTGATGCTTGCTGCTTAAATTTAGCAATAATTGGCGCTAATAAGTTATGGCGGCTAAATAATGCGTAATCTTCAGGTTTGAGTTCTTGGTCTTCTTCTTTTGCTTTGCGTTTAGAAATTTCAGCAATTGTTAGTATTTTATTGTCTTCAAGAGCAAGTTCTTCATCTTCTAGATTAACACCAATATATTTTTCGAACTCTTTTTGCTCAAACTTGTGCCATTGCTCTGCTTTTTGTTGCTGCTCTTGTTGCTCTTGGCTAAGGGCCATATTTGCTAGAGCTGATTGCTCTGCTTCTTTTTCTTCAAAACGACTAAATACAACTATCTTGTCATTAGCTTTAAGTTGTAAGTTGTTTTCAGGATTTTTAATAATCGCTTGAGCAACGTCGAACTGATGCGCTTCTATATCGCCGTTTACATTTATTTCGCGGATTACGAGGCCGTAGCTTAAATCGGCTTGCGGTAGTAGGTCCCCGCGTATAGATTTAAGTACATCTGAAATTCGCTTGCCTTGGTGCCATTGATAATTACCTGGGCGCGCTACTGCACCAATTAAGCTAATTGAATTTTGATATTGCGAGCTAACCGAATTAAAGCGAATGCGGTCGCCATCTTGTGGGATATAGTTAATTTGTGGTTTTGAAAAATCGACCGAGAGTACTTCTTTACTATCGAAGTTAAAGCGCTCTACAATTGCGCTTTTAGCGTATGCATTGGGTTTAAGGCCTCCGGCCATTGCTAATAACTGCTTAGCAGACTCACCTTTTTTAAGTTCAAAAATAGCGGGACGTTTAACTGCACCTTCAACTGTTACTTGAGCGCCAACTGACGGTATAAATACAGCATCACCCGGCTTTAATACGATGTCGTTGCTGCTATCGCCATTAATAAGTAAATCGTAAAGGTCAAAATTTGCTACAACCTTACCTGCGCGTTTAACTTGAATATTACGAAGAGAAGCAATATCAGACACGCCACCGCTTACAAATAATGCGTGCGAAACGGTTGTTAACGAAGAAACACTGTAGCTACCAGGCTTGTAGGCCTCACCTAGCACTAAAATACGCATGCTACGAAGCTGACCAAGCGATACAAACGCTTTTACACCTATTACCTCTTGCTCTACTTTTACTTTGACTAATTCTTTAATTTCAGCAAAAGTCAAACCGGCCACTTCTACAGGGCTTAAATCTGGAATACTAATACGTCCTTCACGGTCAACTATGACTTCAAAACTGTCACTTTCTTTACCATAAAAGTTTATTTTTAATTGATCGCCAGGGCCCACAATATATGTATCTGGTACTGCGGCATTTTCGCTTGGCATAAATGTAGTTGGTTCACCTGCAAACAATTCGTAACCGTATGGCTTTAATTCGTCTGTTTTTGGTTTAAAGCGCTCTTCATCTGTAAGCTTTTCTTTTTCGGGTTCTGCGCGTTCACCAATACTATTTTGCTGCTGTGTATTATTTTGATTATTAGATTGGTTTGTACCAGTGATCGTTGCTATATCAACACCGTATTGTTTTGCGAGAGCTTCTTGTTGAGCTTTAGGTAACTTTTTAAATTGCTCAATTTGAGACGCTGTTGGCGTAAAAGCCAAAGTACTAAAACTACAAAGTAGAATAAAAGCACTAATAAATTGTGTAAAAACTTTCACGAGTAGGTATATCCCTAGGTCTACAACCAAAATTGGCCGCTATAATACCTTAATTTTAGGCAAATAAAAAAGGGACTTTCGTCCCTTTTGTCACTTTAGTGTAATTAACTTAACTACATTGGTTAAAAACTGTAAACCAACGTGAATGACGTTTCTGTGTCAGTGCTTTCTTTATCGTCAGCAACATCTGAGTTGTTAGTGACATTAAAAGCGACTTTCATTTGTAACGAGCCGTTTATTTTTGCAAGTAATGCAGTTTCAGAACGAGTTTTAGTGTTTGTATCACCGTACTCAACAGCAACTAATTGAGTAAAACGTGCATTCTCAGAAATTTGCCAGTTGTAATCTAACTTACCCAAGGCAATTACTTCGCCTTCAAATTCACCAGCAAGAGAGTTACCGTTGTCATCAACTTCAGTGCTGTCATCTGGGTATTCAAAGTATTTATAACCAGGACCAATTTCAGCACTTAGCCACATAGTTTTTTCGTTTAATAAACGTAAACCGTAACCTGCAGAAATTACTGACTCACTTCTATACGCTCCAAAATAATCTGAAACGTGTGAACCATAAATGAATAAATGAGAATGATCTTCATTTAATTTGTAATTACCTTGTGCAGAAATTGAATACTTTTCGTTAGTGCGCTGCTTGTTTTTGTCACCATTAGCATCTTCAACTTCATCTTCTTTGTAGATGCCGTCTAGCTTGTATTCGTTGTTCCAGTGTTCAAGATTGTGCTGAACTTTGATGCCACCTTTAAGTGTGGTCGTTTCTGTATTACCACTTGTGACAATAGCACCTAATTCACTGGTAACTTCCCATGTTCTTTGTTCTGCGTCTGCAGCAAATGCGTTTGTTGCAGCAGAAGCCGCAACTAAAACTGATAAAAGCTTTAATTTCATTAAAAAATAACCTTTGTATAAATGTACATCTATTTTATTAAAGCTTTACTTGTTAGAGCAAGCTAAACAGCTAAGTAATAATGTAAAAAATTTTCATGCAGCAAATACCGCATGAAAATTTTATGTTTAATAGCTCTTTAGCACTATAACAATTAAAGATAACTTTAATTAAATAACTATTTAAAATTAGTCTTGCTTGTGAAAGTGAACATCCATTTGTGGAAATGGGATAGTAATATCTGCATCATCTAATGCGATTTTAATATTTTCCATTAATGACCAGTAAGTAGGCCAATAATCAGCAGCGTTAACCCAAGGACGAACAATAAAGTTAACACTTGAATCGCCTAACTCATTTACAGATACATTGTAAGCTGGATCTTTAAGTATGCGTGTTTCTGCATCTAATACAGATTTTAATACTTCTTTTGCGTGACGTAAATCAGCATCGTAGCCAACACCAATAACTAAATCGATACGACGAGTAGACTCTCGTGAGAAGTTAGTAATAGCACCAGACATTATTTGAGAGTTTGGTACGATAATTACTTTGTTATCTGGAGTACGTAGTTCAGTTGAGAATATTTCGATTTTTTTAACCGTACCCATTTTATTACCTGCTTCAACAAAGTCACCAGACTTAAATGGACGAAGTAAAATAATTAGTACGCCTGATGCGAAGTTAGATAATGAACCTTGCAATGCTAAACCAACAGCTAAACCGGCAGCACCTAAAATAGCAATGAACGAAGTTGTTTCAATGCCAATTTGCGAAAGTGCCATTAAAATAGTTACAGCAAATACAAGTGTGTACACAATACTTGAAACAAATGAACCGACAGCTTTATCTACTTTCTTTTTAGCAAAACCTTTTTCAGTTAAGTTAGAACAAAACTTAGCAACACGACTACCAAGTAAAAAGATAACAAGCGCAACAACTGCTTGTATACCGTAGTGTAAAATTAGGCCTGAGTTATCGTTAAGCCAATTAAGTACTGAATCCATATTTACTCCAAATGTTTTTTATTAAGCGTTTTCGGGCATTATTATACATTAATTTACAATTTATTCTCATGAAATAATGAATTAATACTATTAAATGCAAGTATATTCGATTTTTTAGAGGTATTTATGCGATAAAACATAGCCTACCTTGAAAAAATATTAACGACTAAATACTAATTATATTTGCCTGATTTAAATTATTTTAATTTATTTCACTTTTGGGCTTCACAACAATTATTATTTTATGTATTATGCGCGCCACACCAAACAAGGTGTGTGTAGTGGCGGTTGTAGCTCAGTTGGTAGAGCCCCGGATTGTGATTCCGGTTGTCGCGGGTTCAAGCCCCGTCAATCGCCCCACTTTTTTCCTAGTAAGCCTTCATATTTATACCCTATCTTTACTCTGTAATATAAACTCTAAAACCTTCTAATATATTAACCTTGCAACACAATTATTAATACTCTAGTTAAACCCACTAATTTACAAATCTCACGCAGCGATTAAATCATCCCTAGATAAAAAATTTCAATCCACAAAGATCAACACGCCCTAATTAGTAATAATATTTAATAAACAAGTATTTAATACCAATTCGCTTAATTAAGTGATCTATTTTGAGGATGGAAAAACATGTTGATAGCTTGGCAAAAAATTCGCTATTTAGTTGTTCTCGGCAATTGCTCCTGCATTGCTCTACCTTCGGCATCCATGCAGTCGTAAATGAGAATTTTTTAACACTGGTAGCGACACGTTTAGCCCCGCAAAATGATTAAGTATTATCGCGGATTGGTACAACTCGTTACTTATCTACAATTAATTAACCAATGTGACTGTATTAACTATACTTAGCTACAAAAAGTGGTAGGTTTCTAATGTTGGCATCACTTTTACAAAACATCAAACTTCTACTGGGATATAAAATTAAGCATGATTAAACAGGTTTTAGGAAATTTACTGTGTAGTTGTTTAGCTGTAATGAGCTTTAACTCATTGGCTCAAAGCAATGATGAATTCAATAAGCTATTGATTGAGCTTCAAAAATTAGTTTCTGAAAAAAAATACACTCAGGCTTATCAAAAAAGTAATAGCGAATACCAGTACCTAGGCGAACCCGTATACGACTTTTTATTAGGGGTCAGTGCACTTAAAACAGGGCATGCGGCGCCAGCTGTATTTGCCTTTGAACGTGTGGTTGAAAATAATCCTAGATGGTATCAAGCTCGTTTGTATTTAGTGCGCGCTTATTTAACAGTTAATAATTTACCTGCTGCTGACACACAAGCTTTAATACTGATTAACTCACCTAATACACCTAATAACATAAAGTCTTCAGCACAGTCGTTACTTGATACAACCACACTTAAAAAACAAGAAGCTAGGCGTTCTTATAAGCAAAATATTGAGCTTGCCCTTGGCGTAGATGGCAACGTAAACGCAGGTACTGCAGAAAATACGATTATAATTCCTAATATTGGTGAATTTTTGTTATCGCCAGAAAGTAAAAGTACGCAGGACAACTATGCACGACTTAATTACAGAGGAAAGTACTCTCACCCTATTGACCAAAAAAGCTTAATCACTTTAAGTATTGATACCGGGTGGTACAAGTTTGCAGAACTCAGTCAATACGATCGTATAAATGCGCACATTAATGCCGCCTATCAATATAAACAAAATGACATAAGTTGGTTTGCACGAGTTGCTACCACTCCGTTGATGCTTGATGGTGAACTTTATCGTACTGAATCAGCTTTAACGGCCGGAGCTAATTTTACGCTAAATAAACAAGTTAATTTATTTAGCTCTTTGACTGCGGGTGTTTTAAACAATAGATTTGATGAAAAGCTCGATAACTCATTTTATGCGATGAATGCAGGTGCTAGCTATGCAGCTAAAAATTGGTTTCAAAGCTTAAGCATTAACGCTAAAAGCGAGGAAGCCGACATTACTGAAGGTGAATTTAATAGCCGTAATATTACGAGCTTGTACTACCAAGTGAATACTCAGTTGGCTCAACATTGGCAGTTGTTATCTCTTGCTGGATACCAATGGATTAATTATAAAGATGATCACCCTTTATTTTTACAAGAACGTGCCGATAACCTCTTTATGTTCTCAACTTCTGTTCGCTACTTAGTTAATCGCGATTTAGCCATACAGTTGGCTGCCAACTATCAAGATAAATCCAGTAATATTTCTTTATTCGAATATGACCGTTTAGATATAAATTTAAGCGCTTCTTACTCATTTTAATTTAAGGTATTTATGAAACATTTACTCCCTGTAATTACCACTTTACTTTGTGTAAGTTTTTATACACAAGCAAACGTTCCTGCTGGTAAAACTATTTTAGCACGAGGCTCTGTACTCGCGGTTGATGGAAGCAATGAACAACAACGACAGTTGCAGCGCAGAGATACTGTTTTTGGCGTAGATCGCATTACGACTGGAGAGAAAAGCAAAGCGCAATTTTCGATGTTGGATGGTGGTTTAATAGCCTTAAAAGAAAATTCAGAATTAAATATTGCTAACTACGAATTTAATGACAATACCCAACAGGGCTCTGCTTCTATTGAGTTACTTAAAGGCGGTTTGCGCTCTATTTCCGGCGTAATTAAAAAAAATGGCGGCTCTTATAGTGTAAAAACTCCCGTTGGCTCTATAGGTATACGCGGAACGCATTTTGAAGTTCAGCTGGTTAAAGGCGATGTATTTTTAGCGGTATGGGATGGCGCAATAGATTTAACGTTAGAAAATAATAGCGTGGTTTCTTTGGGTGATAACGAGGCATTTTCGTTTGCACAAATTACAGCCACTGGTGAAGTATTTAAAACGACACGTGCGGCACGTGTGTTTGATCAAAATATAGTAGCAATTGACTCTAAAGACGACAACGAAGAAGAAACTGAGCAAGCATCGGTAACTGAAGTTGAAGTAAATGCTTTTGAAGCAGATACAGGTGTTATGGATATATATTCTGAACAACAATTTCAAACTGTTAGCAGCGCATCTTTAGTCGATCAAATAGCTCAGCGTCAAGGTGTATTTAACTATGAGGCATCAAGCTTTAATGTAAATTCGAGTGTGGGTGCTGTTACTGGCTTTGCTATGACTATGGCAGTTGACTTTGATAATGGCACCGTGCCTGATGGCGAAATTAGTTTTAATGACGCCGGTGGAAACTGGTATGCAGCTTACAGCGGCTTAATAAATTTAAGCGAACTTGAGCTGGCCGTTACATTTGCATCCCATGGTAACAATAAAGCCGAGGGCGATGTTGATGCAATATTTTTGAATGACCTAGACAATATTACTGGCAACTTTAATCTTAACGAAATAAATAATCCTGATGTAAATGCTAGCGGTTCTTTTAAATTAGAACCATAAACACATTGGATACAAAGCTTTTATTATGGAGTATTTAAAATGACAGCAAAAAATTTATTTTTGCTTGGTTCTATGGTGTTTTTGTTAAGTGCCTGTGGAGGCTCAGAAGAAAGCCCCACTCAAGAGACAATACAATCACCTACGGCTGAAGTAGTACCGCCAACGGTGACTAGCTATATAAATTTGGCTGGTGTTATAGCGAGTAATCAAACCAAGAGTACAAAAGTTTTAGGTGCTGTCACTTCAAGTAGAGGAGTTGTTGGAGCAAGTTTAGCAAATACTCGCGCTAATATTGTTTTTCCACAAACAAACGACACCGTACAAGGTAATGTTTCTTTTTTACTTGAAGCTTCGGATACTGATGGCATTGCTGAAGTTAATTTAGTGCTCCCTAGTGTTAATAAAAGCATATCACTGTGTTCTTCTGATTGTGGTGTTGGCTACGGAAAGTCAATTATAGGCCTCAGCCCTGCGCTTTATGGCGTAACTCCAGGGGAAATACGTCTCGAAATATGGATAACTGACACTTTAAATAATCAGGTACTTGCTGATGCAATCACTTTTAACTGGCAACCATATCAAATTGAAGGTGTTACAGCACAACGAGACGAAGATAATATTAATCTTTCGTGGCAAGCTAACCCTGAACTTAATCGTTACAACGTTTATATTGCAACTCAAGCTGGAGTCACATCTACTAATATTAATGAATTAGAGAATGGGCAACAATTTTTAAGTATTCAAGATACTGCATTAAGCATTACCGAGTCACTTACAGATAAAAGTTACCAAGTACTTATTACCGGTGTTGATGGCAGTGGTGAAAGTGGTTTTGCTAATATAATAAACATAGCACCAGTGGGTGGAGAGCTTGCATTTGCACCAAAGGCAAATGCCGATCAGTTTCAGATAAATGAAGATCAAACTCTGCAAGGTAACGTGCTAACAAATGATACGAATCAATACAGTGGCGATTTACGTGTAAATGCAGATGCATTAATTCTACCGCAGCATGGCACTCTTAATATAAATGAAAATGGGGACTTTACTTATATCCCTATTGCAAACTTTAATGGTGAAGATGCCTTTAGCTATCAAGTTGCTAACGAGCTAGGTATGACAGACACCGCAGTTGGAGAGATAACCATTTTAGCTGTTAACGATGCTCCTATTGCGCTTGATAATACTTACAGCATTACAAATAATGGAACCTTAGTTGTCCTATCGCCAGGCTTACTTATAAACGATAGCGATATAGACTTAGATGACTTAACTGTTGATACAACGCCGGTTAACGAACCAACCAGAGGACAATTAACCCTTTTTGATAATGGTGGCTTTGAATACCAAGGTGAGCAAAATATGCAAGGCCAAGACAGCTTTCAGTACAGAGTTGTTGATGCACAAGGTGCTCAGGCTATTGCAAATGTAACTATTGTAAGCTCAAACACTAACGTAGCCCCTATTACAAAAAATGATAGCTATAGTTTAAGCGAAGATGAAACACTTGTTGTTACAGCAGCCAATGGTGTGCTTAGTAACGATACTGACCCAAATAATGACAGTTTTTCAGTTGATGAAACGTTTATGGTGGCACCAACACATGGCCAACTATTATTAGCAACTGATGGCAGCTTTAGTTATGTGCCGGATGCTAATTTTAATGGTGTTGATCAATTTCAATATAAAGCTATAGACTCATTAGGTGCAACCTCTACAGCCACAGTAACTTTAGTAATAAACAGCGAACCCGATAACCCTGTTGCACAAAATGATGCCTATCAATTTAGTAAAAATAAACTATTTGAAGTAACAGTACAAAATGGCTTGTTAATTAACGACTTTAATATTGAGGCTGGCGATTTATCTGTTAATACCACGGCAATTAATGCAACTCAAAATGGCGAACTTACATTAAATGCTGATGGCTCGTTTACCTATCAACCAGACTTAGGTTTTATTGGTGTAGATAGCTTTACCTATTCAATTTCAAATGAGCAAGGCTTAACTGCAACAGCTCAAGTAACCTTAAGTGAAAGCGGCGTTAATACTTTTCCAGAAGCCAATGACGATCAATATACGTTAGACGAAGACAGCTCTGCATCTTTATTAGATGTGCTAGCTAACGACACTGATGCAGATGGCGATACAATTACTATTTCTAATATAGAAAATACTGCTGGTGAAGCGACTATTGTCGCCGGAAAAATACAGTTTACTCCACCAGCAAATTTTTCAGGTGAGATAGTACTAACTTACACCATTACTGATGGTTATAGCACTGGTAATGAAGGTATAAACGACAGAACAGCAAGTGTGACGATTACTGTTACACCCGTTAATGATGCCCCTACTGCAAATGCTGACTCAGCAACGATGAGCGAAGATGCTCCTGCGTTATTAGTTAACGTATTAGCTAATGACTCCGACATTGACGGCGATACTCTTGTGATAACAGCTGCTACTGCAGATAGAGGTTCTGCATCTGTTGTTGATAATAAAATCCAATATACGCCTGCTCCTAATACAAATGGAACAGCAATTATTAACTACACAATAAGTGATGGTAACGGCGGTACTGCAACTACTAACTTAACAATTACTATTATTCCCGTAAACGATGCTCCAATAGCAAACGCAGACTCAGCTACAATAGATGAAGATGCAGCGCCAATACTAATAAACGTATTAGCCAATGACTCAGACGTGGATGGCGACAGCCTTGCCATAAACGCAGCATCAGCTAATATTGGCTCTGTATCAGTGGTTGGTAATCAAATTCAATACACACCGGCAGCCGACGACAACGGCTTAGCAACAGTTACTTATACTGTAAGCGATAGCAGCGGTGGTGCCAGTACAACAACGTTAACTATCACTATTACACCTGTAAACGATGCTCCAATAGCAAATACTGACACAGCAACGATGGATGAAGATGCAGCGCCAATACTGATAAACGCATTAGCCAATGACTCAGATGAAGATGGCGACAGCCTTGCCATAAGCGCAGCCTCGGCAGATACTGGTTCGGTCTCAGTAGTTGGCAATCAAATTCAATATACACCGGCAGCCGACGACAACGGCTTAGCAACAGTTACTTATACTGTAAGCGATAGCAATGGCGGCGCCAGTACTGCAACGTTAACTATCACTATTACACCTGTAAATGATGCTCCAATAGCAAATGCTGACACCGCAACGATGGATGAAGATGCAGCACCGCTACTCATTGATGTTTTGATTAATGATTTAGACGCTGATAGTGATAGCCTAAGCATAACAGCAGCGTCAGCCGATAGCGGTTCAGTATCCGTTATTGATAACAAACTACAGTACACACCGGCTGTAAATACCAACGGTATTGTTGTTGTCAGTTATACTGTTGATGATGGGAATAACGCTACAGATGCTGGTAGTTTGTCGATTACGATTGCTCCTATTAACGATGCTCCAGTTGCGTCAAACCAAGGTTTTAATATTAGCGAAAACGCAACCGATGGAGACACTATTGGGACTGTTAGTGCCTCAGACATTGAGAACCAAAATTTAAGTTACACCCTACTCAGTGGTGCCCCCATATTCGAAATAAATAATGATTCTGGCTTATTAACTGTAAAAGGTGAAAGCCCGTTTGATTTTGAAACAACTCCTCAGTACATATTGAGCCTAGCTATTACTGACGACGGTACGCCTAACGAAACAACTACTATTAATATAATAATTGATGTCACTGATGATGCGGAGCCTCTAGTTCCTGTTGAAGATGAAACATTTGGTCGTCCTATAACAGGTGAACTTGAGCTTTCGGGTGTTTTTTCAAGTGGTAAATTTAATGACAGTATTGAGCTAAATAATAACCTTTACTTTGTAGGTTTTAGTAATAACAGCGACAAAGATATTGTTATTGTATCCTATACAACGAGTGGTGTAATAAATACAGCATTTAACAGTGATGGCGTTAAAGTATTAGATTTAGAAAATGATGAACAAGCAACAGCTATCATCTCTGATGGTACAAGCCTCTTTGTTGCTTACACTAGTTTTGATGGCACAAATACCGAAGCATGTTTGTTGAAAATGAATACCGCTGGCGTATTAAGTAATAACTCTGGAGATAATAATTCAGGTATTCACTGTACCGCATTAGCAAGCACTCTCGTTATTAATGACCTTGAGTTTAGCGACAATAAAATTCAAGCTGTTGGTAAGTCATTTAATGGTAACGACGACGATAGCTTATGGATAAAATACGATATATCTACACTCGCTTATGAAGCCGGAAGCCCTAAAATAGTCGATGTGAGCGGCGCTAATAGAGATGACGAAGCGTTTGCTATTAAAAACTTTAATAGCTCTGATCTTATGGTTGCTGGCAGTGTAACAAGTGCAACTGGCGATAAAGACGTACTTATTCGTTATTTAATTTCTGATGGTGAAAACAACGGAAGTTTTAATGGTAGCGCAGCATTATCGTTCGACTTGTCTGAGAATAATAAAGATGACGAATTATTTGCAATTGGCGGTGCTAAAAACACCGACTTTACAGCTTTTGCAGGTGGTTACATAACTCGTAACAGTGGTGAAAAAGAAGCCGTGGTTTTGGCTATTGATAAAACGGGTACTCTTATAACGAGTTTTGGTGATGCAGGTACTGCTATTTACGATATTGATGGTAACGGTGGTGCAGGTAATGGTGGCGCGAACGTAACAGGCGTAAAATACGAGCCAATTAAAAATGGAATTACTTTATCTGGCACTACCGGTGTTTCAGCTAACGAAAAGTTATATTCTGCCCGTATTTTAACTTCAGACGGCTCACTTGATAGTACTTATGGCACATCTGGAATTAATATTATTTCGGGTATTAATGGCAAACAATTTGCCAAAGCAGCAACTATAGACTCAAACGACACCGTATGGATAGCTGGCGTTAATGACGACTCAAACACAAAACCTTTCGTTACTGCGATAGACGATCAAGCTGCATTATTTACCAATTTTGCTGATGTTGGCTACCTTACTTTTGATACTATAAGCGCAGAATCTGACGATCAATCAATGCACGTTTTACAACTGAGCAATGGCCCTCATGCCGGTAAGTACATTCTTGCATCAACGGCTAAATCGGACTCAGTTACTAAGTTAGTATTAACACGTTTTACGAGTGCGGGTGATATCGATACTAGCTTTAGCGAAAGTGGCCATAAAGAAATCGCCATAGATTTGAGTAAGTCGCGTGTTGCTTTAACCGAGCAAAGCGACGGCAATTTAGTTATTACAGGCTCTAAAAATAGTGAAAATGGTGAAGCGGGCTTTGTAGCTAAAGTTGATCAGTCTGGTAATTTAGACTCTTCATTTGCTACAGATGGTGTATATACAACTTCTGTCAGTGGCGCAGAATTGGTAAACCTGACAGATATTGCACTTGATAACAGCGGTAACATTATTACTGTTGGGTCAATAGTAACAAGTGGCACTCCTAGCCCAATCGTTATAATGTTGACGCCAGAAGGTACTTTAGAGCCTAACTTTGGCACTGGCGGTAGTATCATAGGCTCAGCTTTTGAGTACTATAACCGCGTACATACCGACAATGCAGATATTTTCATTGGTGGTAAGTCAGTATTAAGTGGCACTTCAAAGCTAATCGCATTGAAGTTAAGCTCAAACGGTACTGAGGTCTTTAAATATGTAGGTGAAGAAACTACAGATACCGACAATAAATTAGTACAAATTTTAACTGACACGACAGGTAAGTTATATTTAATAGCGAACCTTATTGATTCACCAAATAAAGCCAGTATTACGCGATTACTTGCATCCGGAGTAATTGATGACAGCTACCCTTTAGACCAATATACATTAGCTTCAACGGGGGATACCGAAGTAAAAAGTGCCGTTTTTGATAGCAACAACAATATTGTTTTAGTTGGTATGGGCAATAATAAAGGCATGTTAGCGCGCATTTTAACTGACGGTACTTTAGATAATACGTTTGGAGCCAGTGGTGCCGGATTTTATGAAGCGAGCCAATGTGTCAGTACGCATGTGTTTACTTCAATCATTCTGCAAAATGATACCCAAGTTGTTGTAAGTACCACCTGTAATGACACTAACTCTAACAATGTTAGTATTTCTAAATTCAATTTTGAAGCAGATGGAGCTTAGCCTTAAATTATGAAAGTTGAATTTTTTGGTGTTAGAGGCTCGATGCCTTCAGCTGGAAGTAATACACACATTTTTGGGGGAAATACCTCATGTGTGTACATTGAACAAAACAACGGTAAAGATCTTATTTTAGACTCTGGTACCGGTATTGTAGAACTCGGTACACGTTTACTAGAAACACAAAGTCCTATCAATATTTTGCTAACGCACAATCATTGGGATCATATTCAAGGGTTTCCTTTTTTTAAACCTATCTACCAGCCCAACCGCAATATAACCATTGTAGCTGGCAACGTTGATGATAAAAAAAGCCAAGATGCCATATTAAAGCAAATGAGTGGTTCGTACTTTCCTGTGTGTTATCAGGATTTACCTGCCAATATTACGCTTAATACTGATTTATCGTCTCAAAAGCAATTTACACTTAACGGTTTTTTGGTTTCTACTGCTCCACTGAATCACCCTGGTGGCGGTACTGCTTATTGCATTAAAGCAGATGAAAAAAAGATAGCTTACGTTACCGACAATGAGCTAAACCCACCAGACAAGCTAAACACAAGTATTTGCGAATGGAGTAATTTTATTGAAGGCGCTGATTTACTAATTCACGATGCTCAATTTATAGATGCAGACTTGCCTCTTAAGCATGGTTGGGGTCATAGCACCATAGATCAGGTTGCTGAGCTTGCTATAAAAGCGAGTATTAAAAATGTGATTATTATTAGCCACGATCCATCAAGAACCGATGAACAGTTAGTCGCTATAGAAAAGTATTTACACACGCAGTACGCTCAACAGGTAAAAATAGAATGCGGCCGAGAAGGACGAGTTTTTGATTTTTAGTCTATCAAGGAGCGTTGCTCATTAGCTTCTTAAAACCCATTACCTCAAAGCACTTTTTTATTGGCGCTGTTATTACGTTAATAATTGCATCAATAGAGTTATTTTCAACTGGGTCGCTTGCAAAGTTAGTTAACCGTGTAGAAGGTATAATATACGACTCTCGGTTATTACTGACGCTTTCAGAGACGCCTAGGCGCATAGATGAAACCGTTGTAATAATTGATATCGATGAAAAGAGCATGCAAGAACAAGGACGCTTTCCTTGGAGTCGCTCAAAATTAGCAGACCTTGTTACAAAGCTTAGTGATGCAGGTGTTATTGTTATTGCATTCGATATATTTTTTTCTGAACAGGAAGAAAACCCTGTTACAAAAATTATGTCTGAAATTCCTGATTTATCAAAAAAGTACACCATCCCCTTTGCTGAAATTACTAAACAAGTCGATGCAGACACAAAACTAGCAAGCGCATTATCTAAAAATGATACTGTTCTTGGTTTTTTACTAATTGATGAACAACTGACTAATCAAAACTTGCCAGCTAAAAACAGTGTTGTATGGGCAAGCGAAGAGCACACTAATTCACAAATAAACCAGTTTCCTGGTGCTATTGTAAATATTCCACAGTTACAAAATGCTGCAACGGGCACCGGCTTTATTAATGCACATATTGACGAAGATGGCTTTATACGTAAAGCAGCTCTTATAAATCGAGTTGGCGATAAGCTTTATCCTTCTTTAGCACTTGAAGTTGCTCGACTTTATACCCTTGCTGAAAACATAGAAACCCGTTCCAATAGGTTAGATGGTATAACCTTATTCGAAGGTATAAAGTTTCAAGATAAGTGGATTCAAACTGATGAGTATGGGCAAATATTAATTCCTTACAAAGGGCGTGCGCATAGCTTCCCCTATTATTCGGCTACCGATATTTTGACCAAAAAAATTGGTTTAGATGAATTAGAAGGCACAGTAGCCTTTATTGGTACTTCCGCCGTAGGGCTTGCTGATTTAAGATCAACACCTGTTGGTTTGCAATACCCGGGTGTGGAGGTTCATGCCAATATATTTGAAGGGTTAATGCACCCAGAGCTACTGCCATCTAAACCTAATTGGTCACAGGGAGCAAGCTTACTCATCATTGCATTGACGGGTTGCGTACTGTCGTTTTTTAGCCACGCTAAGAGCGCACGTTTTATTATTGTTTTGTCTCTTACAGTCACAAGTGTCGTTATATTTTTAAACGTTTATTTATGGTCAGTACAAAAAATTAGTTTACCTTTATTAATGCCTCTTTTACTTATCATTATATTAGCCGGTTATTACATCATTGTAGGCTCTATCGCTGAAATGAAACACAGCCGAAAAATAAAATCTATGTTTGACCAATATGTTCCTCCTGAGCGAATAAACCAAATGATACTTCAAGGTAAAAGTTTATCTCAAAAAAGTGAGCGAAAAAATATGACGGTGTTGTTTGCCGACATTCGTAGTTTCACTTCACTATCAGAAAGTATGTCGCCTCATCAGTTAAGTGAATATTTAAACGAATATCTTACAGCTATTACCAAAATCATATTTGATCATCACGGAACTATTGATAAGTACGTAGGCGATATGGTGATGGCATTTTGGAATGCCCCACTGAAAGATGAAAACCACGCTCGCCATGGTGTTGAAGCCGCAATGTCTATGATCAACGGGTTAACGAAAATAAATCAGTTATTTGCAGAAAACAACCAGCCTGCAATAAAAATAGGTATCGGTTTAAGTACTGGCGACATGAATGTAGGTGATATGGGTTCGGTTTATCGTAAAGCCTATACAGTTCTTGGTGATACTGTTAATTTAGGTGCTAGAGTAGAAAGCTTGACCAAATTTTATGGCGTAGCTATTCTTGTTACAGAAGAGACGATGAAAAAATGCCCTCATATTTCATTTCGTTTAATAGATAAAGTGCAAGTTGTTGGTAAAACAGCCGCTGTACAGTTGTTTGAACCTATAAACTTTACAGATAAGCTCGATGAAGAGCAGTTAAATGAAGTTAAAAAGTCGCAGCAGGCCATGACGCTTTTTTATAATAAAAACTGGCCACAAGCACTTAGCTTATTTAAAGAACTACGCAGTACAACCGTATTTAGCCCCAACATTTATGCCATTTTTATTGAACGTATTAAGGGCACTGATTTGCAAACACTAGCTAAGGATTGGAATGGTGCCTTCAAACATACTCAAAAGTAGTAAACATATGCGACAGCACATTAAAGACAAAACAAATCTTCAACACTTTATCGATATTAGCATTAGACTAACAACCGAAAAAAACTCGTCTAAGTTACTTGATGAAATACTGCAAGTTGTAATGTCGATAGCACATTCTGATGCTGGCAGCATTTACTCTATTACCTCAAACAAACAACTAAAGTTTGAAACAGTAATAAACAAGTCATTAAATCTTTATTTAGGCGGCACATTAGGTGGTCCTGTTGATTTTCCTAATATAGATCTTTTTATTGATGGCAAACCAAATGACACCGCTATTGTTGCGCATTCTGTTAATACAGGGGAAGTAATAAATATTCCTGACGTGTATGATGCCTTGCCTTTTGATATGAGCGCTGCACGCAAAATGGATGCTCGCACGGGTTATCGTTCTGAGTCCATGCTAACAATTCCTTTAAAAGATCATGAAGATGACATTATTGGTGTAATCCAGCTTATAAATGTAAAAGATGCGCAAAATAAAAACATTCCTTTTAGTGAAGAGCTCGTCACTCTGATTCGATCTTTTGCCTCTTTAGGCGCTATTTCACTAACTAACTCTACTTTAGTTAAAGATATGGAAGTGCTTTTTTCAACGTTTGCCGAAGCTATCGCAATGGCAATAGATGAAAAGTCTCCTCACACGGGCGGCCACTGTAAGCGGGTACCAGCACTGACGTTAATGCTTGCTGATGCAGTGCATAAAATAGATAAAGGTCCACTAGCAGATTTTATAATGAGCCCAGAGGATCGCCATGAACTAAGTGTTGCGGGATGGCTACATGACTGTGGGAAAATTGCTACTCCTGATCATATTATGGAAAAGTCGACCAAGTTAGAGACTATTTTCGATCGCATAGAGTTTATTGATGCTAAGTTTGAAATAATTAGTCGAGATTTAGAACTCTCTTATCAGCAGCAAATTATTTCAGCAATAAAACAGAACAAGTCGGTTGAGGTTTTACAATTTGAACGATTGCTTGAAACTGAGCTTAAACAACTAGCCCTCGACCGTGCATTATTACAGCGGGTGAATATTGGCGGTGAGTTTTTGGGCGAAGAAGAACAAGCCCATATACTGAGAATATCAAAACAGTATTCGCTTAAAATAAACGGCGAAGAAACACCTCTACTGACTGATGATGAAGTAGAAAACCTCATGATACGACGCGGCACACTTACCCAAGGTGAGCGCGAAATCATGAAACGCCATATGGATATAACTAAAAATATATTAGATATTTTGCCGTTCCCTAAACATCTTAGTAATGTAGCTGAATATGCTTTAGGTCATCATGAAAAACTTGACGGTACTGGTTACCCAAGAGGTTTAACCAAAGAACAAATGTCGGTGCCTGCAAGGTTAATGGCTATTACGGATATTTTTGAAGCACTCTCTGCCGTAGACAGGCCCTATAAAAAAGCAAAACCGGTAAGTGAATGTTTGAATATTCTAGGGAACATGGTTAGTAATAATCACCTTGATCCTGATATTTTTGCTATTTTTATTGAGTCAGAAGTCTATAAAAATTATATCAACGAATATGCTAACCCAGAGCAGCTAGATGAGGTAGATTTTGATAACTTACCTGGTTATACACCTATAAGTTAGCACTTATAAAGTAATATCTTTATTCAAAATGTGCTTATTACAGTCTATGACTATTCAAACAAAAAAATGCCACCTGACGGTGGCATTTACACACGGGGTTATTTCTACTTATAGAAATCCTTTTACTTTTTATTTGTTTTTTTATGTTGTTTTATTAACAAAAAATATGGCTCCAAAGGTAGCATTTAGTGCTCTGTGTAGCAACAGTAAAAGATAAAGTTCATATATCTGCCATATTAACGTCATAAAAAAGCGCGAAGTAAATTCGCGCTCATAAACTTAACGGGCGTTATATTTTAATACACACGTACTTTTCTTCTAAGTACTCATCAAGCCCTTGATGACCGCCTTCTCGGCCTAAACCAGATTGCTTAACACCACCAAATGGCGCTACTGGGTTTGATATAACACCTTCATTAACGCCGACCATACCAAATTCAAGCCCTTCACTAACTCGGTAAATTTGCTTAATATTTTGGCTGTAAAAATAGGCTGCTAGACCAAATGGTACATCGTTAGCAAGTGCAAGCACTTCACTTTCTTCATCAAAAGGAATAACCGTTAATACCGGACCAAATACCTCTTCGTGATAAATATCCATTTCTGTGGTGACATTGTTTACTATTAATGGATTTTGAAAGCTGCCACCTAAGTCACTATTATCGCCAATCAGCGTCGCGCCTTTATCGAGTGCGTCTTGTACTAACTGCTGTACTTTCTCTTTGGCTTTAGGGTAAATAAGCGGACCAATATCAACCCCGTCTTCAAAACCATTTGCCACTTTTAACGCTGCAACCTTAGGCGTGATTTTTGACAGTACTTTGTCGAGAATATTACGTTGTATAAAAATACGGTTTGCAGCAACACATGCCTGCCCACTATTTCTAAATTTAGCCGCCATTAGCCCTTCAATAGCTTCATCTAAG
Source organism: Pseudoalteromonas sp. SG45-2 (assembly GCF_014164115.1). Lineage (NCBI taxonomy): Bacteria > Pseudomonadati > Pseudomonadota > Gammaproteobacteria > Alteromonadales > Pseudoalteromonadaceae > Pseudoalteromonas > Pseudoalteromonas sp. SG45-2. The sequence goes on from NZ_JACJEO010000018.1 coordinate 61,868, forward strand.
TCGGCATTATCAAAAATAATAAAAGGCGCATTACCGCCAAGCTCCATCGAGGTGCGTTTAATTGTGTCTGCACATTGCGATAGCAACTGCTTACCAACACCGGTAGAACCGGTAAATGTAAACTTACGCACGACTTCTGAGTCAGTCAGCATTTTACCTACTGTTTTGGCATCTCGAGAAACCAGTACATTAAATGCACCTTTAACAAAACCAGCTTGATCGGCTAGATGAGCAAGCGCAATAGCACAAAGTGGCGTGTGTTCAGAAGGTTTAAGTATAAAGCTACAGCCCGCAGCGTAAGCTGGCGCTACTTTACGAGTAACCATAGCAATAGGAAAGTTCCACGGCGTTATACCAGCTACAACACCGACAGGCTGCTTAAAGCTAGTTAAACGATGCGAGTCATCTGTTGGCGGAATTACATCTCCGTAACTACGTTTGGCTTCTTCTGCAAACCATTTGATAAAACCTGCACCGTAATCAATCTCACCAAGAGATTCTTTGAGTGGCTTGCCTTGCTCTTTGGTCATTAGCTCTGCAAGTGTTTGCTTGTGTTTTATTACTAGCTCATACCAGCGCATCAAGGTTTCGCTTCGCTCAGTGGCATTTGTCGTTTTTAACTTAACAAAAGCCCCTTGAGCTGCGTTTATTGCGCTATTTACACCCTGCTCATCAATATCACTTACTTCAACAATACTTTTTTCGGTAGCGGGATCGTTAACGCTAAAGCGCGTATCAGTTTTATAAAATTCGCCGTTAATAAATGAGTCTGAGAAAATAAGATTACTCAAAATAAACCTCCAAAATTACGTTTTAAGGTGTTAGCTTTTAATGCGTGACATAGAGCCAAGGCTAACATTTTAGGATCTTTGCTCACGTGAGAAGCGCAGCTTCTATATTTATAACCTAGAGTTAAAACACATAACGCCAGCAAGCTTTGCTTGCCTGCAAAATAACATACGAGCTTTGCTTGTCACGCCTACAATTCACAAACAAAAAAGCCGCTGTATCAAACAGCGGCTTTTAATATATACATCGTTAAAAACTAGTGCTCTTCATTAACGATATTGAGATTGTACTTAGGTATTTCAACCACTAGGTCTTCATCTCTTATAATTGCTTGGCAACCAAGGCGTGACTCAGGCTCTAAGCCCCATGCTTTATCTAGCATGTCGTCTTCTAGCTCATCACTTTCTTCAAGTGAGTCAAATCCTTCACGAATCACTAAGTGACACGTAGTACATGCACAAGACTTTTCACAAGCATGCGCAATGCTAATACCATTTTTAAGCGCAGCGTCGAGTACCGTTTGACCTGTAGGAGCTTCAATTGCAGCGCCGTCAGGACATAATTCAGGATGTGGAAGAAAAACAATTTGTGGCATTCTAATCTCTCTTAAATGTTGTCTACTGACTGCCCTGTAAGGGCCTTTTTAATTGATGCATCCATTCTACGCGATGCAAAGTCGCTACTCGCATTATCGACTTTTTCGATAGCTGCTTTAATTTCGCCAGGCTCTTGTGCATTTTCGCGCACTTTTACCAGTTCTGCAATTTCAGCGCGTAAGTTAGCTAGTTGCATATCGTCAAGTAATGCACCATCGGCTTCAAGTGATGCGTTAAGCGCTTCTATTACGCGCAACGCTTCTACTTGCTGCTCTTTAAGCATACGCGCTTGCATGTCGCCTTTAGCGTTGCTCATTGATTCTTTTAGCATGTTAGCTACTTGGTCATCAGATAAACCAAACGAAGGCTTAACTTGAATCTCAGCTTGTACACCTGTTGATTTTTCCATAGCTGAAACACTTAATAGGCCATCAGCATCAACTTTAAAGGTTACACGAATATGCGCAGCGCCTGCCGCCATTGGTGGAATACCTTTTAAGCTAAACTTAGCAAGCGATCGACAATCATCAACAAGCTCACGCTCACCTTGCAGCACATGTAATGACATGGCTGTTTGACCGTCTTTAAACGTTGTAAATTCTTGTGCGCGTGCTACCGGAATCGTTGTATTACGCGGAATGATTTTTTCAACCAAACCACCCATCGTTTCAAGGCCTAGCGATAACGGTAATACATCAAGCAATAACATGTCAGAATCGGGCTTATTGCCAATTAACACGTCGGCTTGAAGCGCGGCACCTAAGGCTACAACACGATCAGGATCGATTGAAGTTAGCGGCTCTTTATCAAAAAAGCTTTGTACTTGGCTACGTACCAATGGCATACGGGTTGAACCGCCTACCATAATAACTTGCAGCACTTCTTCATTTTCAATGCCAGCATCTTTTACAGCACGACGACACGAGCGCAGCGTTTTTTTGATTAGTGGCATAGCCATTTCATCAAACGTTTCGCGCGTTACTTCAACGGTGTATTTTTGATCGTCAAACTCAAGGCCCACGTTTACTTTAGCGTATTGGCTTAATGCTTCTTTACACGCTTTTGCTTTATTGATAAATAAACGTAAAACTGAAGGTGATAATGCTGACACACCTGTTTGCTGCTTAAAGTAATCAACAAGGAGCGAATCAAAGTCATCGCCGCCGAGGCTAGAGTCGCCACCGGTTGCCATTACTTCAAACACACCTTGGTGTAATCTAAGTACTGATATATCAAACGTACCACCACCTAAATCGTAAACAGCAATAATACCTTCTTGACCTGAATCTAAACCATAAGCAACCGCTGCTGCTGTTGGCTCATTTAATAAACGTAGTACGTTAATACCAGCAAGCTCTGCGGCATCTTTAGTACTTTGGCGCTGCGCGTCATCAAAGTACGCTGGTACTGTAATTACAGCCCCTAAAATTTCTTGGTTGCCAAAACTTTGCTCAGCTCGTGCTTTTAATGCGGCTAAAATATGGCTTGATGCCTTAATTGGACTAATTTTACCTGCCGCAGTTTCTATTGCTAGCGCACCATTGTGCTCACAAAATTCATACGGTAGTTGGCCATAACTTTGCTCTATTTCAGCCTGAGTTTTACCTAAAAAACGCTTAACCGAAATAAGTGTGTTAGCAGGGTCTTGCGTTGCTGCTTGTGCAGCTTCTGCGCCAACAGTAATATCGCCTGCTTGATAACGAACAACCGACGGTAACATAGCCGCGCCAAGATCATCAGTTAACGTGCGGGCTTCGCCACTTTGCACTGTTGCAACTAAAGAATTAGTTGTACCAAGGTCAATACCAATTGCTAGTTTATGTTCGTGTGGTGCCGCGCTTTGCCCCGGCTCAGCAATTTGCAATAATGCCATAATGCTCTTTAAACTCGTGTTGCTCGCTTTGCAGCAAGTAATTAATCGTCAAATAAACTGTCTTCGATACGCTCTAGTTCTTCACGTAACTTATAAACAAACTTCAGTTTACGAATATTATCTGCGGCAAGTTGATATTGCTGCTCATCGTTACTTGCTAATTGCTCAGCAAGTTGTGCACTGTATTGCGCGTTTAATTGCTTAATTTGTTTTTCAAAATTTACAATGGCGGTATCAGGATCGCTAGCTGATGTTAGCTCTTCAAGTTCTTCGCGAAGTTCCATTTGCTGCATTAAAAACATTGGATCTTGCAAGGTTTGCTGCTCTGCACGAATATCAACGCCTAGCTCGCTCAACATATATTCAGCACGTTTTACTGGGTGCTTTAATGTTTGTAGCGCATCGTTAATTTCGGCGGTACTTTGCACAGCCATTAACTTATCGCGGCTGCTCGCATTCGCGTGGCGATCGGGATGTACAGTACGCTGTAATTCCAAGTAGTGCTTGTTAACCGTTGCTAAATCAATATTGTAATCAACGGGGACTGCAAATAATTCAAAGTAACGCATAACTTCAACCAATAATATTCAGAAATAACAAAGCCCTACATTAACTGGCAGGGCTTATTTATACTACAAAGATATTTAAAGCTTAAACGGTAAAGCTTTCGCCACAACCACACTCATCTGCTTGATTCGGGTTATTAAATTTAAACCCTTCATTTAAGCCTTCTTTAGTGTAGTCGAGCTCTGTGCCATCGATGTAAACTAAGCTTTTAGCGTCAACAATTAATGTGACACCTTTAGCCGCAAAAGTTTCATCGTCTTCGTTTAAATCGTCAACAAACTCAAGTACATAAGCAAGACCTGAACAGCCCGTCGTTTTAATGCCAACGCGCAGGCCTAAACCTTTACCGCGGTTTGCTAAAAATGATTGTACGCGGTTTGCTGCCGCATCTGTCAATGTCACTGCCATGAGTTTCTCTTCTTACTTCGCTTGTTTGCTTTTGTAGTCTGCAATTGCTGCTTGAATTGCGTCTTCGGCTAAAATTGAACAGTGAATTTTCACTGGTGGCAACTCAAGCTCTGCACTGATATCAGTGTTTTTAATTGTCGCTGCTTCGCCTAGCGTTTTGCCTTTAACCCACTCTGTTACAAGTGAAGAAGAAGCAATTGCGCTACCACAACCGTAGGTTTTGAATTTTGCATCTTCAATAACGCCAGTGGCAGATACTTTAATTTGCAGTTTCATTACGTCACCACATGCTGGTGCGCCTACCATACCCGTTGCCACTGACGGATCGTTCTTATCTAGAGTACCTACGTTACGTGGGTTTTCTACGTGGTCGATTACTTTATCACTATAAGCCATTATTCTATCCTCATTACCTGCTAGGGTATGTGCTCACACTATTAGTGGTGAGCCCATTCAACTGAATCTAAATCAATACCTTCTTGATGCATCTCCCAAAGTGGAGACATCTCACGTAGGCGACCGATAGAGTTTTTCATTAATTCGACGGTGTAATCAATCTCTTCTTCGGTAGTAAAGCGACCAATACTAAAACGAATTGAGCTATGTGCTAATTCGTCGTTACGGCCAAGTGCACGTAATACATAAGAAGGCTCTAAGCTTGCAGATGTACAGGCTGAACCTGACGATACTGCAATGTCTTTTACTGCCATAAGTAACGACTCACCTTCAACAAAGTTAAAGCTGATGTTTACAATACCCGGTACTGATTGGTCTTGTGTGCCGTTAAAGTATACTTCGTCCATATCAGCCATAATGCCGTCGATTAAACGATTACGTAAGGCGCTGATGTGTGCGTGATCTTTTTCGAAATCTTGCTTAGCAATTTTAAACGCAGTACCCATACCCACTAATTGGTGAGTTGCTAGTGTACCAGAGCGCATACCGCGTTCATGTCCGCCACCGTGCATTTGCGCTTCAAGGCGAGCACGTGGTTTACGACGAACGTAAAGTGCACCAACACCTTTAGGGCCATACACTTTATGTGCAGAGAACGACATAAAATCAACTTTAAGCTGTTGCACGTCGATTAATACTTTGCCCGCGCTTTGCGCTGCATCTACGTGGAACATAATTTTACGTTCGCGACACATTTCGCCAATAGTCGCGATATCTTGAATCACACCTAGCTCGTTATTAACGTGCATGATGCTTACAAGTACTGTGTCGTCACGCATTGTGTCGGCAAGTTTTTGTAAATCAAGTAGGCCGTTTTCTTCAACGTCCATGTAAGTTACTTCAAAACCTTGGCGCTCAAGCTCACGACATGTGTCGATTACAGCTTTATGCTCAGTTTTAGCGGTAATAACGTGCTTACCTTTTTTCTTGTAAAACTGTGCTGCACCTTTAATAGCAAGGTTATTTGATTCTGTTGCACCCGATGTGAAAACAATTTCACGTGGGTCTGCATTAATTAAATCAGCAATATCTGTACGCGCTTGGTCAACAGCTTCTTCTGCTTGCCAACCAAAACGGTGTGAGCGTGACGCAGGATTACCAAACTTACCGTCCATTGTCAGGCACTGCATCATTTCTTTAGCAACACGTTCATCAACAGGCGTGGTCGCTGCGTAATCTAAATAAATCGGTAACTTCATTTCTCTCTCCGCTGCAGGTCAACCTTAAAGTTGACAGCTTACTTGAATGTTTTCCAACTGCTTAATTGCATTATTGATACTGTTATCTTGGCGCGATGCTATTTCTTTCACATCTGATTTTTCCACCAATTCAGCAAGGGTAATATTATTCAAAAATTCTTCTATGCGTGCGCTTAAGTCTGACCACAAATTATGTGTTAAACAACGCATACCACTCTGACAGCCGGTATCGGCACCTTGGCAACGTGTTGCATCGACCGATTCGTCTACGGCGCTAATAATATCGCCAACAGAGATAACGCCCGCTTCACGCCCTAGTAAATAACCACCACCAGGTCCACGAACAGAACTTACTAGGCCATTTTTACGTAAACGAGCAAATAATTGTTCAAGGTAAGACAAAGAAATTTCTTGTCTTTGTGAAATATCAGCAAGGGCTACAGGACCTACACCTGTGTGTAGTGCAACATCCAGCATAGCTGTAACGGCATATCTGCCTTTTGATGTTAACTTCATAACGCCCCCTGCACAAAAGAGTGCAAATTTTAATTACCAGAGTAAATTAGTCAAGTATTATCACTTGATAAAAATTTGATTTATAAACTCTTACTTTTTAAATTGTAGAGTTAACAAACTTTCAATACTTGACCTCTTTGGTCAAGTATTACAGCCATTGTAATTACCTGAGTATTTTAGTCAAGTATTAGCTAGTTATTTACCCATTGGTTTTTATAACTAATAGCTATACCTAAGTTACTTAGGGATAGACTTATTAATTGAAGTGAGAATACCGCGTAAAATATTCATTTCGGCATCTTCAGGGTGAGCTCGGTTAAATAAACGACGTAATTTAGTCATAACTAACCCAGGGTGCTGTTTGATAATAAAACCGGTTTTGAAAAGCGTCTCTTCAAGGTGCTCATAAAACAGTTCTGTTTGTTTTGAGCTTGGGTAAACTGCATCGTCTTCTTCAACCTTTTTAGGTTGTTGATTTAAAAACGCCATACGTGTTTCGTAACTAAGTGTTTGTACGGCCATAGCTAAATTAAGCGAGCTGTACTCTGGATTAGCAGGAATACATACGTGGTAATTACAAAGCTGTAATTCTTCATTAGTTAAGCCGCTGTTTTCACGACCAAATACTAGCGCTACAGGACCATTTACAGCTTCAGCAACGAGTTTTTCACCACATTCACGTGGTTCAACCATTGGCCACGAAAGCGTACGAGAACGCGCACTTGTGCCAATTGTTAATGTACAGTCAGCGATAGCTTCTTCAACAGTACCTACAATAACTGCATTGCCTAAAACATCAGTTGCGCCTGCAGCTAAAGCACTTGCTTGGCTGTCTATTTCACAAGCAGGATCAACTAAATAAAGCTTTGATAAACCCATGGTTTTCATGGCGCGAGCCGCCGAACCAATATTGCCCGAATGTGACGTGTTAACTAAAACAATGCGAATATCATCTAAGATCATTACTGTGCTACTTTACTATGCCAAAAAATTGCGCAAATTCTAACATGAAAATGTAATAAGATCCTAGATTCAAAAGGCTAGATCCTAAGATCCAAGCCAATATAACGATTCTTACATGGGTAAATTCTAGGGATATACCACCAATTTGTTTTGATGTTTAAACCATTGCCGCCTTTACATAAACATCAAAACGGTTCTTTTTGGTTTTGATCTGCATACTTGGGGTTTTTTCGTTTAAGAATGGCGCGTAATCGGGGCGTTTTACAACGACACGCTTACTGGCGAGTGGATAGGCAAAATCAAGTAGGTCGTCAGCGTCGTTGTCTGCACCAACTAGCTCTTGAAATACGCGCATTTCTTTTTTAACTAATGCTGATTTTTCGCGATGCGGAAACATGGGATCTAAATAAACAACATCGGGCATGCTTTCGCACTGAGAGAGCAAAGTATGGCTTGAGCCAAATATTAGGCTCATGTTTTCTTTCATCCACACACCAATTTCAATATCGCTATAAGCTCGCTTTAACCCATCGTATAAAAGGGCTGCAACAACCGGATGACGTTCATGTAATATAACTTTGCACCCTAGCGAGGCAAGAACAAAGCCGTCTCGCCCAAGGCCAGCGGTAGCATCAAGTACAACAGGCGTTGCACCTTTATTTAAGCCAACTGCTTTGGCAATTGCTTGCCCTTTACCACCGCCAAACTTACGCCTATGGGCAGCAGCACCGGTTACAAAATCAACATTAATTGCACCTAGTTTAGGCTCATCGGTTTTAAATAGGCTTAACCCTTTATCGTCGTAATGTAAGCTAAAGCCACTGCAATTTTGCGCCCATTGGGCTAAACCAAAGCGTGTTTCTAATTCATTTAAATAAGGACGTAACTCTTTAAAAGCACACTGAATAACCACAATAAACTCCGACGATAAAATACGCCTGTAGTATATCAACCGCTTTACTTTAAAGCACTAAAATAGCTCTATATCACTGTGATGATTAGTATTGACCTTTGCGGCTTCCGCTTTAGTGCGTAAATTAGATATAAGCTCATTGCGGCTTTCGGCAACTTGTTTAAGCTGATATTTGATAAAGGCTAAATCACTATTAGCCGATACAAATAACTGCATCGTTTGATCCAGTTGGGATATATATAAAGTGAGATCCGCGGGATTTGCTTGTGTTTGTTGTAGCTTAATGGCGCAGTCAAGTTCATGTAGCTGTTCTATAAATATTTTAGTACTTTTGTTTTGCTCTATATTTTGTGTAGTTAACTGCTTAACAATATCTTGAAGGGCTGTACTTATTTGAGCTGCCTGCTCATAACTGCTTTCGCTTCTTTCCATGGTAATAACCTTCTCGTTGGTTACTTCTAATATATGCGGGAACAGATCTTTATAGCGCCCGTACAAAGCATCGTTATCAACTGGCATATTTTTTATTAAAAGGGATACTTTGGGGTAATTAATTATAGTACTACTACCAATATCAACAAATCGTTGAGCTTGTCTGTGTTGCTCCAGCAGCTCTTGCTCTAACGGGCAAACACCACTTTGCTGGCTGTAAAAAACACCTGTTCCTTGATACCAAAACACAACCACAACATCTAAATTTAAAGGAGCAAAAAAGGTAAAAAAGTGTTCACTCAACGATTGAAAGTTATTAGCGTGATAGCTTTGTCCAACGTAGCGCATTATACGGCCCATATCGCCCGACTCTGTCATCGCTATTTCCGCTGTTTTATTCGCTTTTGCTATATCCAATTTTAGCTTTGCACATTGCTGTCGATATTCGTAAAGCACTTTTATACGCGCTATTAACTCTTCTGCGTTAAAGGGTTTAGTAATGTAATCAGATGCGCCAACACTATAACCTTTTACCCGATCGCTTAACTCTATTTTAGATGAGAGAAACATAACGGGAATATCTTGAGTGCTTTCACTTTGCTTTATCGTTTTACATACGTCATAGCCTGACATACCTGGCATTTCAATATCGAGTAAAATAATATCAGGGTTATATTTATTGGTTAGCCTTAATCCTTCATCGCCATCTTTTGCATGAATTATTTTACAAAACCCTGCTAAAGACTCTTCAATTATATGATGAACATATTTGTCGTCATCAATTGCTAATACCAACTTTGCCATGCCTTAATCCATTTTAATAGGTGTGCTAAAAGCATAGTACGACAGGATGAAATTACTAAAAATTATTAGATAATAATTTACAAATAATAAAAAAGCGCCATTTAGGCGCTTTAATTTAGTTTGTGCTAAATATTAGTTTTTAAGCTGCAATACCGCTGTGGCGTAGTAACGCGTCAACATTAGGCTCACGACCACGGAACTTTTTAAATAATTCCATTGGCTCTTCACTGCCGCCTTTTTCTAAAATATTTTGCATGAAGGCTTGACCGGTTTGCGGGTTAAAAATACCTTCTTCTTCAAATTTAGAATAAGCATCAGCAGAGAGTACTTCAGCCCATTTATACGAGTAATAACCAGCGCTGTAACCGCCTGCAAAAATGTGGCTAAAGCCATGCTGAAAACGGTTAAACTCAGGAGGCTTAACGACCGAGGTACGGCTACGCACATCGTTTAGTACGGCTTGAATTTGACACTCTTCACCCGCTTTATAATCATTGTGGATTTTAAAGTCGAATAACGAGAACTCAATTTGACGTAGCATTTGCATGCCTGAGTTGTAGTTTTTAGCCGCTAGTAGCTTATCAAGTAGCTCTTTAGGTAACGCCTCGCCCGTTTCATAATGACCTGAAATAAAGCTCAATGCTTCTTCTTCATAACACCAGTTTTCTAAAAACTGACTAGGAAGCTCTACCGCATCCCACGCTACACCATTAATACCCGCAACAGGGGCAGCATCAACTTGTGTAAGCATGTGGTGAATACCATGACCAAACTCGTGGAATAAGGTAGTCACTTCGTCATGAGTAAACAATGCAGGTTTATCGCCAACCGCTTTATTAAAATTACACACTAAATAAGCCACTGGAGTTTGTAGTTCGCCGTTAGCACGTACTTTACGACCCATACAGTCGTCCATCCACGCACCACCGCGTTTACGGTCGCGTGCATATAAATCGAGATAAAAACGTCCACGTAAGGTATTGCTGCTATCTACAATTTCAAAAAAACGTACATCTTTGTGGTAAGTATCAAAATCAGTAACTTCTTTTACGCTAATACCAAATAAGCGGTTAACGGTTTCGAATAAGCCACTTAATACTTTATTTGCAGGGAAGTAAGGACGTAGTACTTCATCTGAAATAGCGTATTTTTCTTGCTTAAGTTTTTCGCTGTAGTAACCAAAATCCCATGCCTGTAATTCAGAAATACCATGTTTTTGATCAGCATAGGCTTTTAACTCTGCCACTTCTTGTTCTGCTTGTGGTTTTGATTTAGCAGCAAGGTCTTCTAAAAACGAGAATACTTGCGCTGGTGTTTCGGCCATTTTAGTTGCCAGTGACTTTTCAGCGTAGCTGTTAAATCCTAGTAACTGTGCAAGTTCATGGCGAAGCGCAAGCTCCTCACTCATGATCTCGGAGTTATCAAATTCACCAGCGTTAGGGCCTTGATCTGATGCGCGCGTAGAAAACGCGGTGTAAGTTTCTCTGCGAAGTTCGCGGTTATCTGCATAGGTCATAATTGGTAAATACGACGGGAAATCAAGGGTAAATACCCAACCGTCTAACTCTTTACTTTTTGCAGTATCAGCTGCAAGCGCTAAAGCAGATTCTGGCAAGCCAGCTAAGTCGCTTTCATCAGTAATATGTTTGTGCCAAGCAAGTGTGGCATCCATTACGTTGTTGCCAAATTTTGAGGCAAGTTCTGATAAACGCGCGCTAATTTCGCCGTAGCGTTTTTGCTGCTTTGGCGCTAATGCAATACCCGATAATTTAAAGTCACGAAGCGCATTAGTAATTGTTTTTTGCTGTGCTGTAGTCAGCGTTTTAAATTCGTCGCTGTTATAAAGCGTATTATACGCGTTGTATAATCCTTGATGCTGACCTACAAATGTTGAATATTCAGATATTAACGGTAAGCACTGCTCGTAAGCTTCACGTAATTCGTCGTTATTCATTACTGAATTTAAATGCGATACAGGGGAGAACATGCGCGATAATTTATCGTCCGCTTCTTCAAGGGGTAATACTAAGTCATCCCACGTGTACGAGCCTTTCGCTAGCACGTCATCAATGGCTTTACGACAAAGCTCAATACCGTCTTTTAGTGCTGGTACTACGTACTCAGGCTTTATTTTTGAAAATGGTGGTAAGCCTTCAAGGCCAATTAGTGGGTTGCTCATAAATACTCTCTTTGCGTTAATGCATTACGTTTTAAATTGGGTCTAAAAGTAAAAAAACAACTCAGCCGCTTTTAAGTTGTTTAATTTTAATAAGGTTGCTCTAAAGCAAAACACAAATAACCCATTAATGAGTCGGCCACTTTATAACGTTCTAGCACCGTATCAACTAGGTTATTACTGCATATTTGCTTTTGAGTAAGTGGGCTAATGGCTATAAAGTCTTTTCGTTTGAGCTCATCTATTAAGGGATGCTCTTTTTCAAAACCTCTTGGTGGGCGTTTTAGCGACTCTCCTGACATTTCAAAAATAGATTTAAATTGCTCATCATAAATTGCTTTTTTATAGCTATTTGGGTTTTCATCTATGCAGGTTCTAATTGCGTTAAGCGCCTTTGATTCTGGTCGCCAAATACCAGCACCTACAAAACATTCGTCATTTGCTAAGTGAAAATAAAAACCAGGGGCGTGTACGTCTTTTCCCATAAAATGGCGAAATTGAATTCCTACATTAATTTTATATGGGGTTTTATCTTTACTAAAACGCGCGTCTTTATGGATTCTCATTAAACTACCGCCGACTTTTTTATCTGATGCGACAAAATGGCTAGAAACCTCAGCGAGTGGTGCTTGCATTTGCCTAATGAAATCTAAAGCGGGCTCTCTTACGTATTCCTCATACTGTGATTTATGGTCGTTAAACCAGTCTCTATTATTGTTTTGATCAAGCTGAGCAAGAAATTCGAATGTTTTTTTACTAAACATAGGTCACCTAAACACTCTTTATTTTTAAAACTTAATGTTATGCTAATGCGCATAAAACTCAACGCCTAAGGACATAAAATGACACAACACTTTGATTATATTGCAATCGGTGGTGGCAGTGGTGGTATTGCCTCTGCAAATAGAGCGGCAATGCGTGGCGCTAAAGTAGCACTTATAGAAGCAAAACACATGGGCGGCACGTGTGTAAACGTGGGCTGTGTACCTAAAAAAGTAATGTGGCACGGTGCTCAGGTTGCTGAAGCAATTAATTTATATGCCCCAGATTACGGCTTTAATGTTGAAGTTAAAGGCTTTGATTGGAGCAAGTTAGTAGAAAGCCGTGAAGCCTACATAGGTCGAATTCATAAAGGTTATGACAGTGGCCTTGCTAGCAATGGCGTTACTGTAATTAAAGGCTTTGCTAAATTTGTAGATAATAAAACAGTTGAAGTAAACGGCGAGCACTACACAGCCGATCATATATTAATTGCAGTAGGTGGACGCCCAAGCATTCCGCATATTGAAGGTGCTGAACACGGTATCGATTCAAATGGCTTTTTTGAATTAAAAGAGCAACCTAAACGCGTTGCAGTAATAGGCGCAGGCTACATAGCCGTTGAGCTTGCTGGTGTATTACATGGTTTAGGTACTGAAACACATTTATTTGTTCGTAAGCATTCTCCACTTCGTAACTTTGACCCATACATAGTTGAAACCCTTGTTGATGTTATGGCTGCTGAAGGCCCTACTCTTCATACAGAATCTGTACCTCATAAATTAGTTAAAGAAGATGATGGCTCTGTAACGCTACATTTAGATAATGGCAAAACTCATAACGTTGACCAAGTAATTTGGGCCATTGGCCGCCAGCCAACAACAGATGCAATTAATGTTGCCGCTGCCGGCGTAGAAGTTAACAGCGATGGTTTTGTTAAAGTTGATGAGTTTCAAAATACCACAGCTAAAAATGTATACGCGGTTGGCGATATTATCGAAAACGGTATTGAACTTACGCCTGTAGCAGTGAAAGCAGGGCGTACTTTATCAGAGCGTTTATTTAATAAAGAACTACCTGATGATTTAAAAATGGATTACAGCCTAGTTCCTACTGTTGTATTTAGTCACCCACCAATTGGTACTATTGGCCTTACTGAACAAGAAGCTATTTCTCAATATGGCGAAGAAAACGTTAAGATTTACCAATCTGGTTTTACAGCTATGTACACAGCGGTAACTAAACATCGCCAGCCTTGTAAAATGAAACTTGTATGTGCCGGCCCAGACGAAAAAGTAGTTGGCCTACATGGTATTGGTTTTGCGGTTGATGAAATGATTCAAGGTTTTGCAGTTGCCATGAAAATGGGCGCTACTAAAGCTGATTTTGATGCCGTTGTTGCGATTCACCCAACAGGTTCTGAAGAGTTTGTTACTATGCGCTAGGCGCTAAACTCTAAGCGCTCAATTATAAAAAGCCCTTGTTAAGTAATTAGTAAGGGCTTTTTAATGCTTGTTATATTTTGCACAATAAACCACTTAAAACGTCACATTAAAAACATCCATTCAACATTAAAAAAACATCTAAGCCATTATTTTAACAGTAAAAATTTTAGGCCAATAAAAAGGTTAAAAGTTTAAATTTTGTTTTGGCTTTAAAGCATTTTAACGATTAGAATCCCGCGCATTTATAGTTTCTCTTGGTTATTTATGTTTTTACTGCGATCTTTTATTTATTTATTATGCCTAGCGGGTGTTGCTCATTTAATTCAACTTGAAGGGTTTGAATTAAAACAGGATGCACTTTACAGTGAAGAAACTCTTACCGAACATATGCAAGATGTTTTAACTTTTTTAAGCTGTATTTTATTTTTTTACGCTTCGCGAATTAACTTTCAACTCAAAATACCGGCTGTATTACTAGCTGCGTTATCGGCAATGATGTTTGTGAGAGAGTTTGATACCTACCTCGACCTATACTTTTTTGATGGCGCTTGGCAAAGTATCGTCTATTCAATTTTAGCTGGCGTGTTTGTTTATTTAATAACAAACAGAGGAAGTATTTTTAACGCTTTAAAAGCCTATAGCCTCACTCCTAGTTATGGAATTTGCTTATCAGGCATGGTTACTTTACTCGCATTTTCGCGAATGATGGGCAAAGGCGCATTTTGGCATTCAGTAATGGGTGATGACTATGTACGTGCGGTAAAAAACATTGTTGAAGAAGGTATAGAAACGCTTGGCTATACTTTGATTTTTATTTCAGCCATTGAGCTTGTACTCATATGCCGAAAAAGAATGGCTAAAAATCACAAGCATTGCACTGATCAAGTAACTCAATAACATAGCTACATTTTTTATTGGTTACTTTTTTTACACTAAATTTGCTAATTGGTTTAATAAATCAATATACTGAGCCTGTTTTTATCAACTCACATTTAATTGGATACCATGACTAAAGATATATTGCTGCATCCGTTTCTTCTTTCAATTGTAATGATCACAATTGCATTTGTACTAAAAGTGCTTGTTGATAAGCTTGCTAAAAGTCGCGCAGAAAAAAAAGAAAAAGACATCCGTTACATCGCACACAATATTAAGCACTTTATTAATTTTGTAATGATGATATCGCTGCTATTTGTGTGGTCTACTGAAATTCAAAACTTTGCACTTTCTATTGCTGCTTTTGCCGTGGCGATTGTACTTGCAACGCGTGAGTTTATTCAGTGTGTAATAGGCTTTTTTTACCTCGTAACAACTCGCCCGTTTAGAGTGGGTGATTGGATACAAGTTGGTGATTACTTTGGTGAAGTAGCTGAAACGGATTGGATAAAAACAACCATGCATGAAATTGATATACATACTTATCAATTTTCTAGAAAAACCATATACATACCTAATAATAAGCTGATTACCAGCTCTATTAAAAACTTAAACTTTGTAAAACGCTTTGTTACACATCATTTTATTATTGTCCGAAGAGAGAGCTTTAACCCGTACCCTATTCACGACACACTCACTGAGCAAGCTAAACTGTACTGCGAAGAGTTTCAAGAAGTAGCAAGCCGTTATAATTCGATGATTGAGCGTAAACTTGATGCAAAAATATCTGGCCCAGAGCCGGTAATTCACTTTGGTACAACCGATTTAGGTGAATTTAAAGCAAGCTTTACCTTGTTTTGCCCGACAGAAAAAGCGCTTGAGATAGAGCACAAATTAACAGAGTGCTTTTTTGCGTTATGGTACAAAGAGGCTGAAAAAAATAAAGAAGGTGAAGGCGAGGTGTAAAACCTCACCTACAATAAACATCAAGCACGTAGGTACGAATTCACTTCGCGCTTGAGTAATATTTAAGCTGTACCACCGACCGTTAACTGATCAATTTTAAGGCTTGGTTGGCCT
Organism: Pseudoalteromonas sp. SG45-2; assembly: GCF_014164115.1. Lineage (NCBI taxonomy): Bacteria > Pseudomonadati > Pseudomonadota > Gammaproteobacteria > Alteromonadales > Pseudoalteromonadaceae > Pseudoalteromonas > Pseudoalteromonas sp. SG45-2. The sequence goes on from NZ_JACJEO010000018.1 coordinate 77,720, forward strand.
ACGCCTACCGGTACGCTTTGACCATCTTTACCACAAACACCAACACCTTTATCAAGTGCTAAGTCGTTACCAACCATAGATATTTGCTGCATTACTTCTGGTCCATTACCAATAAGCGTTGCGCCTTTAATTGGTTGGGTAATTCTACCATTTTCGATTAAATACGCTTCTGATGCGCTAAATACAAACTTACCTGAGGTTATATCAACTTGTCCGCCGCCAAAGTTAGGCGCGAATACCCCTTTCTTAACTGAGCTGATAATATCGGCTTGGCTGTGCTCACCACCTAACATGTAGGTATTAGTCATGCGAGGCATTGGTAAATGCGCATAAGACTCACGACGTGCGTTACCGGTAGGATTTACACCCATTAAACGCGCGTTTAGCTTATCTTGCATATAGCCTTTTAAAATACCGTTTTCGATAAGTACGTTGTAAGCGGCTGGTGTGCCTTCATCATCCACATTAAGTGACCCACGGCGATCAGCCATGGTGCCATCATCAACAACAGTACACAGCTCAGATGCTACTTTTTGGCCCACTTTACCACTAAACGCAGACGCGCCTTTGCGGTTAAAGTCGCCTTCAAGCCCATGCCCTACTGCTTCGTGTAAAAGCACGCCAGGCCAACCATTACCAAGTACAACTTCCATCGTGCCTGCAGGTGCATCAATAGCTTCAAGGTTTACTTTAGCTTGGCGTACAGCTTCTTCTGCAAATTCCATCCAACGTGGTTTACCATCAACAAGCTCTTTAAAGTAACCATAATCTAAACGTGCACCACCACCTGCGCCACCGCGTTCACGGCGGCCATTTTTTTCAAGCAGCACTGAGCAGTTTAAACGAATAAGCGGGCGAATATCGGTGGCAAACGTACCGTCACTTGCTGCGATTAATACTTCTTCGTATACCGCAGACATTGAGCTAATTACTTGCTCTGCATCGGGTGCTAGTTCACGAATATAGTTTTCAAGTTCGCGTAATAAACTCACCTTGTCGGTATCGCTCATACTCGAAATTGGCTGATGCGCTGCAAACTGCTCTTTAGCTTTAACATCACTAAATACTTTAATCGCTCTATCTTCGCCAGCATCTGCGATGCTACGAGCCGCTGTAGCCGCTTTATTAAGTGCTTCAAGATTTATTGCATCAGAGTAAGAAAAACCTGTTTTTTCGCCGCTTACAGCACGTACACCAACGCCACGTTCAACGTTATAAGAGCCTTCTTTAACTAAGCCGTCTTCAAGTACCCATGATTCGTGGTGGCTTGATTGAAAATATAAATCGGCGTAATCCACTTTATGCTGATGTATGTAAGCGAGCGTTTTTTCGAGCTCTTCTCTATTTAGCTGGCTGTCTTGTAGTAAATGCTGTTCAACCGAATTCATAATAAATGCTCTCTAAATCGTTGATGAGACTGCACGGGCATATCTCGTCTAATTTTTTGTAACTGGTCTAAATCTGCGTTGCAGCTTATAAAACCGGTGCCTGTTGGCAATTCACTCAGGGTATTGCCCCAAGGCGAAATAATAATACTGTGGCCATATGTTTGTCGGCCATTTTCATGTGTACCGTACTGAGCTGCTGCAACTACATAACATTGTGTTTCTATTGCGCGAGCTGCTAATAGCGGTTGCCAATGCGCTTGCCCTGTAGGGACTGTAAATGCACTGGGTACTAAAATAATATTGGCGCCTTGGCGTACTAGTTCGTTAAATAAGCCACTAAAGCGCAGATCATAACATACTGTTAAGCCAATTTTACCAAAGGGAGAATCAACAACCACTACATCGCGACCCGCTTGGGTAAAATCTGACTCTCGATAGCTACCTGTTTTATCATCTACGGTTACATCAAATAAATGTATTTTGTTATACGTTGCAACCAGCTCGCCTTGATTATTATATAAGTGCGATGCTGCGTAATACTTATGTTCGTTAAATGGCTCAGGCATTGTGCCTGCATTTAACCAAATATTATGGTGTTGGCACAATCCACTAAGTTGTAATTTGTATTGCTCAACTTGCTTAGCAACACGTAACGTATCGTTACCAGTTTTACTAAACACTAAAAAAGCCTCAGGCAAGCAAACAAGTAATGGCCTTGTTGCTGGCAGAGTTTTAAGTGCGCGCTTTAAGCTTGTTATGTTCTCATCAGGGCTTAGCCCTGAACACATTTGTAGGGCAACTATTGTGGGTGTGCTTATGCTTGCTGTTTTGTTCATTGCGTTACTGTTACTTGTGCATCTTTAAGTTTTAAATCGACTGATGCTTGTGGCTGATTTTGCGCAGCTTGGGGTAGTGTAACTTCACGACTTTTTCTGTCGAGTTCTTGAACAATAGGATCGTTCATTTTACCCGTTACTTTAAAATTGATCTCTGAGATGACGCGCGCAGAATGAATAACTTTATCAAGTGCTAAAGCAGCAAGCCCTGTTACTGGATTAACCATCCACGCAACTATAACCGGAATGCTTGAGGTTACTTGTGGCGCTACAGCAAGGTCGTAATCTATATCTAGCGTATTTAAGTTTGCGTAGCCTTTAATAGTTAAATCGGCAGGCACACCGTCCATTTTAGTATCTTTAGTGTAAGCGATACCGTTTTCTAACTGCATAGAGCCTTGCATGCTGTTATAAAAAAAGCCCTTTGAAAAAACATCTCTAAAATCAAGTTTCAGTTTGCGTACGAGTGAATCAAGGCTCAACAGCGAAAATACGCGTGCACCACCATCACTTATTTCAGTTAAGTGACCTTCCCCTAAATCCCAAGTAACCTCACCACTTAAAGTTTTCACATCAAAATCATAAGGTGCTGCTTGCCAAGTAAGATCATAATTTAGATCAGCTTTAGAATCCTTAATTGCAGAGGTAATATCAAACTCGCCAAACAATGCGCCTATATCATCACTTTTAAGCTCACCACTTAGCGTTGTTAAACCACTTTGCCACTGCCCTTTAGTGCGCAGTACATGATCTCCTTTATCGATTACAAGTTCTGATATCGATAAGCGCTCGCCATCACCTAATAACGACGCACTCACTTTATCAAGCTGATAGCGATCAATTTTGCAGTCACTACATTCAAACTCAATGGCAGGTATTTTAGTAAGCCAGCTCAAGTCTTCCTCAGGAAGTACATCTGTTATTTCAATTAATTGCTCGCTAGGCTGTGCAAAATTAAGCCTTAAGTAATCGGCATTAATTCGTATAGGCTGGCTAGGCTGTGATGTAGGAATAAAAACCCCAGCTCTAAGTTCTTTAGCATTTAGCTTTAGGTATAAATCGTCTTTTGATGGTGCTAAACGCATTTCAAAATCATTAAAGATGATGTTACTTGCATCAAGCATACCTATATTTGCGACCACCTCATTAAGCGGTGGCATAATCCCTTTTGATTCTTTATCTGGGTTTGATTTACCTGCTTTAATTATTTGATCAATCAGATCAAACCAAGGCACTAATTCACTCTGCTCAAGATTTATATTTACGCTTAAGTCTTTTTGGTTTAATCCTAAATCTTGTTTTCCGAGCACAAAATGGGCATTACTAAACTGTGATTTTCCATTTTCTAAAATAGCATTAAAGTAAAACTGTTGATTAGCGTTTGCTGTAATGAGATTAGAAATATCATCACCTTGAACTACTGCATCAAGTGCCCACGCTTGTTCGCTATTTTTATTATAAGGTGCGGGTAAGTTACTCGTTAAGCCAAGTAGTTCTGAGTTTACCTGTGCACGATAATTAAAGCCTTGTTCGGTAAAATTAAGTACTAAACCAATATCAACATCGCTTTGCCCGCTTAAATAATTTTTTAATATACCTTGCCCACTATCAATTAGTGTATCGGCGTCAATTTTGGCGTTTATATCTATGTTTGCTTGGTAGTTTTTAGCATCACTTTTACTGCTGTAATTAATATTTAGTGGCATACCCAACCACTTCGCAGTCGCATTTTTAAGTGTAATATTGTCGTTTTTAAAATTAAGCTCGCCAGTTAAGTTTTTAAGCTCAATGCCTGGCGTTGCTATAAATACTGGTAAGTCATTTAAATTAACTTTGCCGCTAACACTGGCTCCGCCTTTAAACTTAGAGCCTACTAAAAGCTCAATACTGGCATCGGCTTCGCCTTTACCCTGTACAACTTTAAAAATTTCAGCAAGAGGTTTGGCAATAGGTGTCGCTACAAAAAAGTCATGTAACTTTTCCATCTCTGCTTTTTTATCAATTTGCACAATAAGTTCATCAGCATTCATTAAATCTGCAATGCTCACCTGTACACTATTACCAATATCTAAATTAACCAACTTGCCTTGCTGGCTATATATGTCCATCCGCTCATTAGCAAAATGTAGCTGTACATTAGCATTAGTGACCGCTGGCCAATCAGAGTCAAACTCATAGGTTGCATTGTCTATTTGTGCTAATACATCAAACTGACCACTACCATCAGTAAATGGAAAACCAGACAAAGGCCCTGCAAATAAGACCTGTGCTTTAGATACTTCTCCGCCTTTAATTGCACCATTTAAATAGCTAACAAGTTCAGGGCTCATCGCTTTTAATGGGAAGTAATGATCTGCAATATTGGCATCTGGAGCGAACGCTTCTGCGTAAAGATCTAATCGAGGATCATCTGTTAGGCTAATTTGTAATTCTGCAGCAAGAGTAACTTCATCATTATCAAACCAGATATTGTCACTACTTATATGCCAGCCATCATCTCGCTTAGCTAAATCTAGCTCTACATTTAGCTGATTATAATTTATGTCGTTACTAAAGCTTTCGCCTGTGACTAATGTGCCACTTTCGCCAAATAAATTTATTCGACCAGTACTTTGGGTAAGTAAACCATTTACTCTAAGCCCTTGCGCTGCTGGTACCGATCTTAATTCTTGCCAGCCAATATTGTTAGCCTCAAACCATAACTGCCATTGCTGTTCATTAGAAAAACTTAAATAAGCTTGATCTATTTGCCCACTAGGTTGGCGTTCTAAAAATGGTTCAAGTGCATTAAAATTACTTAGCCCGGCTAGATTACTCAGTAATTCAAAATCAACTTGATGCAGCCACACTTTATTTTGCAGCCCTAGTTGGGCTTCAAACTCTAAACTTGGCCATGCTTTATCGTTACTATTAAATGTTAAACCGGTGCTTTTTAAGTGCCAGCTATTTTGTTCTGGATATAGATGGAATCCACCTTCACTCAAACTAACTTGGTGGCTTTGCTCTTCTCGCTGCCAGCGTACAAAGCTTGGTAACCACTGCATTTTCACATCGCTTACAAAACCTTTATCTAGTTTTAGCCATGCTTGTAAATTAATATCGCTATGCAGTTGCTGCTTTTGCGTATTTATATATTGCGCTAACCAGTTAGATACATCGACCTTATTAGCCTGCACATAGATGTCGCCCGCAACCTGCTCTAGAGTATCTCCGGTAAGTGCTATGCGCGCGTCAAAGTCTCCGACCGAAATACCCGGCAGTGCTAGGCTTCCACTACCAAGGTGCTGCTCATCTTCATTTTGCCAAACAATGTTTTGAAGAAGTAATTTACGTTCTTTACCATCTTCTAAAATAAAGTTAATACTGGAATTTTCTATTGCAAAATGACCCGTTTCACCCAAAAACAGTTCTTCAATTAGCTCTTTTTGCTCAAAAGAAACTTCGTCGTTATCACCGGTTTTAAATAAGTTGGTGATATTTACACTGGTATGAAAACCATTAATAACAAAATAATTAGATCTAAGTTGCAGTGCTTTTAAGCTTTCCCATAGGTTTAGCTCTAAGCTGGTTTTAGCAATGGTGAGTGATATTGGCGCGGTTTCGTTATCTTTAAACGATAAATTTTCTAGCACTAATGCAGGACCACTGCCCTGCCAACTAGCTGATATTTCGCCAATAGATAAGCTTATTTCAAACTTTTCGTGTAAATAGCTTTCTATGTCACCTTTATATTCGTTTGCATACGGGAGGGTATATTTTAAAATTGAAACAATAACGGCCATTAATACCAAAATTATGGCGCAGGTCTGCCATAACTTTCTAAAACAAAAAAAACAGACCGCTTTTGCTTTCATTACATCATTACCACATCAAACTGTTCTTGGCTGTATAAGCTCTCGGTTTGAATATTGACTTGCTTACCAATAAATAGTTCAAGCTCAGCAAGGTTATGATACTCATCGTTTAGTAGGGCCTCACTTACAGCAGGTGCTGCGTACACCATAAACTTGTCCGCTGCGTATGCTCGGTTAACACGCACTATTTCACGTAGTATTTCATAGCAAACCGTTTCAACTGTTTTTTGTGAACCACGACCGGAGCATGCAGGGCATACATCACATAAAATATGTTCTAAGCTTTCGCGTGTACGTTTACGCGTCATTTCAACAAGGCCAAGCGCTGAAAGCCCATTAATATTCGTTTTAGTGCGATCTTTTGCAAGGGCTGATTCAAGTGAATGAAGCACCCGCCTTTTATGATCCTCACTTACCATATCGATAAAGTCGATAATGATAATACCGCCTAAGTTACGCAGCCTAAGCTGGCGAGCAATTGCAGAGGTTGCTTCTACGTTGGTATTAAAAATGGTTTCTTCTAAATTACGATGTCCTACAAATGCGCCAGTATTAACATCAACAGTCGTCATTGCTTCTGTTTGGTCAATAATTATATAACCACCCGATTTTAGCGTAACTTTACGATGTAGTGCTTTTTGAATTTCGTTTTCAACATCAAACAAATCAAATATAGGTCGCTCGCCTGGGTAGTATTCAAGCACTTGAGAAAGCTGTGGAACAAACTCTTCAGTAAATAACTTTAGTTCTTCATAGCTGAGTTTAGAGTCAACGCGAATGCGCTCCATATCTTCGCCTACATAGTCACGCAGGGTTCTAAAGGCAAGCGTTAAATCTTCGTGTAGGATACTGGCTTTACTCGTTTTTCTACGACGTGATGTTATTTTTTCCCATAATTTTCTTAAAAAGCCGGCATCGTGTCGTAATTCAGCTTCGCTAGCACCTTCAGCTGCTGTACGTACGATAAAGCTGCCATTTTCATCGCCATATTCTGCGACTATTTTTTTAAGACGTGAGCGCTCTTCTTCAGTTTCTATACGCTGACTAACCCCTACATGGGTCGCATCAGGCATAAACACTAAATAGCGAGAAGGGATAGTTATATCAGTGGTGAGTCTTGCGCCTTTAGTGCCTAGCGGATCTTTTACCACTTGCACCATAATGTATTGGCCTTGACGAACTAATTCTCTAATATCTTGTACTTTTTTTATTGGTACGTCGTCTACGCCTTCAACAATAGAGGCACTATTTACAATATCGGATGCATGCAAAAATGCAGCTTTTTCAAGTCCGATATCAACAAAAGCAGCCTGCATACCCGGAAGTACACGGCTTATTTTTCCTAAGTAAATATTGCCTACAATACCTAGATTACCGATTCGCTCTAGCTGTATTTCTTGCAGTACACCGTTTTCTATTAGGGCAACACGACTTTCGCTCGGTGTGACATTGATCAGTAATTCTGTACTCATGTTACCTTCTTAAGAATGTTTTTAGTAATTGTTCGGTTTCATATAAAGGTAAGCCTACAACAGAAAAATAGCTACCCGCAATGTGAGTTACAAAGCGACCACCTAAACCTTGGATACCGTAGCCACCGGCTTTATCTTGTGGCTCACCTGACTCCCAATAAGCATTAATTTCTTCATCTGTTAAGGTTTTAAAAGTAACATCTGTGCTTACAACACAGCTAAGCACATCATTTTGCGTCGCAAATGCAACTGCGGTAAGAACTTGATGCGTGTTACCCGATAGGCGTTTTAACGTGTGTGTAAAATCGTTTTTATCGCGAGGTTTACCCAATGACTCGTTGTCTATAACAACCACGGTATCACTACCAAGTACAGGGCGATCGGTATATCCAAGCTCTACACCGCTTTGGGCTTTCAAGCGCGCTAAACGCTCAACAAGTGCTCTAGGTTGCTCGTTTGGAAGTGGGCTTTCATCTGCATCAACACTAAATTGTGTAAATTCGACACCTAATTGGCTTAATAACTCTTTACGACGGGGAGAGGCTGATGCCAAATATACTGCGGTAGTCATTACCTGATCCTAAAATGTCTGCGATATTTACGAAGTAGTAAAAAGACCCAAAACCAGCTAACCATTCCGGTTGCTACTGGCCATAAGTACTGTGGATTAAAATAAACCCCTAACAAAAAGTGATTTAGCCAAAACTGCATTAAGTGATACAGCGTTAAAAATAAACCAATTAGTAGGCTTTGTTGCCAAAGCGAAAAGTTACGAATTTTTTGAAAGTTGCTCGCGGTTACAAAAATACATACCGAGAATGTAAGCGAGTTCACGCCCAGCGGTGAGCCAGACGCTAAATCTATTAATAAACCAACGACCCAAGCAGTACCAATATTTAAACGATGCGGTACTGCTAGCGACCAATACATAAGTACAAGTAAAACCCAGTCAGGTCTAAATGGTTCAAACGAAAATGGAAGTGGCATCAGTGCCATTATTAACGCAAAAAAGATGCTTAGCGCAATTAACAATGAATAACGGTTAATCATCGCTGATTTGCTCCTGTTGATTACGCCATAAAATAACCAGCAAGCGAATGCGATCTAGTTGCGCAATAGGTTCTGCAAAAACTTGTGCAAACGGTCGCCCTTCATCACGATTTATTTCGGTTACTACTGCCACCGGGTACCCTTCAGGAAATGTCCCCCCTAAACCCGATGTAACAAGTACATCGCCAATTCGCACATCTAAACTGTGTGGAACGTGAGAGAGCTTAACGACGTTAATTTTACCTATGCCTTCAACAACCGTTCGTACATCGTTACGAAGTATACGCACAGGTGTGGCATGTGTGGTGTCGGTCATTAGTAGCACGCGTGAAGTTGTTGAACCAACCTTTGTAAGCTGCCCTACTACACCCATTTCATCAATTACAGCTTGGCCTTCACTAAGCCCGTCAGTTGTACCACGGTTAATAACAACCTGATGACTATACGGGTTTGAATGTACAGAAAGTACTTGAGCAATTATTTTACGATTTGATTGCTTTGCAGATGAGCCTAATAAGGCACGCAGTTTTTGATTTTCTCTGGCTAGAAATTGATACTGCTGAAGTTGCTCGCTTTGTAGCATTTGCTTTTTTTTCAGCGCTTCGTTTTCTGTAAGAAGTTGATCCCGCGTATGCAGGCTTTTAGCACTTAAGCTAAATAATTCGTAGGGTAAATTAGCAACATAGATTAGTGGGCTAACTAGAGTATTAAGGCTGGTACGAACAACGGTACCACCTTGCGTATATCTGTCTCCAACTATGAGTACGATACTCAAAAGCACTGCGACAAAAAGTCGCAGTTGCAAAGAGACTGTGCGTCCAAACATTAATTTCATTAGTCGTAACTAAAAACGTCACCACCATGAACATCGATCATTTCTAATGCTTTACCACCACCACGCGCAACACACGTAAGTGGATCATCAGCTACAACAACCGGAATACCCGTTTCTTCCATTAATAAACGGTCTAAATCTTTTAACAATGCACCACCGCCAGTAAGTACCATGCCGTGGGCAGAGATATCTGATGCCAGCTCAGGTGGTGATTGCTCAAGCGCAACCATTACTGCACTCACAATACCCATTAACGGTTCTTGTAGAGCTTCTAGGATTTCGTGTGAGTTAAGCGTGAATGAACGCGGAACACCTTCGGCAAGGTTACGACCGCGCACTTCAATTTCGATTGGCTCATCAGTTTTGAACGCAGAGCCAATTTGATGCTTAATATTTTCAGCTGTCGCTTCACCAATTAAGCTACCAAAGTTACGGCGTACATAATTAATAATAGCTTCGTCAAACTTATCACCACCAATACGAACAGATGATGAGTAAACAACACCGTTAAGTGAAATAATAGCCACTTCAGTTGTACCACCACCAATATCAACAACCATAGAACCTGTTGCTTCTGATACTGGTAAACCGGCCCCAATAGCTGCTGCCATTGGTTCTTCAATTAGGTAAACTTCACGAGCACCGGCACCCATTGCAGATTCACGTATTGCACGTTTTTCTACTTGAGTCGCACCACACGGTACACAAATTAGTACACGCGGACTTGGGCGCATAAAGTTATTGTTATGCACTTGCTTAATGAAGTGTTGTAACATTTTTTCAGTTACATAAAAATCAGCAATTACACCGTCTTTCATTGGACGGATTGCTTTAATATTTCCCGGTGTACGGCCTAGCATTTGTTTTGCTTCTGTACCTACAGATGCAACACTTTTAGGTCCACCAGCGCGTTCTTGGCGAATAGCAACAACAGAAGGTTCGTTTAATACAATACCTTCTTCTTTTACATAAATTAGGGTATTGGCTGTACCCAAGTCGATCGATAGATCGTTAGAAAAAATACCACGGAGTTTTTTAAACATGAGGCTGGATGACCTTTGAAATACGTTCTTATATTAGCTGCCTCACTTTAACATGCTCAACTATATGAGCAATATAAAGCGCAGCGCCTTTGTGAATTTGTGAAAAAAGGAAGCAAAGCTTCCTTAATTGAGTTTATCGTTCGCGAACTAAGCGAAAACCAATGTAGTTAGATCTAAAATCAGGCGCTAAAATTAAACGCGTAGATGCACGAGCAAGGCTTGGTGCAAAATTCCACGCTCCGCCTCTTACTGCTACATCAGACTCACCTGATTCTTTATCGGTCCATTCCCATACATTGCCTACGGTATCGTATAATCCAAATGCATTTGGAGAAAAAGAACCTACTGGTGATGCACGTCTATTTGACCATTCACTACCACACCAACCACAGTTAGCTAGGTTTTTACCAATTTCGTTACCCCAAGGGTATTCTGTTTCGGTTCCTGCACGTGCTGCGTATTCCCACTCAACTTCGTTAGGTAAACGAAATTGCTGCCCTGTTTGACCCGATAACCACTCAGCGTAAGCTTTTGCATCGTTATAAGTTAAACATACAGCAGGAAAGTCACTGCCTTGCTCAAAACCAGGATTACGCCAATTTAAATTTGCTTCCCATACTGGTTCGCCATTTAAATAATACGCACACCCTTTATTTTTTTCCGCTTGAGTTTTATAACCTGTATTTGCTACAAATTTTTCGTAGGCACCTACGGTTACTTCTTTACTTTGCATAGCGAAAGAATTTGCTATTACTTTTTCAATTACTGGACGTTCATTAGCTAAACCATTGCCATTGATATCGCCCATTTTAAATTTGCCTGCAGGAATAACGACAACCGGCGTTTCAACGTTTGCATTTAATACATTAACGTTTTCACTAACCTGGCGTGTTGTTACTTCTGGTTGCTCTCGAGTATAGGTCGGTGCAGCAATCGACTTAGGCTTTTTTACCAAATTTGCATTAATTGTTTGTGCTTTATTTAAATCAACACGAACTTGATAAGGCTTATAGCCAAGTTTACGTATTTCAATGTTGTGAATACCCGGCGGTAAACGTGTGATCAAGCGTGTTGAGCCAAAGCTTACACCATCGATAAACACTTCATCGTCGTATACGTTTGATCGTAATGTCAGCTCTATTGATTGATCCTTCTTCTTATTAAGGATAGAAGGGTAATCTTTTTTCACCGATGCAGGTTTAACTGAATAATCACGTACTGGCTGCTTTTCTAAACGAGAAACCGACACCGTGTTGCTATTATCCGCGCTATTACTGAATGTTAACTGACTATCAGTAAATGTATTGTTATACGCGGGTTGATAAGCAGCAGTAAGTGGCGTGCCGTACTCAGAACAATAACGGTTATCAATGCTTAATAAGCTACATAAACGGCTACTGTTTACTTCGCCGCGCATGGTTACGCTTAAGTTAACGTTGTAGTTACCTTGGCCGCTAAATGCACTGTTAACTACATGGCTACTTAATATTTGTACTTGAGCGCCCGCCAAATTACGTTTTGGCTCAACAATGCGCTCTTCTGTTAAGTTTGCAAATATTTGATCTACAAAGCGTTTAGTTGCTTTTTGTAGCCCCATTTGCTGACCGCGTTGCTCACACGCTGCTAGCGTTTCTGTTCGCTTACAGTTAATCGTATGGTTAACTTCAAGCGTGCCTTCACGTGTAAACTCGTTACGTAAACGCTCTACTCTGGCTGTAGTTAACTGCTCTTTTAAACTTTCTAAAGTATTTAAAAGCGTATGCTTAGCAACACGAATTTGCTCTATATCTTTACGGTGGGATGCAATTGCCGCCAACTGCATAGAAATATCATCTTTGTTTTGCTTATGATCAATCACCGCTTTTTGATAGCGTGATTGAGCCGCACTAATATTAATAGTGGGATCGTCAATTAAACGACGGTACATTTCGTTCATCGCATCGAGCGCTTGGTTTTTTTCTTTATCTAGCTCTGTAGAACGAGAACGAAGTAGCTCTAGTTGATTTTGTAACTGACTTTCTTCTTTAAGATGTTTTTCAAGTATTCTTGTCGAGTTATCGTATTCTGTCTGTTTAACACTAATCTCTGACTCAATTCCAGTTACTGTAGCTGTGTCTTGTGCAAATGCACTACTAGCTAACAAACTAGCTGAAATTAACAGAGATAAAGGAGTAATTCGCATATATTCCAGTCCCAAAAAGCGGCAATTATTTGGTCGTTATTATTTTTTATAATTAAAGCCTTATGCTATGTACTTGCAGCACAAAACACAAGCTTTGTTCAATTATTATCTTAGTTTACAACTATTCGCGTGTTTCACGCCAGTAAATAACCCGATCATTTCCTCGAAAGCGTCCAAATTGTAAAATAGTACGAGGATCAAGCTGTGTTTCATCCCCCTGCCAATCCCACTTTAACCAATCATAAGTATTATATTCTAAGGTAAATTCACCCAAACCATTTGGCTGCGCATAAATACCATTGTTTGCCGGATACACTCCCGCCTCTAACTGGCCAGATACACCCGTTCCATATTCGTAGGCTAATTGCGGGCTGTTAGGTGATATTTGAGTGATTTGGGTATGATCAAATACACTACAGTTATCTTCTGCGTTATTTACAAATCCACTGCCGTTGTAATACTGAGCCTGCATAGGAATAAGTAAAGGGTCGAGATCGGAGCCTGCGTTATTACCAAGTACTAAACGTCCAAATCTAAACTCTATTGGTAATGTATTTAGTCGTACACTATTACAGCCACCCGAACATGCTGTTTGTGTATTAGGTTTATCATTTGCATCAATGAGCGTTGCTCCTTCTATGTCAGAAAGCGTTGCCATTAAACTGACCATAGCGAACGGTCCATCTGCTTGCCCTACACCTAATCTTTCGAGTGTCGTGTTAAGTTGGCTCATTTGCCACTGGCCGTCACTTATATCTCCCCAGTTATTATTTCCTAGGTTTACTAATCGGCTAGCAAAATTAGTTGCGGGTACATAGTTAGCTACTTCATTATTTTCGGCATTAATGGCTACACTGGACTTATCAAAGCCCTCTTTATAATTAGCCATTAGCTCACCATTTTGATTTAGTGCTTGTACTGTAAAGCCGAGTTCAAAAGGTTGATCAAGGTAAGTTAAATTACTGCCGTATTGCGTGCATTGTGCGGCAGCTTGAACCCCCACTACCTGAAACTGCGAAGGTGCAAAACGGCCAACGTTATATAATTCACCTTTTACATCTCCCGCGCCAAAGTAATCGGCATCTTGCAGACCTGCTGTTAAATCAATTATGCCAACTTGGTCGTAATTATACTGCGATATAGATTCACTCAAACTGCCTGTGTCACTAAAGGCAACAGTGCTCATCGCTTCAAGCGTACCTTGAACGCCTGGCGTAGGCGCTTTAAGTAATGCCTCTACAAGTGGTTGCTCTGTAATAAAGTGCTTGGCAATGGTGTTATTTGTAATATTGCTGTAGTTATCTGGGTAACCATCGTTGTTAGTGTCTTGCCCTGTTTGCCATTGCACCGCATTCATTTTTAAATCAAATGCTTCGCCAGTTAATCTAAATAAACTTCCATTGGCATCTGCTGCATAGCCATCACTTGCAACTTCCATCGCTAATCCAAATGGCTTTACAACATACTCATTTGAACTCCCCGTTAGATTTACTGATAAATTAGTGACTGGGTCTAAAATTAAATTGGTATTTACATTTAAACTCAACTTTCCTGCGTCGGGATAATTTATAACAATCGGGGCTTTAGACTCACTATCAAAGTTTAGCGTGAACGATTTAGCTGCTTGCTCGACCGCAAAGGTATTATTGTTGTTACTAAGTGAAACCGTATCAGAGCAACTTGCACCAGCACTGCATGTATACGATAAATCTAAGCTTACATCACCACCAGCAGGAAATGCCGCTTCGCATACGCCCGTAGTGGTATTTGTTTTTACCGCTTGAATAGATAGCGCTTTTGCATTAAATCCAGTATTTGAAGGCTTTGCTGATAACTGAGTAGGAATTGTAGTATTTCCATCTGTATCATTATTAAAAATAAATCCAGCATCAGAAAACGTAACTTTACAGCCACTCAAACCAACATTATTACCACCGATATAACAACGAAGAGGTGCAGAAGGATCAGCAGTGTTATATCCAAATGTAACACTGCCTGTGGTGCGTTTAGCAAATTCGACAACCGCTGATCCTGTAAAATTAATATTCTCCCCCGTAACCCAACTTTGCTGACCACTATTATCTGGAGAAAGGTTTAAACTAGACGGCTCAGCAAATAATAAATCGCAGGCATCATTAGCGCAGGCTGTGAGTGTCATCTCTTTAGCTTCACACGTTAGAGCATTGTTATCGCTTATTGTTAAACGATAATGATCCAGTGTTTCTGGTGTATAAATGCCACAAAAACCAGGGATACTTTCGGGTACTGGTAGAGCGTCAAACGTTGAGCTCCCTTCGGTAATAATTTGAGTAGCCGATGTAATTGACCCCTGATACGTCACATTTTGAGCGATTCTTACCTCACCAGTGGCAACAATATAGCCCGCAATATTTGCATCGGCTGCAATAGCAACCGCACCATCAACATAAATAGCTAAATACGCGCCGGTTTCGACCACTATACTTGTTTTACCTATATTCAAAAATGAAGTTGATAATAGTGAGGTTGTGTCTTTTAAAAATATACGTGTAGGCGCTGTTACTCTGTACTCTGTTTCCAGCATACTTAACTGCAACTCATCGTAATAATAGTCGCCAGCTAAAGAAGTAGGTACGGGCCCTGTTGAGCTACCATCATTTGTAACCGTTGGCACCTGCGCCGCTTGATTCGGTTCTAAAGAGTTATAACCACCAGCAACACACGCCTGACCATTACACAAAGGAGGGCTCGTCAGCGCAGTAGAAATTAAACTTGTGGTGGTGACAAACTGCGCATTGCCATCTGTTATTTCTACCCCCTGAACTAACTGCACCTCACCATTGTTATAAGTAGAAATAGCGCCAGGGAACAAGGTATCACAATCTAAAATATCACCGTTAAACACAAAGGTACTGGTCATGGCGAGTATTGATGCTTCCTCGTTTACGTGACGGCGCTCGTTATCGCCATCACGGTCTTCGTCAACAACAAGTCCTAGCCTGTCAGTTCTTAAGTTACAGCTGCGTAGCCACCCGCCATCATCTTCTTGGCGTGAGTTTTTACTTGCAACCACCAAAGGAGCCACACTAAAGTTATTAGTAAAACTAAAGTAATTACAGCCATCGCTCCAACCGTCAATTTCAAAGCCTGTGAAAAAAGTTTCCCACGATACCTCAACGCCATTATCGTCAGTAAATGTGCGGTTACTTCCTGGCTCCACTGCCATGTAAGCAACAGTTTCGTTTTTTATGAGCCCAAGTGCTGTTTCAGATGCCTCTAAAGCAATATTAACGCCGCTGGCAGATAGAGAATTACTTTCTACTGCAACTGTTAAAAACGGAATTAATGCCTCAGAAGGTGGATTGCTGTCTATGCTATTGAGTGTTTGTAACGAATGGAAAAAGTTTGGCCTTTGAGTAAACGGTTCAGCAAATGTTAAAGACTTATAGCCTTTAGGTGTCAGTGGAGCAAAGCCAGACTTAGAGCCATACTGTAATTCGAGTAATAAGTCTGTACTGCCCACTTCCATAATTGTGCCGTCTGGAAATTGATGCACACCATACTCAACAGCTAAATAGTGCGCCCCCATACTAATATGCCCACCATCTTCTCCTGAAGGTTCAAGCGGTAAGGCCTCAAAGCTAGTTGTGGTTATATTACGTATTCTTATTATTGCAGGGTTTCCACCTTGGTTTGTTGAGAGCATAAATACAGCAGGAGGCGTTATATATTGCTGTTGAAAATTTACTTTTGTCCAAACAGGCGATGTGTATGTATCTTGCAGCTCTATATAACGGCCCTCGATTTTTGGAGGCACTGCATTTGCGTGATTACAAAGTAACACGCAGCTAAAAAATATAATGACTAATGCACTTTTTATCATGGTAAAGTTTTAGCCTCCACACTGAGTGTTCTTTGTGTTTCCCAATAATCCTTTCTGCAATCATTTCCTGCAGGGCAATCAATTGCGGCGCACGTTGCACTACTTTGTAAGTAATAAATATTAACAAGCCCGTTTGTTGTGCTGCTGTCGGGTAGGTCTATATATTCATCGCAACTCACCAGCACGTTACAATTAGCTAAATATGCAGTTTGAAAGGTTAAATTAGTTGTAACTGATGCACAGCTTTGCACTGAGCTATTTATTGGAAAGAGTTGCGTTAAACCACTTTCTAATCCACTTTGTGCTGCCATAAAAGCGCGAGCCCCATAATACTCAATCGTATTTTGTTGTGATGCACCAGAAAGCACTTTAACTAATGCTAACCCTAGTGCTAATAAAGCAACAATAATTACCAAAGAAACAATTATTAAGTTCCCTTTTTGTTTACTGGGTAAGGCTTTTCCGTGATGATTTTTTTTAAGGTACATTAGGAATATGCACCTCATGGTTAAAATTCATTACTTCAGTATTGTTAAATTGCATTTGCGCATTCACATTAAGCACAGCGTTTCTTTGTAGGGAGAGCGCATCAAGAGTAAAAAATAAATCGCTCGCTAAATTATTGGCAATGTAAATACCTAATAAATCACGTTTAACACCACTGCTTATTTGTAAGCTCACGGCATCTAATTGATTAACTGTAAAACCGTAATCGGTATATCTATATAAATACTGCCCTTCAACGCAAAAACTTACAGGTTGAGAGAGTAAATAAAGGCGCTTACTTGGCGACTCTTGGGCAAACGCTTTACTAAATTGCCACTCATCAATTGCACTAGTGGTGGAGCTATTAAATGCTGATAGTTTTAAACGCTTATTATTATTCTCATCGTATATATCAGCGCTGCTTAACGGGTAAATAGTTGCCCAATCTCCAGCTTGCGGCTGCGTTAAATTATTAAGTTCAAAATCAACAGCGCTAACATTAAAAGGCGCTACGGTAGGTAGGTAATTTGTATAGTGAGTCGCTGATAAAAACGGCGTAAATTCTAAGCACTGCTGAGCACTACATGCTCCGCTAGTGCTGTTATCGCAAGAGAGCCTTAATGAGTTTGGCGTAGCATGGCGAAGCTCTTTACTAAGTCGCGTTATTAAAAAGCGGGCCTGAGCTACTGCTTCTTGGCGCTCAACCCCTTGTGAGTAAATACTGACCCCAGCACCAATAAATGAAAATGCACTTACGGCTAAAATACCAATAATAACCATGACAAGTAATAGTTCTATAAGGGTAAATGCATTTTGGTATTTAGCTCTTTGCATTAGTAATTCCCTTTATATGCACTAAATCCGTAAACTTCGCCTAAGGGTGATGTTACTTCAATAGTAATACGCTTAAAGGTTGTGCCATCGTTGGTGGTCGATTCGTTAAAGTCGCTATCGTACTCAACAGTAACAACTAAATTAAAGTCGCTGTACTCGCTTAACACCTCACCTAAGCTATTAGTAATAGGCTGGTTAGACAGTGCAATATAGTCATCTACATCGTTATAACTAGTTCTGGTTTCTGAGTTATCTACTCCGAAGTCAGCAGGTGCGGTACAAGCCTCAGCACCTATAGATATTTCGCCACACCGCCTAAAAGGTGCGCTTCTATCACTGTGCTCATCAAACGACTTACTTTGAATCTCGTTCATTAGTGATTGACCAAATTCAGAGGCTCTTAAAGCCACAATCGGCTCTGCACTTTTTTTGGCTTGTGGGGCAATTAAAGCTGTAATAATACTTAATGCAATTGCAAACATGACAATGCCAATAATAAGCTCTATTAGAGTAAAACCTTTTACTTTAAGGGCACGCATATATAAGCCCTTCACCACTTATGCATACGCCAGCTAATCCAACATCTATTCGACACTGCGTAGTACAGGTTTGATTTGATTTACCTAAAGGATCAAAACTAATTTGGGTAAATATATTCGCGTTACTATCTAAAGCGCTAAATGTTATATCACTTCTTTGCGTGTTTATTTGTACCACTAAATGATCGGTGTTATTGGTATCTGCTCCACCGGTACATGTATCGGGTGCGGAGGGAGCAATAAGTGTGGAGGTTATATAAAGGGTATGGCAACTTGTTGTTGCTGTATTTTGCATTGCACGTAGCTGCACTGTCCTAAGTGCATTTAAAGTACGGTCTCGATACGAATAGGCGTCTTCTGTTGAGCTGCCCAGAAATTTGGGAACTGCCGTTACCGACAGTATTCCCAATATCACTAGAGTAATAATTAACTCAATGAGTGTGAAGCCACGCAATCGTTGCTTACTACTGCTTATCATTTATGTAATTAACAACCCGTAGTAACAAGTGTAATCACTGGAGGAGTTACAACTACAGGGCCTGTCGTCGCAGTAGCTTGCGTGTATTCAATTCGACAATCATCAACAGTAGTTGCATCCACAGTGTAACTATTAGGAAAAATAGTTACTGTTGTATCGTTTACAAATAAATTGAAATCAGCTGAATCAATTGCATTTGGTGTTCCATCTGCAAAGTTGACATCTAAAAATGCTTCAAAGGCTTCTTCTGTTGCTGCTGGATAACCATAAACAGTAGGTACTGCTACACCAGTATCTACTGTAACTGTAGCCTCATCCTTTTTGTGATCACTAGCAATAATAGATTTGCCATTCACAATATTCATACCACTGCGAATCGACCCTTGTAAGCCTTCAAGTGTTGAAGCATTGGCATCACCTTGCAAGTTTAAAAAGCGAGGTGCTGCGGTAACAGCTAAAATGCCTAAAATAACAATTACGATGATCAATTCAACAAGTGTAAAACCTGCTTGTTTATTCATTGGTAAACTTTTTAACGATTGCGTTTTCATAAGTAAGCCTCTTTTTAATTACTTAATTTTTAAATATTTTTACTTTGCCTGTTTTAGCAAAGTATGAAAAACCTGTTAAACCTGATATTTCCCCTGTATTGGTAGGTATACTTTTAACATCAATGGTGTGAGTTAAATAATAGACGCATTGCGTATTTTCTGCATTGTACCTAACTAAAAAACTTACACTTTTTATTATCGATAATTCATTACTTAACGTACTACTGGGTGCATCTTGTAAAATTATATTCAAAACTTGGCGGCATTTATTCGCATTTATAACTTCTGCACGAGTATCTTTTTTTTCTGTTTCATCGCTTGTTGGTGTACCTAACGTCCCATCAACACCAACTATTACCCCTGCATAGTTAACAAATGTTTTGTTTGACCTGCTGTTTGGTCTACCTTCTAATTCCCATTGACCCCTAACCATGCCAACGGCCGATGAGAAACTACCTGCTATAGCGTCAACGCTTGCATTATGCGCTTGATTTTTAATACCTATATATTGAGGTATAGCAAAGCTCAAAATTACTGCCAGTAAAATAACAACAATAACTAACTCAAATAATGAGAAACCTTTTGAGTAAGCCTTTGACGCAATCACTTGGTTAATTACCTTTAATCGCTGACATCATGTTCCACATAGGCATAAAAATACCCAACGCTAAAATCAGCACCATAATGGCAACAAACACAGTTAAAATAGGTTCGATTTTTGCAGTTAAACTACGTAGATCGTAATCAACTTCACGCTCATAATAATCAGCAGCCTCTTGTAATAGCTCATCAACCCGACCAGTTTCCTCTCCCACCGCAACCATCTGTAATACAAGCTGAGAAAACAGTTCAGAGCTTTTTGACGCTCTGAGTAAACTATCGCCCTTTTCTATATCTTGGCGCATAGTAATAATCGCTTTTTCCATATAGCTGTTATCTACGGCATGCGCTGTTAGTGATAAACCAGTGGTCATGGGAACACCAGATCGCAATACCATAGCTAAACTTTGGCTGTAGCGAGCAAGCAAAGTACGTTTTAGAATATCGCCAATAAAGGGAATTTTTAATTTATATTGATCCCACTTAAAGCGTCCAGGCTCTGTATTTAAATAACGCCTCCAAGCAAAAACAGAACCAATAACCATCACCAATAATAACCACCAGTAGTTAACAAAAAAGCTGCTAGTGCCAATTAATATTTGAGTCATTAATGGCAATTCAGCATCAAATTTTTCGAACATACTGGCAAAGGTAGGAATAACAAAAATATTCAAAATAATCATAGCCGCTACTAGAGCCAAAATAACAAAAGTAGGGTAGCGCATAGCTGCTTTTATACGCTTTCGGGTTTCTTGTTCTTTCTCAAAATAAATAGCGAGTTGATAAAACGCATCTTCTAATCGTCCAGAGCCTTCACCAACCATTACCATGGATACTGTTAAACGGCTAAATACCTCGTTATGTATCGCCATTGCACTGGATAAGTCGCGGCCTTGTTCGAGCTGCTTGGTAACTTCTATTAGTACATTTTTAAATTTTTTATTTTGTGTTGTTTCTGCCAACCCAACCATTGCTCGTATAATTGGTATACCTGCTTTTAATAGCGAATACATTTGCCTAGAAAACATAATCATGTCGTCTAGCGTTATTTTTTCGACAAATAAATTATCAAAAATTTTGATGTTATTTTTTGTTTCAACTAAAGAGATTGATATTGGTATAAATTGACGCTTCATTAAACTATCAGCTACGCCAGCTTGGTTACTCGCTTCTAATTGCCCTTTAACCAACATACCTTTGCTGTCTTTCGCTTTGTAGCTATATAGTTGCATCAATATCCCCTACTATTTCTGGGATATATTCAGCCACTTTAAATACTTCATCTAAAGAGGTAATTCCTTGCTTGGCGTAGTTTAATGCCATTGTTGAGAGTGGCGAAAAGTTAGCACTATTTTTAGCTGCCTTTGCAAAACCTTGTGTGTCGTTAACCCGTAATGCATCCATCATCGCATCATCCATTTCGAGTAACTCAAAAATACCTACACGCCCTTTATAGCCACTGTGATTACATGCGGTGCAACCTTGCCCTTTAGAAAATTGAGCATCTGTAATCTCTTCGCCTAAATATTTTAACCAACTTAATTCTTGGCGATCTGGCAAGTACGGTACTCTGCAGTCATTACATACTCGTCTTACTAATCGCTGAGCAATAATCGCGCGCAGTGAACTTGCCACTAAGTAAGCCGGTGCCCCCATGTCGATTAAACGCATAGCACTGGTAATTGCATCATTGGTATGTAACGTTGATAGTACGAGGTGGCCTGTTAAAGCGGCCCTTAATCCAATATCTACGGTTTCTTGGTCACGCATTTCACCAACCATTATAATGTCAGGATCTTGCCTTAGAGCGGTCCGTAAAATACTTGCAAAGCTCAGCCCTATTTTATTATTTATTTGTACCTGGTTAATACGGCCAATACGATACTCAACGGGATCCTCTACTGTAATAATTTTACTTTCTTGTTGGTTTAACTCACTTAATGCACCGTATAGTGTGGTTGTTTTACCCGAGCCTGTTGGCCCAGTAACTAAAACCATGCCATGCGGACGTTTTATAATGCTGCGTACACGTTTTAATATGTGTACTGGCATGCCTGTCTCATCTAACGATAATAATCCGGCTGATTGATCAAGCAAACGCATTACAACTGATTCGCCATGCTGAACGGGCATAGTAGATAGGCGCACATCAATACTATGGCTGCGCACTTTTATATTAAAGCGACCATCCTGAGGGAGGCGTTTTTCAGATATATCTAATCCCGACATAAGCTTTAAACGTAGCACGAGTGCCGATGCTATTTTTACTTGGTTAAGAGTGTGCTCTTGTAATATGCCATCTACACGTTGACGAATGCGAAGCAAACCTTCATCAGGCTCAATGTGAATATCAGATGCGCGAACTTGCACAGCATCTTCAAATATTGATTGCAGTAGCTTTACAACGGTTGCATCAGATGTTTCATCACCTAAAGAGTTTAAATCAAACTCTTCTACGTCTTGATATTCTTCATGGAGTTGTGCTGCAAAGTTAGTAATTTCATCTGTACGACGATATACGTTGTCAAACGCAGCCATTATTTGACTTTCTTGTACAACAGCTAAATCTATTCGTTTAGGAGCAAGCATAGTTGCAAGTTGATCAAGCCCCCTTAGATCAGCAGGATCGCTCATCCCGACTAAAACAGAGTCACCATTGTCTTCAATTACTAATGCTCTGTAGCGACGTGCATAAACCTCAGATAAAAGCTTAGATACATCAGCTGATATTTTTCGCTGTGATATATCTAAAAAAGGTACTTGTAATTGCTGCGCTAAAAAACGTAATAGTTGTGGTTCACTAATAAACTCAAGTGTAATAAGCGTCGAACCTAATTTACGACCCGTCGCAGCTTGAACGTTTAGCGCTTCGCTTAGTTGCGCTTCGGTGATCATGTGCTCATGAACAAGTAAGTCCCCTAAGCGCATTTTTAAACTAGGTCTCATACGGCCTCCTTTAGCGCAACTAAACGCTGTAATGCATGCTGCGTCATAGCTGTATTTAATCCACCTAAATCTAGAGCCACTTTGTAAAGCTGTTTAGCATCGAGGTACTCTCCTAATGCATCTTTTGAGGTTGCAAGTGCCAGCCACCACTTAGCTTGACTAGGCTGTAGTTGTGTAAGATGTTTAAAGCTTTCAAGTGCTTTATGGTGCTTACTCGCACTTTGCGCAGCAGTACCTTGTAGCACCCAAAAATCAAGATTCGCTTGAGCCTCAAATTCATCACTTAAAAGCAGCAATACTCCTTCATACTGTTGTTGCATAATGAGTATTTTGCTTAGCATTACACGCCATTCAAGTACGTTAGGGTTTTGGCGAATACCTGCTTGCAAAACCTGTTGCGCAGAATTTATATCTTGTTGTTTAAAGTAAGTTGCAGCGAGTAAATTTCGAGCTTCAACGTGCAAAGGCAATTGCGCTAAAATAATATTTAAATCACTAATGGCTTCATTGTATAAGCCAAACTGTATTGCTTGTTTAGCTGCGGCTAATTGCTCAATCAATAAAGCCTGTGGCGACTTAGCTTCTGCCACGCTTTTAGTCATAGTATTTTGAGACTTAGTTTTAATCATTGGAGCAATTTTTGGTTTGCTGACAATAGCTTCGCTAGTTACCAGTACATTATCTTTAGCTAGTGCAGGGCCTTGTTTAACCTCGGCAATTACAACTGGCTCAGCCGTTGGTTGAGAAACCAGTAATGTTGCTTCACTCAACTTGGATTCAGCTAAATCATTCACTTCTGGTTTTATTTGCTCAACTTGCACAACCGTTTTCACAACATCTTGCTCAACTAAAGGTTCTACATTGCTTTTTTCATCTTGATAATCAGATAAATTAGAGCTTAGAACCGCGACCATTTTTTGCTGTGGTAACACAGACTCACGTTGAGTCTCTTTTTTGTCGGCGGTCGGTAAATATAGGTATGCTAAAAAAATGACACTTAGCATAATAAGTAAAATTACGGCTTTAAATGCAATATTTTTTACATCATATATCGGCTTTAAACTTATACCTTCTTGAATACTTACTTGTTTAGCTTCTCGTTGCTCAATATTTTTAAGCATATTATTTATAACGCTCATAACAACTGCCTCCATACCCATATGGCAGCAATAGCTAAAACACTAAACATTAAAGCACTGTAGCTCCAATATTGTCCGGTTCGATACTTTGCGCAGTCTTCGGTATCTTTTATGGCAAGTTGAATATGGCGATTTGTTATTATATTTAACCCTTCACCGTAAGCTTGTAATAGTGCTTTGTGGCATAAAATATTAACTAACCTAGGAATTCCACGGCTAGCTCTAGCAATTTTGAGCCCCATACTATTATTAAATAAAGGAGGCCTATTAAACCCTGCAACTTGTAAGCGGTGATTAATATAATAAACAACCTCAGCGCCAGTCATCGCCCGTAATTTATACGAAAAACTGATACGTTGGCGTAATTGCCTTACTTTGTTGTTTGCCAGCTTTTCATCAAGTTCAGGTTGCCCAAATAACACAACTTGAATTAGTTTTTCACTTTCTGTTTCTAAGTTTGTAAATAATCTCAGCGCCTCTAGAGTCTCCCAACTCAAGCATTGCGCCTCATCTATCAAGAGCACTACACGCTCATTATCTTCTTGTAAGTCGAGTAAGTGATGATTTATAAGCTGCCCTAGTGCTTGCTGATCTAATGCTTTATCTACATCCATACCCAGCTCAATGGCAATCGCCCATCTAAGCTCTTCTGGGCTTAAATAAGAGTTAGGTAAATAAGCCACAATGTAATCTGGCTCAAGTTGGTTTAATAGCTTTCTACAAAGTAGCGTTTTACCAGTCCCAACTTCACCAGTGACTTTAATAAACCCTTCACCCATTTCAATAGCTGTTGTTAACACTTGCATCGCTTCATGGTGCGGTTCAAGTGCACAAAAAAACTCTGTGTTAGGGGTTAACGTGAAAGGCATTTCACTTAAATTAAAAAAGCTTAAATACATAGTTAGTTTTCATACCATGTTTTTAAAAGCTGACGGCTTTCACCTTGTTGTTTTTTCCAAGTATCTGGCATAACAACCGTTGGTTTGATTAGAATAATCAGTTCTTTTTTCTCTTGGCGTTTACGAATACTTTTAAATAAATTGCCAAATAGTGGGATATCACCCAACACGGGGGTTTTTGATTCTTCATCCTGTGTTGATGTTTGCATCAAACCACCAATAACCACTATTTCGCCACTTTGAGCGCGAATAACAGTATCTGATTCTCGAATGTTACTTTGTGCTAGAGGCAACTCAAAACGTTGATCGTCTAATGTAATTACTTTTAGCTGCTCTTCTGTTTCAGTTACTGAAGGGTGAACATGCAAAATAACTGAGCCGTACTTGTCAATTTGCGGCGTTACATCAAGGGCAATACCAGAAAAGAACGGCGTTAAATCAATTTCAGGCGAGGTCGTTGTAGCAGTACCCGTTACCGTCGTACTTGATACGTTAGTAACAAAATATTCGTCTTGCCCTACTTTTATAACTGCTTTTTGATTGTTTGTAGCGGTAACTCGAGGGTTAGATAGCATTTGCACATCACCTTGCGTTTCAAGCAAATTAATAACCCCGTTAAAGTCTCCTTTTTGAATGGTTAGCGATGACGCTCCACCAATTGCGGCTGAAATACTATTACTAATAGTAGAACCCGCTGTTGTAGCAAACGAAATACCGCCTTCTAAACCACTCGCTATACGCTCCCAGTTAACTCCCTGTTGGTACTCATCTTTTAAAGTTACTTCTATTATTTTTGCTTCTAGAATAACTTGGCGTTGCAGGTTTTCTTGGCTTTGACGCAAAAACTCTTTTAGCTGACTAATTTCGCTTGGTAATGCATTTACGGTTACCAAACTAGCTTGTGGGCTTGCAACAACATAGCGCCCATCGCTTGCGCCAATTAAGGACTTAAGAGCAACTTCTAATTCTTGCCAAAAATCATTTTTATTAATTGTTTGGATTCGAGAACCGTTTAAATCTAAGCTTTGATTATCGCCGCCAAACTCATTATTTTGCTGGTTACTACTACCTGAACTTGAACCATTCGAACTACTGCCACTTTGTGCAAATTGACTAACCCCACCAGCAACCACACTCACTGTAGACTGACCATGGCGCTGCATCATTAAATAATTTACAGGTATTGTTTCTGTGCGCATTTTGGCTGGCAGTACTTGTACTATTCGTCCTTCATTAACAATATCTAAAGGATACATACGCTTAATAACAGCAATGACTTCATTAAAAGTAACGCTTTTAAGATTTAAACTAATTGTGCCATTTACCTCAGGATGCACAGCAACACTAAAAGGCGTATCGTCTGTTAAGCCTGCAAAAAAGGCGCCTATTTCAACGTCATTAGCGGCTACATCAAAACGCTTTATAGATAAATCATCACTTATAGTTTGCTCATTATTTATTGATGATAGTAGGCTTTGGGTAAGCTCACTCGGCATCTGTAAAGGCGCAATCGCTTTAGTATCTACAGGCTTTTCAGCCAGCTCTTGTTCTATATGAGTTTTAACCTCTTTACCTGGTTTAAAGCTATGGCACGCAGTTAAAAATGTAGGTAACAATAGAAGAACAAGCCACGGATGAGATAAATTATTTTTTAATTTCATAGTCATATAATTCTAATTTTATTTGTTTATCATCATTTGCTAACACAACCTGTTTTGAGTTAATGCTTAGCACCCGAAAATCGTCTACAGCATCACCGACTCGATAAATATGGCCTGAAATAATGGCCTTAAATGCTGTACTGTTTTTAATAATAGATTGCAATTTAAGTTCTGTGTTTTGAGTTACACTCTTGTTGTTATTTACATACATATTTGGTTGAGTAGGATCGCGTAATTGCGCTAATGCACTGGGTGCGAAAGTGAACAAAAGTAATAAAAAACATAAATTATAATGCGATAAATTTTTCATTAGCGCTCACTGTAGCAATTTGTAAAGTTAATTCAGCTTGAGGGTACTCTAGTACCTGATAACTAAACTCCTGTATTAATAACTTATCTTGATTATTTTTTAATGCGGCTAAATATTTTTGTAAGCTAAAGTAGCTACCTTCTAAAGTAACGACCATCTGATGCTCAAAAAATAATGTTTGCGTATCATGTTCACCTAGTTTTTCTACATCGATAGCCTGTGCTGGTTTGACATTAAAGCTACTCACTTTTACGTCGCTACTATCTACGAGCAAATCTTTTAAAACGGCAGGTACATTTTTAGCCGCTACAAAGCCTTGGCTAAAACTATTAAGTTGATTATTTATTTCTGCTAACTCATCTCTGGTTTGTGCAATTTGACTGCGTAAAACCTTAGTGTAGTCGTAGTTTAGTGCTTGATTTAACATGGAGAGTTGCGCATTTATCTGCTGTAACTCCTGCAATGCTGCATTTTGTTCAGAGCGAATATGAGCAACTTCATCTTGCTGTGGAAAAATAACAAACCACAGGCCGAGGTAAATCACCATGAATAAGCCTACAAATACAGTGGAATACTTCTCACGCTTTTGCAGCGATGCAAATTGAGCTCGATACTTTGCCCAAATAGGCCAACCTTTGTCTTTCTTGTTGTTCATGGTTTAGCGCCTTTATCAGCAAGGTCGGTCGCCACATTAAATTCACTCAGACCATCTTTTGTTGACAGTTCTAAAACTGAAAATTCTTTATCAATAAAAAAAGGTGACTGCTTTAAATTATTAAACCACATAGGTAAAAATTTTGACTGCGATACTTGCCCTTGAAACGTGACACTTTGCCCTACAAATTTAATATGGGTAAGCCAGATATTAGGCTCGTGATACTTGGCTAAATCTTGCATAACCTGCGCATAGTCGGTTGCGGATTGATCTGAGCTTTGCTCTAAATAACTAAATATTTGCTGCTTATGCAAAACCTCTTGCTGAAGTGTTTTTAGCTCATTAATAAAAATTGTTTTATTTTGCTTCTCTGCTAGCTGCTGTTTTACAACTTCTAACTGAGCTTTTCCTTGTTTGAGATATTTCTTTTTTTGTTCTAAATCAAGCTCACTTGAATAAGTTTTATAACTGTAAAAAGCCCACGTGATTGCAATAATTAATAGCGCACCTAACCACAGTGTAATCATTCCCGATAAAGGGACTGGGTCTCGGCGTACTCGTAAGGTTTTTTGATAAAAATTAATCCGGGTTTTCATAGCACAGACTCCGGATCTGTTAATTGATAGGCTGCTCCGAGCGCATAATAAAAGTTTGGCTCTAATTGCTGCGCTAATTCTAAGTTAGGCGCAAAATCTACAACTTTTACTTGTAAAAACTCTGCAAGACCGGCTCTAAGAGTTAATGAAGATAAATCATCGCACTGTAGCTGTATGCTGCGAATTGGCGGTTGCTTGAGCTGGCTTTCAAAAAAGTCCATCGAACGCTGAATTTCTAACCCTAACGCCTCTACTAGTTCTTGGTTTTGATCCTTGTCTGAAATACCTAAAAAACCATTTAATCGCCTAGCTAATACTAATTGTCCATCACGAATAATTAAGATTCGAGGTTCATGATTAGCATGCTGCACAATCAGCATATGCGCCTCTTTGTATGAGCCAAATAAAGTTACTAAAACCATTTCTTCAGAGGTCATTGCACGCAAAACTGGTTTAGTTTGTTCAAAACTGTCTATAAACGGAAGTAGCTGCAGCTTATTGGTAATAAATACATTCATTTTGCTGCTTTGCATTGGTAACGTTATTGGATAATCGATAAAGTCAGCTACAATGTTTTCAGAAGCTATATCAACTAAATCTTTTGTAGTCCAAGGCAGCGACTGAATGATTTCTTCATCACTAAGGTTTGGTTTATCCATTTGCACTATTTGATAAAAGTAGTGCGGTATGACTAAATTAACTGCACAAATATCAGTAGACACCTCATTTGTACAAGCAACAATTGCAGCGGTATAATCGGTTTGCTCAGACACATTTACACTGTGAGAACTGTGAACCATCCATTGGTCGCGTTGTTTTTTTAAACATACCGCGTTAACAGTATCTGCGTAAGTTGCAACACCAATAGCTGTATTTGGATCTAAACTACGATTTAACCATGAAAACAGCTTTTCTTTCATATAGCTACTATTGTTAATTGAGTATGAAATAAGTGTCGTACATTTTAACTACTTTGCCAAATTGAAAACCAATAAAATGCGTGAAAAATTCAAAATAGATGAAAATAACTATATTCAACAATTAGATAGCTCGTTTCTAAAAAAGAGAAATATTTGTTTAGGTATAAAACGTGATGATTTACTCCATCCGCTAATAAGTGGCAATAAATGGCGTAAATTAAAATACAATTTAGCGTATATGCAAAAGATAAATAAAACAGAGCTTCTGACTTTTGGTGGTGCGTTTTCAAACCATATTCACGCCTGCGCAGCTGCGGGAAAAGAATTTAATATAAAAACTCACGCGATTATCCG
Source organism: Pseudoalteromonas sp. SG45-2 (assembly GCF_014164115.1). NCBI lineage: Bacteria > Pseudomonadati > Pseudomonadota > Gammaproteobacteria > Alteromonadales > Pseudoalteromonadaceae > Pseudoalteromonas > Pseudoalteromonas sp. SG45-2. The sequence goes on from NZ_JACJEO010000018.1 coordinate 107,210, forward strand.
CGGACCAGAACTTGATAACAACAATCCGACAATTCAGTTTGCAAAACATTGTGGTATGAACCTACATGTTGTTAATCGTATAGAATATCGAAAACGTCACGCCACCGAATACCTTAATGCTCTACAAGAGCGTTTTCCAAACGCTTATATCATCCCTGAAGGTGGTACAAATGAACATGCTTTATTAGGGTGTAAAGAATTAGTACAAAGCTTACCCGAACATAGCTACTTAGTTTGTCCTACAGGTAGTGGTGGCACACTTGCTGGACTAATAGAAGGCAGTGCTTCAACAACACAAGTTATTGGTATAGCGGTATTAAAACAAGCTGATTATTTAAATGAAGAAATAAAAAAGCTGAGCGCTAAAGCTAATAATCAAACTAACTGGCAGTTACTCACAGAGTTTCATGGTGGTGGTTATGGAAAATTTTCACCTGAGTTATGGCAGTTCTGCCAAGATATAGGCCGCACACACAACCTACCGCTTGAGCCTATTTATAGCGGAAAAATGATGTATGCATTGTGGCAACTCATTGAGCAAGATTATTTCCCATCTGGGAGTAAAATTATTGCTGTTCATACTGGCGGGCTTCAAGGCTTAAATGGGCTTAAATATAGAGGGTTAATCTAGACCTTAATTAAATACCGCTTGCGTAAACTCTTGAAGTGGCTCTGAAAAGTAAAAACCTTGAGCTCCTACCACTCCCAATTTGGTAAGCGTAAGTAGCTCTTTTTGAGTCTCTACGCCCACCGCGTATACGGGTAGATTTAAAAGACTAGCGGCTTCGACTATCCTTTTTATTTTCTTTTGACTTTGAGTTTTTTCATCTAATAAATGAACCAGTTCGTAAGATAACTTAAGCCCACATACTTGGTTATAATCAACTAGCATGGCTACTTTCTCACTGCTTTTTACATTATCAATCACAATATGTGAATGCCCTTTTTTAATAACATTGAGTGCATTAGTTATCGACTCTCTATGAGTAAAAAATTCTGCCTCACTTATTTCAAATTGTAATTTAGTATTTAACTTAAGCTCTGCCATTTGATTGGCTAACCACTCCCAAAATACAGTATTAAACCAATTTTTAGGGTGTAGATTTACACTAACTGTTAAAGCCGAAGACTCACTGAGCATTAGCTTTTTGACTTGTGTTATTACAGCTTTATCTAATATTAAAGCGTCTTGATCACTATAAACCTGCTTAATAAAATAACGAGCGGCCAGTAAACCAAGTTGGCTATGCCTAACCCGAATAAGAGCTTCATGCTGCAGGATATCTCCACTAGAGAGTTCAAATACAGGCTGAAAGAATAATATAAATTTATTCTTTTTAATGTTTTCTATAACCTGTTTGCTAGAGAGGTGTTTTTCTTGGCAGTGATTTAACGTTAAACGGTGGCAATGCTGCAATAGGCTGCTTTGTGATAGCGCGAGTGCTGATTTTGCTAGCTTATAAACCGCCACTTGATCAGCGCCTAATTGATAATCACACGCACCTATTTTAATATTTTTATGAGTAATATTTTTTTGATGATTTTGACATATTAAAAACACATTTTTATGAAGCTTTTCAACGTAGCTATTCAACTCGCTAATAGAAATGTTTGGTAAGGTAACCGCTAAGTAATTAGAGTTTAGTATTTTTACCGACACACCTTTAAGTTCGGCTAATTTTTTAGTAATTAAGACTTTAAAATTGGCTTCTATATCCGTTTTTTTATCATAGCTACAATCACACTCAATAAGTAAAAATAAGTTATGTGATGCAGTATTAACTCCATACAAAGAACTTAAATCACATTTTTTTGCCTGTTCGATTAGTTGAGTATTTTTATGCCTTTGTTGAATAATTTTAGTCGGCTGTATAACTGTATTTTTAAGCATTACTTTACGGTTGACTTTTAACAGGCTCCACCAGCGATAAGACCAATTAGCAGCGCCTAATATAATCAGATTCAAAAATATAAATAAGTAGCTTTGTGTTACCCACACTGGATAGTGATAAAGGCTCAAACTTAACGTTTTAAAAGTAAAAACTTCGCGTTCTAAATTTACTAAGTTCCTAAAGTGATCAGAAGAATTTTGCAGCTCTAACTTAAAGCCTTCATTTTTAGCTAATGCGACCAACACTTCATTATTTATAGAGGGAGATAAATTTAATTCATAAACGCGTTTAACAAACTGCTGCCCAGAAACATGTGCTTTTTGATGTAATGCATCATTTAAAATGAAATTAAAACTAATAAGTATCATCAAAAACAAAACAAAAGAGATACCTTTGAAGTACTTTAAAAGCCAGAGTTTACTCTTTTGCATAGCCTGCCACTCGTTATATTGATAACTAAAGTGTTGTTCAATATCTATAGAAGCACAAGGCTGCAAACTAAGTTTAAACGTTTATTAATAGTACTAAACAAAAAACACTCAGATAAACGAGAACTTACAAAAATAAACAGCTATGCCCTTTATTCTGTAAATAGATGAAAGCCATCGACAGATCATTTTAAAAAGTATGCCAGCAGAGATTATGCTGCATACCGCCTTAATTAAACCAATGGCGGGTTTTATTTGCAAAGTATACCAAGCTTAGCATTACGGGGACTTCTACCAACACTCCCACCACAGTGGCAAGTGCAGCCCCAGAATGTAAACCAAATAATGAAATAGCAACCGCAACAGCTAGCTCAAAAAAGTTTGAAGTGGCAATCATACATGCAGGCACCGCTATGTTATGTGCAAGCCCCATTTTTTTAGCTGCAATATAAGCAATCGCAAAAATACCGTAAGTTTGAATTAAAAGCGGGATTGCAATAAGAACTATTGCCTCTGGTTTTTCTATTAATATCTGCGATTGGAAACCAAACAATAGCGCTACTGTCGCGAGTAAGCCAATAATAGAATAAGGTTTCATTACCTTTAAAAAGTTATTTAAACACGTATGGTCATCTTCTTTATCAAGCTTTTTACGGGTAACAGCACCGGCCACCAGCGGGATAAGTACATACAATACCACCGATAATAGCAGTGTATCCCAAGGTACAGTAATATCAGTCACACCAAGTAATAGCCCTGCAATAGGTGCGAAGGCAAAAATCATAATTATGTCATTTATTGATACCTGCACTAAGGTGTAATTAGCATCGCCTTTTGTCAATTGACTCCACACAAACACCATAGCGGTACAAGGCGCAACACCCAACAAAATCATACCAGCTATATATTCTGTAGCTGTTTGTGGGTCAACAAAATCGGCAAAAATACCCTTAAAAAATAACCAGCCTAGTAGCGCCATAGTAAAGGGCTTTATAAGCCAATTAATAACGATAGTGAGCACTAACCCTTTTGGTTTTTTACCTACATCTTTAATTGATGAAAAATCAATTTGCACCATCATTGGGTAAATCATCAACCAAATAAGTACTGCGATTACAATATTTACATGGGCATATTCAAAACCAGCAATTAAGCTAAATGCACTTGGCATTATAGAACCAGCTACAATACCAAAAGTAATAGCTAAGGCTACCCACACAGAAAGATAACGTTCAAATAATCCCATTGTTCTGTCCTAAATAGAGCTTTGATTAACGCGTTGGCTAAGTTCTTCTGCAGATTCCACACGTTCAGAATAACGATCTACAAAGTAATCTTTTTGATCTCGTAATAACAAAGTAAATTTTATCAACTCCTCCATAACATCAACAATCCGATTATAAAGTGGAGAGGGTTTCATGCGCCCATTTTCTTCAAATTCTAAATGAGCTTGTGGCACTGAGGACTGATTTGGTATTGTTACCATACGCATCCAACGCCCTAATACTCGTAGTTGATTCACTACATTAAATGATTGCGATCCACCACAAACTTGCAGCACTGCGAGTGTTTTACCTTGCGTTGGCCTTACACCACCTAAATTGAGTGGTATCCAATCAATTTGGTTTTTGAATATGCTCGTCATTGACCCATGACGTTCTGGAGAGCACCATACTTGCCCTTCTGAGCAAAGCATTAAATCTCGTAACTCTTGTACTTTAGGGTGTGATTCATCTTCACTATCGGTTTGAGGTAAACCTTCAGGATTAAAAATTTTAACCTCAGCACCAAAATACGTTAATAAACGTGCACTCTCCTCTATTACCAACTTACTATAAGAACGCGCTCTTAATGATCCATATAACAATAAAATTTTAGGTTTGTGCTCAGAAAAACTAACATTAAAATTTTTAGTATGTGGAACAACGCTGTGTATTTTATTTGTATTTGGTAACCCATTAACTTCTGACATTTATAACTCAACCTTTACCAAGTGAATATACGAAAAATCGAATATATGGAATTTCACATGCAAACACGCGTGAGTCAAATTCTATTTTATAAATTTTTTTAAGTTATTAAAAAATCGGCTCAAGCCAATGGAAGGGATTGCGGAAGGTATTTGATAAAAATATTAAGTTACTTATATAGCGCAACTATTTATTTAAACAGCGAATTATAGTTTCACGTAGTTTTTGTGTTTTAATGGGTTTTGCAACATGAGCATTCATGCCAATAGATAAGTATCGTGTAATATCATCTTTCATAACATTAGCTGTTAAGGCAATTATTGGAATATTTGCGATAGTTTCATCACTATCATTACGAATAATTTGAGTCGCCTCAACACCGTCCATGATAGGCATATGAATATCCATTAAAATTATATCAAACGGCTCTAATTTTACTGTTTGGATGCACTCTAATCCATTATCAACTAAGTAAACCTGAGCGCCGCTATTTTCTAGTATGTTGGTAACTATGAGTCGATTGATTGAATTATCTTCCACAACTAATACTTTAATACCCGCCAGCGACTGTTCACTCACAGTATTTACTTTAGGCACTTCATTAAAAAAACCTAACACTCTACTGCTCACCTCCTTATACAAGACACTCGAATAAACAGGTTTTTGCAAAATTGTGTTTATATTTATTTTGTTAGCCACATCATTAAGTAAAACCTCATGATCCCTTGTAAGTACAATTATATTACTGCAAAGCTGGGGATTAATATTATAAATACGCGTTAAAAATGTTTCACTACTCATCGCTGGCATTATCCAATCGACAATAATGACTTTAAATTTTTCTTTATTCTGTTCAATAATATCAATAGCTTGCTTAGCAGACGAGCACGCAGTACATGCTAAACCCATAGCTGTAAACTGATTTTCAATTACTTTAAGGTCCTCTTCATTATCATCTATAATTAATACATCAAACGGATCAGTAAAGATTAGGTTAGGCGTATCATCAATCAACGCTTGGTTGTTCAATTTAACTTCCACCGAAGCTACAAACTCACTACCCACACCTTGAGTGCTGTGTACTGTTATATCACCACCCATCAATTGGCATAAACTCTTACTAATTGTTAAACCTAACCCTGTACCACCAAACTTCCTAGTTGTAGAACTATCTGCCTGAGTAAATGATTCAAATAAATTACTAAGATTATCCTCAGCGATGCCAATACCTGAGTCTTTAACTGTAAAATATAAGCAAACACTTTGCGGATCGTCTAATAACTTTCTTGACTCAATTAAAACCGATACAGTGCCGTGAGGGGTGAATTTAATTGCGTTAGAGCATAAATTTAACAGCACCTGATTTATTCGCACTACATCGCCGATTAAGTCCAGTTTAACTGCCTCATCAATGACAATATCAAATGTGACCCCTTTACTTTGGGCCAATTCATTGAAGGTTGCTTTGATATAATCAACAATCGAATTTACAGAAAAAGGAAATTCCTCAAGGTTAATGTTTCCAGACTCAATTTTTGAAAAGTCTAAAATATCGTTAATAACCACCAGGAGTTGATCTGAGGAGTATTTAATTTTATCTAAATAATACTCATACTCACCAGGTAAACCTTTTTCGAGCAAAATATTAGTCAAACCAATAATCCCACTCATAGGGGTTCTAATTTCATGACTCATATTTGCTAAAAACTCAGACTTAGCGGATGTCAGATGCTCTGCTTCTTCCTTGGCGTGCAAAAGCTCTTCAGTGCGCTCTTCAACGCGCGACTCTAATCTTTGCTTTTCTTCATCAAGCTCTTTTAAAAGTTGAATGCGGCGTTGGTTTAAAAACAAAACAAAAACTAAAAAACTGCTAAGAATAAAAATAATTACAGTAGCGCTGTAAATTAATATTTTATTTTTCTCAAAGTAAGTTGGCTCGTAATAAGAGATAATTGACTCTTCTGGCAAGCTCTGCGGAGCAATATTAAACTTACTTAATTGTCGCCAATCATATGAGTATGTACTAAGCCCTTCACCACTAATTTCATTTAACGCTTTATTTTCATTATAAAAAACTATTGAATCGGCAATACGTTTACCTATTTTTTCACCCGACAATACATACCCACCAACAACACCTGAGCCTAATAGTACTTCCCAATAGCTAAACACTGGCGCCGGACTTTCTTCAATTAATCGCTCTACTAGCTGATAAGGGCTAAGTGATTTATTATCGTAACGCCTAAAAATGGGGGTAAATAAAATAATTGAATCTGCTGGGGCATTTCTTACTTTGGTGAGTAATTCTGGTAATGGAAGATCAAACCACTTTTCTACACTTAAATACGAAAAATCACGGTTAATAACCGAAAATAGTCCTCGATGAAAGCTCATACCAATATCGTTTTTTGTATCTAAAATCACGATCAATTTTTTAGGCTTCATTAAATTAACAGCATTTGCTGTTGCTTACGCATAATCTAATTTAGCTTGGATCACAGCTCCGCTGGTCTTTTTTGGTAGATTAAACTGGGCGCCTGGCTCTAAGTATATTCGTGGAACATTTATAAAAAAATCATCTAATTGGGATAGTAACGTCGCTGCAGAAGGCGACTGAGTAACGATGATATCGATGTGCTTATTTTTATATTTTTGTTTGAGGTAGTCTTTCATTAACTGTTTTTGATTAACTTCATCAAAGCGATTTACATCCATATTTTCGACAAATAGTTCATAACTAAAAGAACGTTTTTTAAGCTCTGTACGCAGTCCAAGCTCAACACTTTTATACCAAGGCATATCTTGATTTGTTGAATTTATAAATAAAATATGAGTAACATTTGAAGGAGTTTGAGCGTGTGAACTAGGGCTCAAGAATTGAAAAACAAGAAATAAAAATAAGATATTAGTTTTCATGTTTCTCATTGTGTAATCAGGGGAAAGTAGTTTAATGGTAAGTGTTAACGATATATATATCAATTAAATACAAGATAAAATTTACTGTAATTTAACATTGCCAACAATACTATTTCACTTTACAGCCTAATAAGGTCTTATATTGATAGTTTTTTGATTATCATCACAGCGCAATACGCATAAAAAACCCAGTACGAATACTGGGTTTAGAGTAAAAAGTGTCAAGAATCTATTTATTCTTACACTCTTAGTTTAACTGTGTGCTAAAAAGGTAGTTAACATAAACAAAATTAACACATTGATATTTATGTATTTATTTATAATCTAAGTAATTTATGTAAAGTTAAATAGAATTATTACACATTTAATATGTTAATTTTCAGCCCTTTCTTTACAAAAGTAAACTGTCTAGTGAAAACTGGGAAGTCCATATGCACCAATAACCGATGATATGATGTTAAAAGCAGGAGTAAATACTCGTGAAGGTTATATTAAACATATAAATCAAATGGTTGATGATTATGAGAACAATGACCCTAAAATAGATGAAAATTGGATGAATGAACAGGCTAAACTATTTAATTTGTAGCCTTAGTATATTTAATTTTGAAGTCTTTATTTCGAATTCTAACTTACACTATCACTTTATAAAATTTGATCAAATTTAGCTGTCGTCAAGCCACCATTCAAAAATATACTACCAATTATAAATTTGACGAAAATGATAAAGGGAAATGCTCGATATCAGGGTAATTAAGTTTTGTTAAATACCAAGATAAGAACGGTTTTGAACGCCATGACTTCAATTCATCTAATTGATTATTATATATATTTATTTTATTTATTAATTCTTGCCTTATTTCACTTTTTTTAACTAGAAGCTCTTGCAAGTAGTCTTTTGAATTTGTTTCTATAACATTTGGGGTTTTACCTACTAATGGCGCAAATGCGGTTGCATTTCCACGCGCTTGAGCATTTGCACTTTCTAGCTTTGTAATTGAATCCATCATATCTTGAATATCGCTTGCTTCCGAAGATATATTTGATTTAAGAATTACAATTGACCTTGCCTCTTGTACTATTGATAAAAGCTCATTCTCCATATAGGTATAGCTACTAGAAGCTAAAACTCTATTAATTGTCGGTAATTTTCGTATTTTATCTAATGCAAAATCTGCTCTTTTAGATTCATCAACTTCAAAATTTTCATTTTCTTTAGCCGATGAGATATATAAAATGAATATAATGGGTAGTAATATTAAAATTGTAAAAATGCCCCACCAAGGTACAAATATTAATATAATCATTAATATCAGAAGTTTAATACTTACCCCATATATATTCATTTTTATAAATCCTAAATTAATCAACTATATAGTTTTTGAGTTTATGCTTAAAATTATTAGCAAAGTCGACATAAGCTTTCTTATTTAGTAAAACTATACTTGCTAAATTATTAATATCTTTTTTTAATTCAGATATTTTATCTACGCAATCAAGGAGATCATGAAATTCAAAGCTCTTAGTAGAAGACTCAATAGCATTGTTAAACTCCACCATTAAGTCATAAAGCTCTAATAATTTCTTAGTCAATGCATGTCCCGAAGTTTGCAACTCATCAAATAATTCTGCAAATCTTTTATCATCCCACATCGGATCTGTTTTTTTAAATGGGAACGTTATAGCCTTAATTGATTCTTCAATAAAGTTTTTTGAGGTAATTTTATTTCTAGTGCCTTCAACTATTTCTAGCTTATTACTCGCATCAACAAATCCTTTTGGACAGGTAAGCTCGACTGGAAATTCTTTTCTTAAAGATACTTGAGTTAAAAGTATGCGTATAGCATCTGAATGACTCATACCTAATGCTGATAATACATTTTCAGACTCAATTTTTAATTCCGAAGATACTCTAGCTCTTACAGTTTCTGATTTGGTTTCCATGCTAAAACCCACGTAGCTCATTTGTGCTACATAATATTTCATAAAATTTGATCGATGTAAATACAATTCGAATAAATATTTATATTAAAAACACAGCATGCAAAATAGAAGGGCTTGCGATACGAAAAAAACTAGTTTTTTGACTTTAAACCCTTTTTAATTCGTAACGCTTTCTGCTGAAATTTATTTCTTACTCTAACGTCTTTTTTTCTCATTATCTTTTGTTTTTTTCTTACTTTGATTCCATCTCCAGTAGAAAATGGATTGGATAACTGTAGTGGTAAATTAATTTTGGCCACCCATTAAGAAAGAAATGTTATGCTGATAAGCATACAAATTTGGGTGAAAAAATGACGAAATTAAAACGTGCAACGTATTCTGCAGCAATCAAATTAGAA